>CP036352.1:2780092-3088992 GCA_007753915.1 Phycisphaerae bacterium RAS2
TGGACGTTCAACTCCGACGAACCGGCCACCTTCGCCGGCACACGGATCTTCATGCCGATCTTCAGCGAATGCCGGTTCTTCAGCAGGTCCTGATTGATATCCATTAATGTCTTAACGTAGCGCTCCGCCCCCATCTCACGCCGCGCGATGCGGCTTAACGTGTCGTTTTTCTGAACCTCGTACCACCGATAGGCCATCGGCTTGGACGTGCGCTCGCCGGTTGCCTTGGCGTCGGTCGAGCGATCTTCTTCCCGGCGTTCGGCTGGATCGACCGGCGGCCGCGACGATGCCAACTGGATCGACTCAATCTGCCCCCGCTCACGAATGGGCACGGGGATGCGCAGGGCTGATTCCGGCGAGGCGGACGCGCCGCGCGGGTTCGATGGCGCCGCATCGACTAACGTCGTGCGCCCGGCGCGGGCAGGCTCCGCTACGCCAGGCTTGACGGGGGCGGCTTCCTTGTTCAACACGAATTCCGGAGCCGGCTCAAACCCCTCACCCAGGTCGGGAATCTTTAACGATGTTCCAGCCCGCACCGAAGCCTTGTTCTTCAGCACATCGCGATTGGCCTCGTAGATTGCATCGACGCGCGCCGGCGTCGAGCGTCCGAAGTGTTTCGCGGCGATCTTGCCGAGGCTTTCGCCCGGTTGAACCTCGTGATGCGTTCGCACGCGAATGCCCACTTGCTTCGCGATGCGCTCCAACTCTTCTTTCGACGCCGTTGGCGGCGACGACCCCGCAGCCAAAGTCGTATTGGCGCTCGGCAGAGCCGATGCCGAACCGGGCGAAGCCGGCGACATCACCGGGCTGCCGGGCGTCGCGGCGGGCGAACCGACCGGCGGCGTCGCCGAACCGCTGTTCTGCGCGATGCGCGTCGCGGAATCGACCGGTGTTTCCTGCACCAGCGGATCGACCACGCGCGGCAGATTAAGACTGTTGACAAGATCGGCCGGCAGCTCCTCCAGTGGTTCGTCGTCGCGCGGCGTTGCCTGCACGACACGTTCCTCTTGAATCGGCGACATCACCGGCACGCGCGTCGTGCTCGGGCGCACGATCGGAGGTAATTGCGTCTCCACGGGGACGCGCCCCATGTCTCCCAGCGGATGGTCCGAAGCGACGTTGGATGACTTCTTGGATTGATCCATGAACGCAAACGCCGGCGCCTTGCTGTCGCGATGCGCCGTGCCACGCTCGGATAAGATGATGGCGAAAAGTACGATGAACGCCAAACCGACCAACAGGCCGATCTTGGTCTCTTTGGTCATGGAGCGCACCTCCGTGTGCAATGACTTCCGTGGCGAGCAGTCTAGGTGATAACGTCCTTGTTTACAAGCTTCAATCGCGCTCCCGACCCTCTCATCGAACGCGTCCAACCGGCGCGCCGCCAGCCGCATTCCAAGTTGCCCTACGCAACCCGACGTGCCACGCGAAGCTTGGCCGACCGGCTTCGCGGATTGACGGCCTGTTCCTCTTCCGTCGCCGTCAAGGGCTTCTTTGTCAGCACCTCAAAGGTACCGGCAGCCGACATCGCCTTGAAATTCTCCTTCACGGCCCGATCTTCCACACTGTGAAAGCTGATCACCGCAATCCGTCCGCCAATCGACAGGCATCGCGGAGCCGCTTCCAGCAGCCGACCCAACGCCTGCGTCTCACCGTTCACGGCCATTCGCAAGGCCATGAACGTTCGCGTTGCCGGGTGGATGCGGCTTCGGTGCGAGTCTGGGTCCTCGCCCATTGCCGTGGCGACCAATCGGGCCAACTGGACTGTGCTGTTCAGCCGAATTTGCCGACGAACCTGACAAATCCGCTTTGCAATTCTTCGGCTGTGCCGTTCTTGCGCCTGCAAGTAAATTAGATCGGACAGCTCTCCCTCGCCCAGCGTGTTCACCAAGTCGGCGGCGGTGGTCTTTTGACGCCGGTCCAGCCGCATGTCCAACGGTCCATCCACGTCGAAACTCAACCCCCGAAGCGGGTCGGAAATCTGGTTACTGCTGACCCCCAGGTCGGCCATAATCCCCACAACTGGCCCGGTTGCGCTTCCTCCATCCGCCAGAACCGCAGCCAGGTCGCCGAAATTGGACTGAACGGACCGAAATCGGTCTCCGAATTCCGCCAGCCTCCCGTTCGCCGTCGCCAGGTTCGACTCATCGACATCCAACCCCAGCACCTGAATCCTTGGGTTCGCGCGGAGGAGCAAGCTGGAGTGCCCTCCCAGGCCGAGGGTGCAATCCACGACCCATCCGGCGGGCAAGTCTTGAAAAAACCGCGCGACTTCGTCGGAAAGGACCGGGACATGTCCGAGTAGGTCGCTCATGAGCGATGCATCGCCTCCGCCGCCCGAAACGCCAGTGTGTGTAGCCGTTCAACTGAATGCATCCCGACGAACCACTCTCGATTCTGCGCGACGCGGTTGCTTTCAATTTCTCGCTTCAGTCGAGCAACCTGCTGCGCCGCCGGGTTCAGGCCGCTACGCGATTCCGACAGACCGGTTTGAACCAGCCCCAGGGCGAGAGCGATTTCCTGATTTGCACGATGAATGGCCTCGTATTGGATGCGCCGCTCACTTCGCAAACGCGGCGTTTCCTTTCGCAGATGCATCGACGAGTCGATTGCTCTTTGCCGCCGTTCAATCAAGGCGGCGACCTCTCGGGCATGCTTTGGGTCACTGCTTGCCGCCAACCGCTGCGGATTGAAACGCCGATCTCGTCCTTCGCGGTACACGCGATCCAGATCGCGCGGGCCGGCGTCAAACCGCGGCAGGGGCAATCGAAGCGTCGCCGTCACACAACCGTAACCCGGCGGCTCAATGCCGAACAACCGTCGAATCACATCGTCCGTGATCTGATCGTACTTCGCGCCGCCGATACCATGAATGAACACGTCGCAAGCCAGCAGACGCAGGTACATCGTCAGTGCCAGCGCCCGCGGCCGCAGGCTCCATCCAGCCGCCAACTCGCACAGCGCCGCGCCGGGCTGCGATTGCAATCGGACGGCGGAAGTTGTCCCCAGTTCAAGCCCGTCGGCCCAGAGCGTCAGGTCGCCTCCGGTCGAGACGGACACATACACGCGCTGCCGCGGCCGACTTTCGCGCACCGCCCAAAGCGGCACTTCCACCCGCGCGCCGTCCATCAAAAGATCGGGAATCGGATGCTGCACGCCCGCGATGCCGCGCCGCGTTCGATAAGCCGCCAGCGCCCCGTTGAACGCCTTCGCAGTCTTTCCAGCGTTGGCGATCAGATGACCCACGAAGCATGTGCCGCGCCGCGCGGCCGTGGGACTGCACAGGTTGAACTCGTCGCTGACGAATCGGTAGTCTGGCGGGGCGACGCCGGCCGCCGTGTCTATCGCCGCCACTCCGGCTCGCCACCGCTGCGCGTAGGCCGCCGGTCCGGAAGCACTCTCGAGGAAAGACGTCACCCAACGGGAAAATGCCGTTGCGGGTCCTTCCCGAAATGACGATGGGACGCGCTCGAAAAAAGCAATCCATTCCGCCGCGGCGCGCGCCGGCATCGACTCAAACGCCCAGCCGGCCTGAAAGTCCGCGAACGCCGCGACCGACCGCGCCGTCACGATTCCATCGTCAATCTCCGGCCAGGCCAGCGCCGTACGGTGAACCGCATCACTGTCGACGATCCAATACTCCGCCCGACCGGCGAAGCGCGATGCCAGCGCGGAAACCGCCGCGACCTTGACCCACACGCCGGGATGGATGAACCCCGGTTGGTGGCCCGCCGCGACGACCAGCGGCTCCGAAGCATCGTCATTCAGCAAATCGCCCGCGGGCGTATCAAGTAAGGTGTAAGAATATCTCCGTCGCGCGGCCCGGTTGCGCGCCGCAAGGTCCGCCAGTGCCCCGCCCCCGGGCCAGGTCAACACGTCGCCATCGCCTGCGGGAGCAGCCAGTGCGTCGATCTCGGTGGCGGTCATTTTGGAATGATAGGCGAAGGTCAACAGCGCCGGCGCGTGGCGCAGGGCGTTGGCGATGGAAGCGGACGGGCCAACTCCGCCTCGAACACTTCGAGGTAATGCTGCAGGCGCGCCTCGGGGTCATCGAGCAGCCCGCCAAAATGCCGAGTCGGATCGAGATAAATCAGCGGCACCGGCAACTCGCAAATCCGCAGTCCGCGCCGCACCGCCTGCACCCAGAATTGAAGCGGAAACGCATACCCCGGCACCGTCAGGTCCAGACTCGCCATCGCGCACACACGATACGCCTTGAACCCGCAGAAGGCATCGGTCAGGTTCAAGTCCAGCCGTTCGTTCAGAATCCGTGTGATCCGCCGGTTGATCGCTCGACGGTCTTCCGGCGCGACCGTGTTGCCTGCCATGTCGGTGAGATAGCGCGACCCGGAGACGATGTCCACGTCGTCCACCGCCGCGCGCCGGATGAAATCGGGGATGCCGGCAGGTTCATGCTGTTCGTCGCAGTCGATCGTGATAATCCAGTCGTAACCATGGCAGTCTGCATACCGGAACGCATCGATCAGGCTCTGCCCATATCCGCGATTCTCCGGATGGCGAATGACCTGAATCCCTTCGAAACCGGCAAGAACTGCCGACGTGCCGTCCGTGGAACCGTCATCCACAACCAGCACATCCGTGGCGTATTGGCGGACCTCCGCCAGCACGTCCGCGACGTATGCGGCCTCGTTGTAAACGGGGATGGCGACCAGCGTTCGCATTCATGCCTCTTTCGGTGGCTCATTGTCGAGCAAGGAAATAATAAGTCACGTGGAGGCGAAGTCAAAGGAAATGCGTGCTTCCGCACGGCGGGGAATCGCCCTATCTCTCGGCGGATTCTCGGTTTGCACGTTTCGTTTGCCGATAATAACGAAGATCGCGCCGGCCCGACAACTGCGCAAGCCACCGCGCCGACGGCCGCGCGATCCATCAAACGGGCTGTTTTCGCGATGACCTTCAGAAGTATTGGATTGGCCCCCCATCGACTCGTTGCGCTGCCGGCAGTCGGCGCAATGCTTGTTGGCTGCGCCGCAACGAACCAGCGTCTGATGGAGCCGATTCACAAATCGACCGCTTCATGGGAGCTGAAGCGCGCCGAAGATCACGCCCAGCGCGGGCGCGATGAAAGCGCGGCCGATGCCTTCCAGCGGGCGATTCGCCATGACCCGCGCTGCGCGGCCGCCCATGCCGGTCTGGCGCGGCTTCGTCTGCAACAGGGGGCGATGGACCTGGCCGCCGGAAGCTTTCGATCCGCCGTCAAGTACGATCCGCAGCGGTTTGAGTATGCGATGGAACTCGCCGATTGTCTGCGCATCGGCGCAGCCCAGCATGCTGATCCACGCGCGCAACTGGCTGATGCCATTCGGGCCTACCAGTATGCCGAGTCGCTGGACGGCACGAGATACGAGCCGGTCTTCGGCATTGGTGTCAGCTATCGCCTGCTGGGAGACGTCGATCGCGCATTGGACCATCTCCGCCGCGCGATCGGGTTGAATCCGGCGGCCGTCGCGCCGCACATCGAAAAGGCGGCAGCGCATTTTGCCCGGAACGAGTATCGCAACGCGCTCGCCGAATACCGCCAGATTCTGGAGATTGACCCGAACAATGTGGCCGCGCACAACGGCGCCGGGCGTGTGAACGCCGTGCTGGCAAGGGCGCGCGGCCCGCGCGGGGCGCTGGCTCGCGAGCGAGCAGTCGCGCATTTCCGCCGATCGCTTGAGTTGGGGACCAATCAGGCTGACATCCGCAAGTCGCTCGCCGAGTTGGAGATGTACCGATACCCCGGCGTGCAGGTCGTCCGCGATGAGCCGGAAGATTGATCGTCGCCGCGGCAGGCAGTGCCCACCCATCGGCTCGCTGATTACTACTTTCGTGTTCGTCGTCTGACATTTCGACGGCGCAGGCCCACCAGCCCCAGCACCATCAACGGCAACATGCTGCCGCCCATCGGGCCGCAAAGGCCGGCGCCGCAATCGGCGGAACCGTTGCCATTCCCGTTGTCGTTGCCATTGCCGTTGCCGTTTCCGTTTCCATTGCCGTTGCCGTTGTCATTTCCGTTGCCATTGCCATTCCCGTTGTTGTTGCCGTTGTCCGGGGCCGGGTCATAGCGCAACGCCCGCTCGTTAAATCGATCACCGGCGTACAGTGCGCCGTTGGGTCCGCAGGCCACGCCCCCGACATCAAACAACGTGCTCGCGCTGACGCCGCCGGGATTGTTGGTGTTCCCGGAGAAGTCAGTCTGCCCGAATACGCGATCCGCCGTGTTATCGTTGGCCGGATCGGTGAACTCCAGGATGCGATCATTGATCGAATCGGCGACATAGAGATTGCCGCTGACCGGATCAATGGCCACGCTGACCGGCGTGTCCATCTTAATGGCGCTTGTCCCTGAAGTACCCGTCGTGAAATTCGGCTGGCCGAACACATGCGACGCGGCCTTGTTGTTGGAGAGCGGCGGCTCATAGCGTACAACCCGATTGTTTCCCTGATCCGCCACGTAAACATTGCCGTTGGCATCCACCGTCACGCCCTCGGGATTGTTCAGCGTGTTCGCCGCGGGCACCGGGTTTGCGTCATTCTGGTTCCGCTCTTTAGACGTGAAATTCGGCTGACCCAGCACAATGTCGGCCGTGGTGTCCGTCGTCGTGGGCGAGTTGTACACCAGCACGCGGTGCAGATTGAGATCCGCAAGATACAAATTATCGCTCGGGTCGATGCCGACACCGTCGGGGTTGCCGAGGTTGTCGGCGGTCGGATTCACCGCCTGATCCTTCGTCGTGAAACTGCCGCCCTGTCCAAACACTTGCACGGCGGGTTCATTCGTCGCGAGAAACGGCGGGTCGTATCGGAGAATACGCTTGTTGCCCGAGTCCGCCACATAAAGCTTGCCGGTTGAGTCAACGACCGCGCCGCGCGGGCCCGAAAGCGTCAGCTCCGAAGGATTCGCATTGCCGCGGTTCTCATCGACGCCCGCGAAGTCCGCCTGGCCCAGCACGATGTCGGCCGCCTGACCGTTGGTGAAAGCCGCTGCATCGGGCCATGACAACACGCGATTGTTGCCCGTGTCGCAAACCCACAACCGGCCGGACGCCTGATCCACCGTCAGACCACGAACGCCGTTCAACGTCGAGGCGGAAGGCGTTCCGCCCTGATTACTTTGATTGCTGGTGAAATTGTTCTGCCCGACAACCCCGTCGGCGACCGTGTCTTCCGGAGCGGCCGCGGCGGAACCCGCCCACAGGCTGATGGTCAGCGCGCAAACACACAGGGGCTTCAACAAAGACCTGCATCGCATGGGGAACTCCTTGAAAGCGACGTTGCCGCGAGGCTGCTCACTCATAACGCAGTGGGAACAGAATGCTCCGCACCGCGGATGGAATCAGGGGAATATACCGCGCTCTTTGTAAACCGTCTCCAGCGCCTGAAGCGCCACGATGTAGGCGGCCGTCCGCCAGTCCGTGTGGTGCTTCTTCGCCGTGTCGCGCACGCGGCGATACGAGCCGACGATCTTCTTCTTCAGCTTGCCGTCCACTTCATCCAGATCCCAGAACTCGCTGCGCTTGTTTTGCAGCCACTCGAAATAGCTCACAATCACGCCGCCGCTGTTGCACAAGATGTCCGGGATAACGTGAATCCCCCGCTTTTGCAGAATCTCATCCCCCTCCGGATCGGTCGGCCCGTTCGCCCCCTCGGCCACCAGCTTGCAATCCAGCAGACCGGCCGTCTCGCCGGTGATCTGATTCTCCATCGCAGCCGGAATAAAGATGTCTGTCTTGGTTCGCAGGAAGCCCTCGTGATCGATTGACTCCCCGCGGGCGTAGCCGCGCACCCCGCCGTTGGATCGCACGTAGTCGGCGAGGTCTTCGACATCGAACCCGTTGCTGTTGGCGATCGCGCCGGTGTGATCCTCCACGGCGACCAGTTTCGACTCGTGCGCCGCAAGCAGCCTCGCCGCCCACGACCCGACGTTGCCGAATCCCTGCACCGTGAACGTCGCGCGCGACAGCGGCAGGTGATGATCCTTCGCCCATTCCTCGATGATGTAGGCCGCGCCCTGGCCCGTCGCCTTGTCGCGACCCACGCTGCCGCCGGAGACAATCGGTTTGCCGGTCACGACGTGCGTGCAGCGCTGCCGTTCGTGCGGCGCGACGGTCGACAAGTACGTATCCAGGAACCACGCCATGATCTGCGAATTGGTGTTCACATCGGGCGCGGGAATGTCGTACTCCGGGCCGACGTTGTCGCCCAGTGCGTACACGAACCGCCGCGTGATGCGCTCGATCTCCGCCTGGCTGTAACCTTTCGGGTCAAACGCAATGCCGCCCTTCGCCCCGCCATACGGCAAATCCGAAATCGCCGTCTTCCACGTCATCCATGCCGCCAGCGCCCGCACCTCGTCAATCTCCACCGACGGGTGATAGCGCAAGCCGCCCTTGAACGGGCCGCGCGCGTTGTTGTGCTGCACGCGATACCCGGTGAACACTTCAATGCTCCCGTTGTCCATGCGAACGGGAAAATGCACGATGATTTCGTTTGTCGAGGTCGAAAGGATCCGCCGGATATTGGAATCCAGCTTCATCAGGTCCGCCGCCTTGTTGAACTGCTGGATCACCGTCGCATACAGGCCTGACGCCTTGCGCGCGTGACCGTTCGTCGGTTTGGCCGGCGCGGCCGCCTGTATGGGTTTGTCTGTCACGCTGGTCCCTGTCTTGACCGAGGTCATCCACGAAACTCCAGAAGGTCCCCGCCCTGCTCCGCACGGACACCGGGCGGCGAACGGAAGCGTAGCATTCTACCAGACTCCCGACCGCCGCAAAAACGCCGCACTTTCCTCGGAAATCCGGGCTGCGCTCGCCCCCGATCCCCCGGACCGCCCCGAACTAAAGCACCCGCACCCACGCCGCCTTCAGATACGCCGATTCGGGGCAGTTCGGCATCACCGGGTGGTCCGCCCCCGGGCCGCTCCAGTCCAGCCATTGAATCGACCGTTTGGCCGGCCGCGCCGCCCGCTCCACCGTCTCGCGGAACGTGGGCCGGTCCACCAGGCCGCTGCAACTGCACGTCAGCAGGATGCCGCCCGGCGCGACGACCTGCATCGACAGGCCGTTCAGGTCGTAGTACTTGCGGAGCGCGTCGTCCAGTTCCTCGCGAGAGCGTGCCAGTTTCGGCGGATCGCAGACAACAACGTCAAACTTCTTGCCATTGGCGATCAACTGCCGCAGGTAAATGAACGCGTCGCTGTGGACAAGATTCACTCGTGCGCTGTTGAGATTCACGTTCTCCTTCGCGACGGCCAGCGCCGCCTCGTCGAGATCGACGCTCGTCACCTCTCTCGCGCCGCCGAGCACCTTCGCGCACAGTCCGAACGCCGCCGTGTAGCAGCACAGGTCGAGCACGCTCGCATCGCGGCACAGGCGGGATAATTTGAGACGATTGTCGCGTTGGTCGCAGAAGAACCCCGTCTTGTGCCCGCCCGCCATATCGACGCGATAGCGCACGCCGTGTTCGCGGATGATGACGCTTGACCCGCCGCGCGGATCCCCGTCGCCGCCGGTCAGCGGCTTCAACTCACCGCCGGCCACTTCCACCGCCCGCGGCTCGCCCACGCGGAAATCCTCCGCCATCTCCACGCCGCTGTCCGCCCGAAACACGACCCGCCACGACGAACCCGCCCGGCCCGGCCGATCCAGACTCGCCGGCGCGCCCAGCGCCGCCGCCAATTCGCGCGCCAGCCTCTCCCGTTGCTCGTACATCCCCCTTGAGAAAAACTCAAACACCAGCCAGTCGGCATACCGCTCGGCGATCAACCCGCTTAACCCGTCGCCCTCGGCGTGAATCACTCGGTACGCATCAGTGACCGCATCAAGATTCAGCCGTCGGCGCAACTCGACCGCCCGCGCGATGGCGCTGCGCCAGAATGCCTCGTCCGCCCGCGCCTCGCCGTACGTCAGCATCCGCAGCGCGATCTGCGACCGCGGGTTGTACAACGCCTGCCCGAACAGCAAGCCCGACTTGTCGTAAACATGCACGACATCGCCCGGCCGCGCTCCCTCATCCGCCGAGCGAATCATCCGCTTGAAAATGAACGGATGCCGCGTCACCGAGCGCAGCAACACCCACGGCCGCTGCATGGTCGCGGGCTGCGGGGTTGCGGGACTTCTTGGTGAATCGAAAGAACTCGCCATGTCTCGGCGTAGTTTAGAGCATTTTGGTGCGGTGTGTGGCAGCCTACTCAACTCAATCGGCCCGAATTCCCGGCTGGTCAATCAAGTAGGTCGGGTCCGCCGACCTGACGCTCATGGTCTGATCCGATCTATTTGGCTGAAATCAATACCTTGAAGTGCGCATGTTCCTGAGTTGTTGGTACGTCGTAAAAAATCATTTACGTCACCTCCAGCCGTACTCAGTTCATTTTCCTTGCGTATTTGTGATCCAGTCAACAGCTTCGGCAACGGAGCGGAACTGTACACCGGACAAATTGGAGAATGCCCGTAGCGCTACCCGACGCACTTCGGGATCAAAATCGACAAGGCCTCGGGCGACGACTGCGGCATCTTGCTGACTGCCGAAACATCCGATGCAATAAATGGCCTCAGCGCGATACTTCGTCGCACAGAAATCCTTGAGCACGGCAACAAAATTCTCGCGGCCGATTTCTTGTTCTATCAACTTCCGATCTGTCGGGCCGGGACAGTCAAGGTCGCGTTGATGCTCGCAATAAATGATGTATGCATTCTTGATGCAGACCTCTTGTCGGGTTATGCATGCGCTGCAAATTGAAAGGAAGAGAGCCATTGCCACTGAAAGCAACGGTTTGCGGGATCGCAAGCTAAATCGCCCATGGCGCATGCGCTGAATTCCAAGCAATCCGAAGGTACGTGATATCGAGGGCTAGTTCAGTAACTCGGATGTTTGCCTCGGACGTCGCAGGAAATTGTCGGGGTTGCGGACCCGACCTGCAAGGCACCCAAATTGTCAGAATGCCTCCGTTCATGCACATTCCCGGCGACACATAAACCCGTCACAATTCGCGGGAATCCAGAATTCGCCACGACCCGTTGGCCTCTGGGTAAACAGGCTGTGCACCTCCAAGCGCGCAGAACAGGCTCGCCGCGCAGTCTGGATACTTATTAACGATACTTGTATAAACTCGTCGCTCGCTCAGCAAGTCTGAGAAATGTTTCGATATCCACTCCACATATGTGTTCAGCTCGCCTGGCACGAAAGTTGAAATGAAGATCAGACGTTCATAACGAGCTCGATGCTGGATTGTCGAAACAGTATTGAGCAATTGAGTCAGTCGAGCGGCCGAGGCCGAATCATGGGGAGGCGCAACAAATGCGAAAGCCAACTGGAAGACCCTGTGCCGATACAGCATCTCCATAACTTCTTCAGAATCCGTCAAAGCAAGTTCGCGAAAGAGTTGCCTCGAATTCCATTCCGCGTCAAAGCAATCGTAGAGTGCAGATTTGTTCAACGTCACCGGCTTCACTCCGCCCTGATTGTCACTATCGACAGTCCATTGAAATGATTACGGAGAAACAATACCGCATGCATCGCAGGCTAGGCACATTGGGCCTCCTCTACCCGCGGGCCCTGGTGAAACTGCAAGTAATATTTTTCACTTCTGCCTCAATCCATTATCGGCCGCAAACCCAGAAGAGTCAGTTTCCCGCTCAATCGCGCCAACGCGCTCGCGAATTGCCTCACGGCCGCACCAGCAGCCCCGGCCCGAACTTCTCGACCATCGCAATCACCATCGGCGGCAGGAAAATCGCCGGGAGCATGTTGGCCACCGGGATGCGCTTGATCTCCAGCAGCATCAGCGCCGTCGCCAGCAGCAACACGCCGCCGGTCACGTTCATCATCTGCATCGACAGCTCGTTCAGCCCGCCGGCCGTCGCACGGGCCAGCAGCGACAGGCCACCCTGAAAGACCAGCACCGTCACGATGCTCGCCGCCACGCCCGCCCCCAGCGACGCCGCCAGCGCCATCGAGCAGAATCCGTCGAGAAACGCCTTGATGTACAGCAGGCTCGGGATGCCCTGCGACCCGTTGGCGAGGCAGCCCAGCAGCGTCAGCGGCCCGACGCAGAAAATCACGCTGGCCGACAGGAACCCCTCCGCAAATCGTGCCGCGCCGGCGGCACTCCCCTCGACCGCAGCCGCCCCCTCGGTCGCGCGCCTGCCCCCGCTGAAGAATCGCTCGTGAATCGCGCGGCCCAGCCCCTCGATCCGCTCCTGCAGGCGCAGCGCCGTCCCGAGGATCGACCCCACGATCAGCGAGCCGACCATCACCATGCCCAGCCGCGCGCCGTACGTCGGCACGCCGACGCCGTAGCGCGACACAAGCTGGCCCATTCCGACCACGGCCGCGTCGACGCCCAGCGTGATCGTCACGAGTCCGAGGCAGTCGAGGATGATGCGCTGATAGCGCTCGGGGATGCGCGACGAGAAGGCCAGCCCGATGCCGCTGCCGACGGCGACGGTCACCGCGTTCACAATTGTTCCATTGGTCGCTTCCCAAAGCATGGCGGCAAACGCTAGCTTGCAGCCTCGCGGCGGTCAAATCGACGCGGGCGCAAAAGACCGGCAACGTCTGCATCTCGGTCCGAGCCGCGACCGTCAGGGAGCGGATTCTGGGCGACGGCAAGACTGCCCTCTTCACGGCGAATTCTCGACTGGCTGACGCGCGCGGCTCGGATTGGTCTGATTCGCAGTCGCGTCCCGCATGCTAAAATGCTCGCGCCATGCCGGAGCTTCCCGAAGTCGAAACCATCGTGCGCGATCTCGCCGGGCCGCTGACCGGCGCGACGATAGACCGATTCGACCTACGGCGACGCGACGTGCTCCGCGCAGGGGCGGATCGATTGCCCCGGCTTGCCGGCGCGAAGATCACGAGTGTCTCGCGCGAAGGCAAACGCATTGTCATCGCAACGGACGCAGGCCGCGGCGCGAACGACACGACCCGAATCGTGGTTCACCTTGGGATGAGCGGGCGATTGAGCATGGCACCGGCGGCCGCACCGCTGGAGCCGCACACGCATGCGTGCGTGAGCCTGGCCGGCCGCGACGGCGAATTGCGATTCCGCGACCCGCGACGATTCGGCGGTCTCTGGTTGTTCGGCGCCCTCGATGGATCAAGCGGTATGCCGTTTGTCGGCGCGCTGGGGCCGGATGCCCTGACCATTTCGACGCGGGCGCTTTGCGGGATTCTGCAGTCGCGCAGACAGATCAAGGCGATTCTGCTGGATCAGCAGCGAATCGCCGGCCTGGGCAATATCTACGCCGACGAGGCGCTCTTTCGCGCCGGCATTCACCCGCTCACGTCTGCGTCGCAACTAACCCCAGCGAAGATTGCCGCACTCGCCCGTGCGATTCGCCACGTGCTTCGCGCCGCCCTGCGATTCGGCGGCACGACGCTGATCGACTACCGCCGGCCCGACGGTCAGGCAGGCTCGTATGCCGCGCACCACCGCGTGTACGGCCGCGATGGGAAGCCTTGCATGCGATGCGGTTCGCTGATCGTGAGACGCGTCGTTGCGGGGAGATCGAGTCACGTCTGCCCGAGTTGCCAGCCGCTCCGCCGTTTCAAGCGCCGCAAGGCCACGACAGAAGCTTGATGGCCCCCGGCTGCGGGCCGCGGTCTCGGGCACAAAACTTGATCTGCTTGTGACCAAAAAAAGTAAGGGCGTGCCGCCCATGCGACACGCCCTTCGAATGACTCAATAGGGATCGACCGACCGAGTCAGGCCTTAGGGTATGTTCAGGTTCCGGTCAGTCGGCTTGATGTTCGGCTGCCAGATCGTGCCGTCCAGCCCGTACACGTAGCGCGTGTCGAATTTGCCATACAGCGCGTGTCCGTCGGCGAAGCCGGCCGAGTAGGACGAGAACTTGCGGTGCCAGCCGAAGGTCGGCGGCGGTGAATTGGACGAAAGCGATTCTCCCTGGGGCTTGGCACCGTAGGTTCGAGCGTACATGCCCTGCTCCACCCACATGATGAATCGCGCCGCGCCGCCACCCACGAGGTGCTTGGCAATGCGGCCGGAAGACGCGGCGAAATCGTCAGCCGTGTTTAGAATGCCGCTCCAGTTTTCGCCGTAGTAGCCTTGCTTCCACCGGGTGTTGAAGGTGTAGCTGTTTCCGTTGGCCTGCCACGAACGAGTCTGCTGCTCGAACTCGGTGTCCGAAGCGTCGGTGCCGACGATGGCAACGTCGTTGCTGCGATCGCTCGGGCACTGATAGACCTTGATGATGTCGCGGCCGCGATCGTTGGCGTTCATCAGGTCGGCCGTCGCGGTTCGATCCACGAACTTGTTCAGCGGTCGAATCTGTGCCGGGTACACCGACGCGTCCGAGACGTCGCCGGGCATGCCGGCCACCGTCGCGCGGAAGCCGCCGAAAACCCACGGGGTCTGCACGTTGAACGTCGGCGCGGGGTTGTGCGCCGGGATCTGGTACCACGGATAACGGCGGTCGTCGGTGCTGTCGTTATCGTACATGCTCATCGCCTTGAGGATTTCGCGCAGGTTGGACAGGCACTGCGCCTTGGCGCCTTCATTCTTGGCTTGGTTCAGCGCCGGCAGAATGATGGAGATCAACAGCGCGATGATCGCGATGACCACCAGCAATTCGATGAGCGTGAAACCGTTCTTACGTCGAATCGTCGTCAGGTTTGGTGTCGTCTTCATGTCAATTTTTCTCCGCAGATTGATCCTGTGTTTCCTTCTGTTCAGTTCGCCCACCGCACCCGGCCTTGCCAGGCACGAGCGAACCATTGAGTTTTCAAACTAGCGAGAGCGAGCCTCTCGATGCACAACTCCCCGGTATGAACTCCGATGTCGAACCCCAGGTCCGACCTGTCATGGCGTGGTCAAATTCCGATCCGTCGGCTTGATGTTTGGTTGCCAAATCGTGCCGTCCATGCCGTACACAAAGCGCGTGTCAAAGACTCCGTAATTCGCATGCCCGTCGGCGTAGCCTGCCGCATAAGACGAAAACTTGCGATGCCAGCCGAAGCTCGGCGGCGGATTCGACGATGAACGCGGTTCCCCCTGCGGCTTGGCGCCGTAGGTTCGAGCATACATGCCCTGTTCGTTCCACATGATGAACCGAGCCGCGCCGCCGCCTACGAGGTGCTTGGCAATCCGGCCCGCGGCGGCTGCAAAGTCTTCCGCCGTGTTGATGACGCCGTTCCAGTTCTCGCCGTAATAGCCCTGTTTCCACCGCGTATTGAACGCGTAACTGTTGCCGTTGACCTGCCACGACGAAAAAGACTGATCAAACTCGGTATCGGCTGCGTCGCCGCCCGACCCGACCGTCGCCACGTCGAAGCTGCGATCACTCGGGCAAATGTAGGCCTTGATAATGTCCCGGCCGCGGTCGTTGGCATTCATCAGGTCGGCTGTCGCGGTACGATCGACGAACTTGTTGAGTGGGCGAATCTGGGCGGGATAAATCTGGCAGTCCCACGTTGCGGTAGGCCCCGGATGCACTACCGGAGTTCGAAACCCGCCGAATGTCCAGGGCGTGATTCCAATGCCTCCCGTTACCGGCGGATTGTGATACGGGAACTGATACCACGGATAGCGACGATCGTCTGCATTGTCGCCGTCGTACATCGTGACGGCCTTCAGGATCTCTCGAAGGTTGGCCATGCACTTGGCCTTCGCGCCTTCGTTCTTCGCCGATTGAAGCGCAGGAAGCAGGATCGAAATGAGCAGCGCGATGATCGCGATGACCACCAGCAGCTCAATCAACGTAAACCCACGACGAATCGGCAAGCGCGACACCATGCGCCGTACCTCCAGGATTCTCAATCCGTTGAGACTCCGGTTTGGATGCACCGGAAACTCCACCCAAGGGCAGGTCCACTAAACCCTCTAACTACTACTGATGCGCAATCCTAACAAACGACGGCTCACATTTTAACATTATTTATCCAAATGCGTACTGTTATGATACCATTTTAGCACCGAAATGCTGCACTTCAATTCGATGTCACAGTCCCTTCGAGGCACCTGCCCGAAGGCATCGACCCATAACACCCTATAAATAATAGAGTTATAAAATGCGTGGGCGTCAAATCGGCCATGGATTGCAACTGCGCAGCACACAAGTCCCTCTGCAATGATTCAACTGCCTTGTGCGCCGGCGAATCTCATGCGCAAATCCGGGGTTCAGCGGCCTAGGAGCCATTGCCGTAACGCGATCGCGCGTTTTTTGATTACCCATGTCCGATTCCGTCCATTCATTGCGATTCACCTTCGCATGCATCCGATGCGGTTGCCTCCTGGAAGCCCGCGCGCACATGTCCGGTGAGAAAGCACAATGCCCGACTTGTGGAGGCCAATTCACCATTCCTGCGGTTGATCCTCGCACGGGCATTGCGCTGGGAAGCGCGAACCCGGCGGACGATGGATCGCTCCCCACGCCCATGCACGCATACGCATCCGCCGGCGATCGAGCGCCAAAGATCGAGCGCGACGAGAAAGGCGATCCGTTCATTGTCTGTCCGCGCTGTCAGCGCCACATGCCCGTGGAAGCAAACCTCTGCGCCACCTGCGGCATCCCCTTCACCATCGAGGGGGCAGCTACCGTCACCAACACTTCGATGCCCGTCCAGCCGATTTCGACCTGGGCGCTGACCACGGGCGTGCTTGCGCTGTTGAGTTCCTGCTTCCCGGTGCTTGCTCCGCTCGCCATCGGACTCGGCCTGCTCGCCATCAGCCGTGCGCGACGCCGTTCGATTCCGGCTGCGGCGGCCGGCCTCACGATGGCGTGGGCGGGAATCATCCTCGGTGGTGTCTCGCTTACGCTTTTTACGTTATTCTGGTCGGGCTGGGTTTGGTGACCCGACCTCCCCGATTTGTCAGGAGCCGGTCTTGTCGAGCAATCCCAATCTTGAGATCGACGCCGCCACCTGTGGCGACCTCGCGGTCTCGCGCCAACTTGAGTGGCTGGCAACCAACGGTTGCGGCGGTTACGCCATGGCCACCGTCAGCCAGATGCTGACGCGGCGTTACCACGGTTTGCTCGTCGCCGCGATTGAGCCGCCGGTCGAACGGTTTGTCCTCCTCGCAAAACTGGAGGCCACGGTCTCCATCGACGGGCTTACCTACGAACTCGGCACGAATGATTATCCCGAAGCCGTCGTGCCGCAGGGCTTCAAACTGCTCGAGTCTTTTTCGTCGCGCGCCTACCCGCAATGGCGATGGCGCACCGGCAAGGCGCTGATCGAACAATCGCTCTGCATGGTCGAGGGCGAGGACACCGTGTTCATCCGCTATCGCCTGCTCGAAGGGCCGCCGGCGGTCACGCTGACGCTGCGTCCGCTCTGCACGAGTCGGCATTTCCACAAGCTCGCGCATCTCGCCGAACTTGGCTGGGCCACGGTTGAAGAAGAATCCGATCGACTGGTCTTCCATTGGGGCGGCGGCCGGCCCGACTGGCAGCTTTCGCACAATGGGTCGTTCAAATCCCGTGCTGACTGGTATTACCAGTTTGTTCTCGACGAAGAGCGCGCTCGCGGCTACGACTGCACGCAGGACCTGTTCATGCCCGGCACCATCACCGCGACGCTGCGCCGCGGTGACGACACCGGCGTCGTCGTTTGCGCATCCACCCAGGATCGACCGTGGCGACACGCGCCCCGCGCCTTTGAGCGCGCAACCGCGCGCGATCAGGCCGCGGAGACCGGCGTCGGTGGAGATGCCTTCGCCCGCGCGATGGCCCGGTCGGCGGCGGATTTCGTCGTCGCGCGCGATGGCGATCTGAAGACGGTCATCGCGGGCTACCCCTGGTTCGGCGACTGGGGCCGCGATACGTTCATCTCGCTGCCCGGCCTGTGCCTCGTCACGGGTCGCCACGCCGAGGCGCGCGGCATCCTTGAAGCCTTCGCCCGGCACGTCGATCAGGGCATGATCCCCAATCGCTTCCCCGATTTCGGCGAACCACCGGCATACAACACGGCCGACGCCTCGCTGTGGTACATCGCCGCCATCGAGCGGTACCTCCTCTACACCGGCGACTGGTCGTTCGTGAAGGACGCCATGCTTCCGGTGATCGGCGCGATCCTCGAAGCGCACGAGCGCGGCACGCGGCACGGCATCCGCCTCGCGCAGGACGGCCTGTTGTGCGCGGGCGAGCCGGGGTTTGCACTGACCTGGATGGATGCCAAGCTGCCCGATCGCGCGGTGACGCCGCGCGTCGGCAAGCCGGTCGAAATCAACGCACTCTGGTACAACGCGCTGGAGGCGGCCGCCGGACTGTTTGATCGTGCGGGGCAGGCCAATCGCGCCGAGTACTGGCGGCGGCTCGCCACGCAGGCGCGGACCTCGTTCGCGAAGCAATTCTGGAACGAGTCGAAGGGCTACCTGAACGACGTGGTCGACGTGAACGGCGTCTCCGATGCGTTCGACGACGCGCTGCGCCCGAATCAACTGCTGGCCATCAGCCTGCCGCATCCGATCCTCGACGCCGGTCGGTGGGCGGCGGTTGTTGACGTTTGTGAAAAACAGTTGTGGACGCCGATGGGCATGCGGACGCTCGCGCCCGGCAGTCCCGGTTATCGATCTCGATACGAGGGTGACGTCGGCTCGCGCGATGACGCGTATCATCAGGGCACGGCATGGCCCTGGCTGCTGGGGCCGTTTGTCTCCGCGTACATGCGAGCGCACGCGAATCGGCCCGGTGCCGCGGCCGACGCGCGCCGATTTCTCTCCGGCCTGGAGCGTCACCTTTCACAAGCCGGCATCGGCAGTGTCAGCGAAGTGGCCGACGCCGACGCACCTCATCGACCCGGCGGCTGTCCGTGGCAGGCGTGGAGCGTGGCCGAACCGCTGCGGGCTTTGTGTGAGGATGTGCTCAAAACGCACCCGCCCAAGGCGCCGACCGGCAGTCCCGCCGCGAAGACTCCAATCACCGTGCCGTAAATCTGACACGATCACGCCGTCACCGCTAAGGTCTGGATGTCGATATTAATGGTGGTGGTCTGCCGATTCGTGCGATAGCCATCCGCTTGATAGCTTCATGGCGACTTGGCAGTCCCGCGCGTCAGGCATCTGTTGATCTCGTTGGCGAGCCCAGCAGTGCCCGCTGCTCCGCGGGAATCACCGTGCCGCATTCGGGGCACCTGCCAGTAGCATTGCCAGTGAGATCATACGAACAATGAATACATGATACTTCCGAAATCCGTTCCGGTGTATGAAACCCTGAAATGAGCAAAACACCCGCCAAGCAAGGACCAAACAGAACCATTGCCATTACCCAGCACTGAAGTGTCCCAGCTGAAGGTCCTCTTTTCGCAGCGGAACTTACCAGGAACGCAACTACCAACACAACATAGTAAATGCCCACTGTAATAAGATTGCGAGTGCGAGACCTTTTCTTCTTTCGTCCGCCGAGCACTAGTAGCGACATCAGTGGAGAAGCTGTGCAGCCGAGTAGAATCAATATCCATGCCTGTGTACTGAATAAATCCACGATTTGACCGAGATTCAGCAATGGAATCCCTAATCCTTTCGGATCGACCGACTCTCGCTCGTCACGGACGACAGGGCGTCGAAGGCGATCACGATTGACAAGGTGTCCTTTACTTCGTGGTGGCGCATAGAGTCGCTCCATATTCACCGATCAGAATCGCCCTCCAAAACCGAGGGGGAAGCCTTCCGACATTTTGGACCCGCTCTGGCGAAACCGGCGCACCGCGTCAAGTCAATCATGGAAGAATCCATAGTTTGTGGTCTTTCCAGCGAGTGTCGTTCAAGTTATCCAAATTGTAGCCTCGGATGGACCCAGTCCTGCTTCCGTCCACCGGTGAGACATCCTCAATTGTGGTTTCGTGGATGATTTGCTCGACTTGTTCCCAAACCTTGAAACAAGCCATTGAATCGCCTCGGGTACTGCGCCCCTTGCTTACGCTCTTCATTTCATCCAGCCAAAATCTAACATAGTTAGATTCGCTTCCGCGCCTCGCAGCGACAACCATATATGAGGTGTCCGGAGGAATGCCGCATTGTCCTGTTGAAATTTTATAGAAACCTGGTTCTCCCAACGCATCTAACATTTTTGCAACTTCCTGTGGGTCAATACCGCCGGTACTAACCAAATGATCGGAGAACAAACTGTGCTTCAGAACAAATCCATCTTCCCAAATAGCAAGTTCTAACGCCTGCTTTTTTCCCGGCCGATTTCCAGGTACATACCAAGCAACAAAAACAGGCATATCTTCTGTTGGCTTCAGACCCTGGTGTTCCGTACTCTTGGCACGATTTCTCTGCTGATCCTGAGTAATATCCACAACTTTGTGCCCCTGCGGTTGTCCACAGCCTGATAGCAACAGGCTAACGCATAGGACTGACGAGAAACTCTGACACAACTGCGACGAAGTGGCATTTTCTCCAATTCTCATTTCGCACCTATCCATACTTGGTTGTTTCTCTCTCAAGGACAGCCTCCCGCACCGCAACTACTAGTAACATGTTGGTTTCTGTCATCAATCATCGCCTCGATATGCGACGTGCAGGAACCGGAGCTACAATTTGGGTGGGGTCGCGATGATGAACAGGGCACGGTTCATGCTGGTGCCGCGCAGACGACTCGATGCCTCGAGGAACGACTCGCACTCAACCATTGATTGACAATTGTACGCAGGATCGGGCTTTCGAGGGGCATCCTTCATTAAGCCCCCATTCATCGCTATGCGATGGGTGGGCCATCCGGCGTTGCAGCCGGCGGCCGAGAGTGAGCGAGTACGTTCGGAAGTGAACGTGGTAGAGCGATACCGCCGCATCGAGGCGCCGGCTCACCACACGTACTTCACGCTGTACGTCACCGTCTTCTCGCTGTTGGCCGGCACCATCACCTCGAAGTGAATCGTCCGCGCGTCGATTTTCTCGAATGGGTCGCTCTTTTCGGTGATCTCCCATTCGCTCCAACGGTAGAGCGTTTCCTTAATGATGACCTTCTGGGCTTCGGGCTTGTGATTGCGCAATTGAATCTTGAAACTCTCGTGCATTACCTTGCGGTCGGTGTTGATGCGAAAATCCGTCTGCGTGCGCTCGCCCACGACGTCGAACGACTGCCCCAGCTTCACCAGCACTTTTTCGTCCTTC
The DNA here is from genome assembly GCA_007753915.1 of Phycisphaerae bacterium RAS2. NCBI lineage: Bacteria > Pseudomonadati > Planctomycetota > Phycisphaerae > Phycisphaerae bacterium RAS2. Next base: position 2,801,166 of record CP036352.1, read on the forward strand.
GGCGTGTGATCGATCAGGTCCTCGCCGATGAACTCCAGCGTGCCGTCGGCGTCGTCCTGCTTGTACACGCGCACCTTCCCGCGCGGCAGCGGCATGCCCAGGCGGCTCTTCTGGTCGTTGCGAAACCGCAGATAGACATCGACCTTTTTATTGCTCTGATTGCCGAACTGCCGGTCCTGCTGCGGCGCGCCGAAGTAGCCCCAGTGCGCGGCATCGGGCAGCCCGTAATACACCAGCAGCTTCTCGATCGGCACACCGCCGGCCGACGGGAACAGCGTGATCTGCTGCGTGCCGTTCTGGGCGATGTCCGTCAGCCGTGGCAGCGTGTACAGGTGATACTCAAAGAACGCTTTCTCCTGAAAGCCTTCTTCCTTCATCGCCAGATCCGCCACAGCCCGACCGGCCATCGCGTAGCGCATGCGCTCCTGCGGCTGCACGCGCTGCACGTCGCCGGCGATCAGCTTGAGCTTCGCGTTCTTGTAGCCCGCGCCCGACACGTTCAACAGCGAGACCCACGCCGCGAGGTCGGCCAGCTTCTCGTTCGCATCGATCACGAGGTTGTAATCCGCCCGCCAGGTCATACCGCTGGTCTGGTAGGTCGTGCGCACCGTTCGCTTGCCGCCGTTCTGCGAGCGCACTTTCCAGACGAGCGTCGGGTGCGAGATCAACCCGCCGGGAAGCTCGCCGAGTTGTATCTGCTGACCGCGACCGGCAATGACCCGAAGGCCCGCCGACGTGTTGAGCAGCAGGCCGCCGCCGGCCGTGGAGAGCAGCGTGCCTGTCACCGTTTCGGTCTTGTCACCGAGCGGCAAAACAACGGCGATTTCGCGGTCGATGTACTTGTCCAGCACCTTCTCCGGACTGGCAAGATCGAACTCGAAGTTCTGCTCCAGCACGGCCGCCGGGTCCTGCGCCGAAAGATCGGTGAAGCTGACCGTTGTCGGATCGATGAACTGCGCCACGTCGGTGAATCGCAGCGCCGCCAGCCCCGCGGCGAGGTCCACGTCGCGCACTTCCTTCACGACGCCAAAGCCCGGCACCTGCGACGCAAAGCCGGCGTCGTATCCCGCGCGCTGCTGACTGATGAACTGCTGCGGATCGAACCCGGCCGGATCGGCCGACGAGTACACGGTTACGGAGACGCCCGCCGGTGTTCCTTCCGCGCCGAGAGCCGGTCGTCCGCCGCTGACAAAAACGAGGCATGTGATGATTGAGAAGGTCGCAGCCCGATACGGCAGCGCGAGTCGATGAAGTCGAGTCATGATGGATTCTCCCTGGGGTTCGTGCGCGGCATTGTAGCCGTGTGCTGGATTAGACGCGGCCGACGTTGGAACGGTTCCCGTGAATTCACGATAAAAAGAGCCGATCGCGCAAGCGATCGAGAATAGATGCCTGTGCGGCGATTGCTCGCGCAATCGGCTCCTTCGGCTCATCCTGTTGCGTCTCAAATTACGCCACGCCGCTGGTCAGGAAGATGGGCACAAGCACGCCGGCCTTGCGCTGCTCGATGTCGTGGAACCCTGCGTCCTGGAAATACTTCCGCATGAGGCTCCACGGGGCGTGAAACACTTTCGCGTCGGGAGTGCTCTCGGCGCGGGTGATGAACACGTCAAAAAGCACCCAGCCCACGATGTTGTCGCGAAACCCGTCCACGAGCATCAGCCGACCACCCGGTCGCAGCACGCGGCGCATTTCCTTGATCGCCGCGGCCTGATGCGGGTAATGGTGAAACGAGTTGCTGCACGTCAGGACGTCGAACGATCCGTCATCAAACGGCAAATGTTCCGCATCACCGCGCACAAATTGCAGGCGGTTGTCGCCGACGGCCTCGGCCTTCTGCTGGGCCATGCGGCACATCGCCGAGGCGTAGTCCAGTCCGATGAGCCGGCGGCCGGGCAGGTCGCACCCGGCAATCATGGCGATCCATGTTCCGGTGCCGCACCCGATGTCGAGCACATCGAAGGGGCGCGGGTCGTCGCGTCGCCAGCGCCACAGCTCCTGCATGAACATCCGATAAGAGGGCTGGAACAGCAATCGCTGCACGATGGAGCGGTCGTACGAGTGCGCCCAGGAATCAAACTGACTCCGCGCGCGGTCTTTCACGGCGTGGCGCACGGTCGCGCCGTTGGTGAGCTTCGGCGGTTCTGGCGGGGCCTGCGACGGCGGCATCCATTCCTCCACATCGAGTCGCACCGGGCCGGTGCGACGCGCGCATTATGCGGCGCAGGCGCGCGAAAGGATAGTCGCCCATCGCGCAGCGAGTCGTCGCGCTCGCAACTCATCCGACCGTGCTAAAGTCGCCCATCGGCGCAGGCCGATACGACTTTGCGGCCGAACGCATCCGCCGCAGGAAAAGCCGAAAACTTCTCGCCGAAGTCCTTCGCACATGGAGTTCACGGATCATGTCCAAGCGTGAACTGATCGAACGCATCATGCTGATCAATCACACGGCCCGGCGGGAGTTTCTCCTCGGCTTCACCGAGAACGAACTGGCCGACTACCTCCAGCAGATCGAATCGCTCGGTGCGCATCCGGTCGGTGTCATCGAGCCGGAACCGGTCGGCGCCGCCGTCAGCGCTTACTAAACTTGTCGAGATTCAATTCGGCCCGGCGGACGATTTGCGTCTGCTCGCCGATCTCCCCAAACTCGCGCAGGATCGACTCCCACGCGCTGGACGCCGCGTCGGTCCGACCGCCCATCAGGTGCGCGTCGGCCAGCCACCACAACGCCGTCATCCTTTCCAGCGACGCGCTCTCCGCCCGGCCCAGTGCTGCTTCGCATGCATCGCGCGACCCGGCATAGTCGTACCTTTGATCCGCCAGCACCCGCGCCCGCCAGACATCGCAGGCCCACCGCTGCGACGCATCGCATTCCACCGACGACGAGGCCGACGTCAATTGACGCAGGCACGAATCGACCGTCTCGGCCGGCGCGACCGGCCCCAATTCCAGCACACGCAACATCGACGACACCGCGGCGCCGAACATCCGCGCGCCCGACATCCCGCCCGGCGCACCCGCGGGAAGATTCCAAACGGCCTCCAGCTCCTGCGCCGCGCGCACCGCCGCATCCAGCTCGCGACGGTCTTCATACAGCAGATAACACGATTGTTCGCTGCCCGATCGGCCGGCCGGGACGTAGAGCATCTCCACGGCCGATGCCGCGGCCCGGGCCGAGGCGCCGACAACGCGACAGGTGTATTCACCCCGCGCGTCGTCCGCGGCGACGTCCGCGCCGCTTTCAAAATAAAGCTGATAATACGCACGCTGCGCGCCCAACCCCTGCGTCCGAGCCTGGTCGCGGCGCTGTTGAACCTGCGGCGGCGGCTCGGCCCCGCGCGGGTCGGCGAGCGCCGGCAGCGCCGTGCCCGTCGGCGTCGATGGCTCACGCTGTTGCGACGCCTGTTCGCCTTGCGGCTGCGGTGCGGGCGGCGTACTGGGCCGCACGACGCGGCGCGGCTCCTTCCACCAGCTTCGATCCCAGTTCCAATCCATTCGGCCGCAACCGGTCGACGCTGCCAAGCCAAACAAGAGCATCCAGCAAGCGGCAGCTCGAGCAGATTTGCGCAATGCCGGGAATTCGATCACGGGTATCAGCCGACGGTGCTGTAAAGACTTGAACAAGTGCGGGTTCCTCTCGTCGCCAGCGCCCCTTTATCCGTTTGCAAAGACCATGTCAACGAACGGGCCCAAGCAGCGTTTACGACCGTCCCATCGCGGCTTCCTCACGCCCCCGGCTCGCTTCGGTGTTGTCTAACGCACAGGAACATGCATGCTCCGTTCCGATTTTCACAGCTTTTGGGGCCTGGGGTGTGTGCAGGCATGTGGAAATGGAGAGATTGTGCGCAAGAAGACACTTAACGGTTTTATAACAATTCCGGTGCGGTCCGATCATATTAAACCTCTATTTGGCGGAAAGTTGCCTCTCGCCTTTTGAACGGATGGGGGGTAGGATCATGCGAGGTTAGGGGAAACAGGCGACCCATCTTAGACGTTTGCATTTCAGTCGTTCCGAGTCATCCACGCCGGGTCCTCTGATCGAGATCGTCTGCGTCACGAGGAGCGCGAGTCCGCATTCGCGGGTTCGCAAGGGGAGGCGGAGATGAACAGCTTGACGCGCCGTCCACCGTTTCAACGGATTCTGGTGGACATGAATACGCAGTTAGACTTCCTGTTGCCGCGGGGGACGCTCCCCGTCAGCAACCGGGCCGACATCATTCCGAACATCCGTAAGCTCATGAACTGGGGAAGAATAGAGCAAATTCCCATCCTCTCCACGCTCGAATCTCACAGGGAAGGCGAAGTGCTGAAAGGCCTCCCGCCCTACTGCGTCGATAACTCAACCGGCCAGCGCAAGCTTCCGTTCACGCTTATGGCCCGGCGGCTTGTTCTGTTCGGCGACAACACGCTTGATGTTCCGCTTGACCCGTTCCGCAAATATCAGCAACTTGTCTTCACCAAGCGCAACCGCGATTTTCTTTCGAATCCCAAGGCCGACCGGCTCGTCAATTCCATCCGCACGGGCTACTTCGCCGTCTTTGGGGTTGTCACCGAGCACTGCGTCAAGGCCGCCGCACTCGGGTTGATGGCTCGTCAGCACCGCGTTGTCGTTGTCTCCGATGCCTGCGGCTATTGGGGCAACGACGATCACGATCTCGCGCTGCGGCAGGTCGAGGCCAAGGGTGCGATTCTGGTAACCACCGAGGAACTGATCTCCGGCGCGGCCGAGGAGCGCATCGCCGCCGCGCCACGCCTGCGGCCGATCTGCGAGGATGAACCTCCACTCTATGCCGCCGCGGGCGACGATCGCGGCGCCGAGCCGAGGCCCTCCGACCACGCCCCGCTGCGATTGCCGGCTGTGAAGGCCAACGGTGTCGCGACTTTCCATGCCGAAGGCAACGGCCACTCCAACGGCAACGGTCAATCCGAAAAGATCGCTCGGCGTTCCAAAGTGCCCGCCAGGGTCACGGCGGCCCGCTCCATCGCCCGCAAGGCAGCCAAGCTGCCGCGAGACCTTGCCTAGTCCGGCCTTCCGCCCTATCTTTCATTCAGGTGGTTGAATCAGCGACGCTCGCCCGCGCCCAAGAATCGCGCGACAGCACCCCGAGCGCGTGAGTGCGTGTTTGTGTGTAATCAACGAGGCCGGGAGATGCCCAGCCCCGTCTCAAGACCATGGCCAAGAAACTTCCCAAACAACTCGCGGTCCTCGACGAAGACCTCTGCACCGGCTGCGACGCCTGCGTCACGGTCTGCCCGGTCGATTGCATCGATAAAATTCGCGACCCGCGACACCCCGGCTACGCCATGGGGGTCTGCACGATTGATTTGCAGGTCTGCATCGGCTGCAAGCTCTGCGCGCAGGTGTGCCCGTGGGATGTCATCACCATGGTGCCGACCGACCAGGTGCTGGCGCAGGAGAAGTTCCGCGATCTCCTGACCGACGAGTTGATCGCTACGGCGAAATAGCGGTCCCTTGATTCTCTCAATCTATGTCCTCTCATCCCGCTCATCTCACGGTCATCGCCCGTTTCAAAGCCCGACCCGGTAAAGAAGCAATTGTCCGCCGGGAGCTGACGGCCCTCGTCGCGCCGACCCGTGCGGAGAAGGGTTGCCTTAACTACGACCTGCATGTCTCCACGGACGATCCAGCCGCGTTCTTATTCCACGAAAACTGGGAGAGCGAGGCCGATCTCGAACGGCATCTGCAATCGGCCCACGTGCAGGCGTGGCGCGAGCGGTCCTGCGAGTTACTGGCCGAGCCGGGGGAAATTACCCGCTGGTGGCAGACGGGATGAGTTTAATAAGAAGGCTCCGCCCGACTGCAAAAATGACATGTAGCGCTCCGGTCGAATGCCCCACTTCGGGCGTCTCTGCCGGACAATGATTTGCGAGGATGCCCGCTGCCGCAAGAGAACTCCGGTCGCAGCATGAGAGTTCATGTCGTGGCGCGGGAGTTTCGGTCGCGGCGCGAGAGGTCTTGTCACTGCGACATCGGGCAATCGGCAAGTAGGCCCCAACGGGGCCTCGTCCAATAGCCCAGAGTTGATCGCCGCAGGCGATCTACCCTGGGTCGAAAGTTCAACGCACCCATGCAACCCTGAAAGGGTTGCGGCTTGTGACAAGCTCAAAGACGCCACAACCCCGATGGGGTTGGGCCTCGTCGCGCGTCTTAACCCCAGGGTAGCCGCTGCGCGGCAACCCTGGGCTAGTGGGTTCAACGCCGTTGGCGTTGGAGGCGAGAATCAATGCAGTTGGCGTTGGAGGCGATCGATCCTCTTCGAATCCAATCTTCTTCGAACCCATTCTTCTTAAGACCCAATCCTGTTCGAATCCAATCCTGTTCGAATCCAATCCTATTCCAACCGAATCCTGTTCAGGTCCAATTCGGTTCGAATCCAATTCTGTGCGAGTCCAAACTACTTCGAAATCAATCCAAAGCGAGATCATTACGGCCCATCTAGGATTGTCACTGCTTCGCGGGTTCAAGGAAGAACTGCAACTGCGCATGGCCATCGATCTCGAAGTATTCGACCTGGAATTGATGCAGCGCGCCGGGTGACTCAAACTCGGTCGTGTCTTCCGTCGGCACATGCCAGGTCCAGTTGTCGATGACGCGGCGGTCGTCCACATAAACGCGCACGCCGTCGTCGCTGATGGTGCGAAGCCGCCATTTGCCCGCGGGCAGGTTCATTTGAGTCCGCGCGAGGACGGCGAATCGATCGCGCACGATGCGCGGCTTGGACATCGATCGCGCGGCGTCCTGTGCGCCGCCCTTCGCGGCGCGAGCATTTTCAACGGCTTCATAAATCGCATCCGGACCGCCGCCGCCCCAGGTGTAGTCCAGCGATGGGCCGTGCTCGCCGCGGAACGCCTTGCCGGCGATGATCTTTTTCCAATTGTCGTCGCCCTTGCGAGGGTCGGTCTCATCGGTCCATTCATAGAACCACGTCGTCCACGTGGCGAAGAGCAGCGTGCCGGAGAGGGGCAGCTTCGCATTGCCGACGCGCACTTGCGTCGCAAAGTTGGCGGCGCGCGACGGGCCGGTGTGCGGCGGCGGTAATGTGCTGATCGTGATCGTGCCGGGTGTTCGGCCTCCCGGCGGCGAGACTTGCAGACTCGAATCGGCTGGCGGCTCGACTGAAAACTCCGACCCCGGCGGGCCGAGAACCTTGGCCGTCAGCGGTGACCAGCCGGCGAGCTTGTCGGGCCAAACGAGCGGGCGGGTAAAGTCATACGGCCCCCAGTTGGTGATGACGACATGCACTTTGCCTTCGCAGATTCCGGGCAGCGGTTTGAGCGGCGCGACGCCCATGCGATCGGGCATGTCGAACGCGACGACCGGCAGCTTCATATCCTGTGCGAAATCCCAAAGTGTTTGTGAGATCGCGAAATCACCCGCAAGAGCACAATCCTGACTGCGCACGCGGGTTGTGATCGCGTGTTCGAAACGCCGATCCTCTGCCGTCGGCTGCGCGGTGGCGTCGGTTCCTTCGATGTCCTGATCTTTCGCACATGCGTCAAAAGCATTGTCCAGCAGGCGGGCCCGGCGGGACTCGCGCGCATAGACCGCCGTGCGACAATTGATGAAACGGTTTGAGACGAGCGATTCATGCGCCGATTCACCGCCCTGCTCTCGGCAGTAGGGCGAGGCGAGCAGTTCCTTGTCGTCGTCCCACCAGAGCCAGACGCCGCGTTTGCATGCGTCAAACAGGTTCATGACTATGCGATTGCCGCGCCCGTGTTCGATGGAGATGCCGTTGTTGCATTCGCGCATTTCGTTCCCGGCGATCAGGGAGTTGGTCGAGTAACCGCCCCAGATGCCGTGGTCGCAGTGATTGAGCTTGTTGGCGAGGAAGATGTTGCGGTCGGAAAAGGTGGCCTCGATGCCGTTGGCGACGGCGTGCGAGAAATCATTCATGTACACGAGGTTTCGATTGCAGCCGCCGCGACCGGTTCGCTGGGTGGTCTCGTGGCCGGCATAGAGAAAGAAGCCGTCGCCGCCGTGGGTGGCGGAGTTGTAGGCGAAGATGTTGTCGGAGCACTGCTCGTACACAAGGATGCCGGTGGAGTCCTGCCCGCGTGCGTAGACGCCGTGCGAGTAACCGCGAATGCAATAATCGAATCGATTGGAGATAACTTTGCAGAAGCTGGATCGCCACAAGGCGAGGCCCCAGCCGGACATGAACGACATGTCGTTGCCGACGGCGGTGACCCGATCGGATGAAACGATGCAAATGCCGTTTTGTCCGTTGCGGGCGCGGCAGTTGCGGATCGTCGTACCGGGAGATCGAAGCAGATAAATGCCCGCGCCGAATCGCAGCCACTGGTTGTCATCGTTTTCGTGGCCGAAGATCCAGTCGTCGATGTGTTCGCGCTGAGGCGTGCTCTTCAGCCGCTGGCGATAGTTGCCGGAGACGTCGCAGTTTTCGATGGTAAGTCCCGGCGCGGCCTCGGCGTAAATCGCGACCTTGAACCCGCGAATGACGGCGTTGCGAATGGTAACGTTCTTCGCGCCGCGCACGATGATCCCGCGACCGGTGAATGCGTCGGCCTGTTCCGGGTCGGGGTTGCCCAACAGCGTCGCGCCGCGCAAGTCGAGCGTCTGCCCGTCGCGCGTGATGACGATTTCACCGGCGTCGCTGGGCGCGGTCGCCTGCATCAGGCGACCGACCTGTGAGCAGCCCGTCAGCGCGATCAAGAATGAAACAAGCGTTGAGGTTGCAAGCGGTGAATCCTGTAGCAGGTACTTTCGGCGCGCCATCGCGGAGTCTCCGTGGCAAAGCCGACGGATTGCAATCCGCCGGCCTCCATGTACCAACGCAGCGGTGATGGGTCTTTCACACTGCATCCGCGGGCAGTATAGTCCCATGCCGATATGGAAACGCAACTTTCAAAGCCCCGCGTCTTGTGCGTCATCGGAACGCGGCCCGAAGCCGTGAAGCTCATCCCTGTCGTGCAGGCGCTGCGTGCCGACGGCTGGGCCGATGTGCGCGTGATTGCGACGGCGCAGCACCGTGACCTGCTCGATCAGATTTTCAAGTTCTTTGAAATCAAGCCCGACGACGATCTGAACCTGATGCTGCCGAATCAGAGCCTGGCCGATCTGACCAGCCGGATGATCGTGTCGCTGGATGCGGTTCTGGCGCGCGAGACGCCGGACATCGTGCTGGCGCAGGGCGACACGACGACGGTGATGGTGACGGCGCTGTGCTGCTGCTATCGGCGTATCCCGTTCGGGCACGTCGAAGCGGGGCTGCGAACGGGCGAAAAGTATTCGCCGTTTCCGGAAGAGATCAATCGCGTTCTGGCCAGCCACCTCGGCGACCTGCATTTCGCGCCGACCGAAAACGGGCGGCAGAATCTGTTGCGCGAAGGCATCCCGGCAGAGCGGATACACGTCACCGGAAACACAGTCATCGACGCACTGATGTGGGCATCGAAGCGACCGTTGCCCGGCGGGTTCGAGCCGCAGGCCGGACGGAAGCTGATCCTCGTGACGGCGCATCGGCGAGAGAATTTCGGCGAGCCGCTGGAAGAAATCTGTCTCGCGCTGCGCGACATCGCCGCGGCGCGCGACGTGGAGATTCTCTACCCGGTGCACCCGAACCCCAATGTCGAATCGATGGCCAACCGGCTGCTCAAGGGGCGCGAGCGGATTCGGCTGTGCAAGCCGCTGGACTATGCGGAGTTCATCGCGGCGATGAAGGCGTCGTATCTGATACTCTCTGACAGCGGCGGCGTGCAGGAGGAAGCGCCCTCGCTGGGCAAACCCGTGCTCGTACTGCGCGATTGCACCGAGCGGCCGGAGGGCGTCGCGGCGGGAACGGCGGCACTGGTCGGGCCGCACCGCGATCGAATTGTCCATCGCACGCTGGATCTGTTGGATAATCCCGGCGCGTACGACGCGATGGCCAAAGCGCGAAATCCCTACGGCGACGGCCAATCGTCGCAGCGCATCGTCGCGGCGCTCAAGCAGTTTCTTGTGTGATCGATGCGAATCCTGATGCAGAATCGGCCGGACGCGTACGAGCGACCCGGCGGCGATACGATTCAGATGGATCGCACGATTCGCGCGCTGCGCGAAGCGGGCCATGATGTCGATCTTTCGCTCGAAGCGGAACCGGATCTAAGCGGCGTGGCGTCCGCCCCTGCGTCATCCGGCAAAGCAAGCCGCGACTCGGGGATTTATGATTTTGTATATTTGTTCAACCTGACGACGCCGGCGTGGACGGTGCGTCAGGCGCGGAACGCGCTGCGCCATGGCGTGCCCTACGTTTTGTCGAGCGTGTACTGGGACCTGGAGTCGGCGGTTCCGTGGCAAGCGTATGAGTTCCCGCGAAACATTGCTCGCGCTTTGCTGCCGCGGTTCGCCATTCGTGTGATCAAGGCGCTGCGAGGCGGCGGCGGAAAAGGTGAACAGGCGTTGCAGCGCGAAATCCTCGCCGGCGCGCGGTGCGTCTTTCCCAATTCGACGGCCGAGCGAGACCACTTATTAACACGTTTTTCAACAATTCCGCGTGATAAGTTCGTTGTCGTGCTGAACGGCGTCGACCCGCCCGCGATGCAGGCGAAGGGATCAGGAGGGTATTTCCTCTGTGCCGGAGCGATCGGCCCGCGAAAGAACCAGCTTAATCTCGTGCGCGCGTTTCACCGGCTGGACCGCGAGCGGCTGCTCATCGTCGGCAACGCGGCGCACGGCTGCGAGCGCTACATGAAAGCGGTCTTCCGCGCCGCGCCGCCGAATGTCGAGTTTCGCAGCGCCGTGCCGCACGCGGAGATGACCGTGCTGCTGGCGGATGCCAAGGCGCTCGTGCAGCCGTCGTACATCGAGACGCCGGGATTGAGCGCGATGGAAGCGGCGGCGATGGGCGTGCCGATCGTCGTGAGCAATGTGCCGCCGGTGTATGCGTATTTCGGCGATCTGGGGTTCTATTGCGATCCGGGCGACTCGGATTCAATCGTTGACGCCTGTCGCGCAGCGGGCATGGCCGGTCATCGCGACGGTCGCGCGTTCGCGGACCAGTATGACTGGAAGCGAGTCCTCGCACCGATGGTCAAAGCGGTGGAGGCGACAGTTCGTTCCGGTTGATTTTCTTTGCAATGCGCTCGGCCGCCCGTCCGTCGGCCATGCCCATTTCCAGACAGCTTCGTGTTTCGCGCGGGGCCGCACGGCGCAGCTCGGTGAGGATGCGCTGGGTGTGCGCGCCGGTGAGTACATTCCAGCCGCTCTGCACGGTTTCGACCCATTCAGTTTCGTTGCGCAGCGTGATGCATGGCACTTGGAAGAAGCATGCTTCTTTTTGAATGCCGCCGCTGTCGGTGAGCACGAGCCGCGCCGCGCGCTGAAGGGCGATGCAGTCGAGGTAACCGAGCGGTTCAGTGAGGATAATGTGTTTCGCCGCGGCGAGGCGCGGGGCAAAGCCGGCCTGATCCAGCCGCGCGCGCGTGCGAGGATGAAGCGGCAGGACGACCGGCTCGTTATGTTCAATCAATGCTTCGAAGATCGCGGCCAGGTTGGCGGGGTCGTCCGTGTTCGACGCCCGGTGGATCGTGCAGAACAGGAATTGTTTCATCACGACGCCGAATCGCGCGAGAGTGGCCTGCGCAAGCCCGCCCGTTTCGAGTTTGGCCGCGGCTTCCTTCGCCACGTCGAACATCACGTCGCCGACGAAATGAAGTCCGAACGTGACCCCTTCGGCGTGCAAGTTGCTCACCGCCGTCGTGGTTGGGCAGAACAACAGCGTCGAGACGCGGTCGGTCAGGATGCGATTGATCTCCTCCGGCATCGCGCGGTTGAAGCTCCGCAGGCCGGCCTCGACATGGGCAATCGGAATGTTCAACTTCGCGGCGGCCATCGCGCCGGCGAGCGTCGAATTGGTGTCGCCGAAGACGACGACGATCTCCGGCCGCTCGTCGAGCATGATTTTTTCCAACCCCGCGAGCATTCGCGCGGTCTGCTCGGCGTGCGACGCGGAGCCGACTTCCAGTTCGTGATCGGGCTGGGGAATGTCCAGCCCTTCGAAGAACACCTGCGACATCTGATAGTCGTAGTGCTGGCCGGTGTGGACGAGGATTTCGGTGTGACGAAGCCGCAGGGCGCGCGAGAGCGGCGCGGCCTTGATGAATTGCGGGCGCGCGCCGACGACGGTGAGGACTCTCATTTCGGCTCCACCGGAGCGAGACGCTTCTTCGCGACGCGATAGACGCGCCGGCATTTCCTGCAAGCGAGGCGCGCGGCAGCCTTCGGCAGCGACTCGCCGCACTCGCAGACCCAGCCAATTTGCTTCGCGGGCACCCCGGCAACCAGGGCGTAGTCGGGCACGTCCCGCGTTACGACGGCGCCGGCGGCGACGAGGGCGTGGCGGCCGATGGTGACGGGGCAGACGAGCGTGGCGTTCGCGCCGATGCTGGCACCATGCCGGACAAGCGTTTTTTGATACAGGTGCGCGGCGCGCTGGGGGTACTTGCTGCGCGGGCGGACGATGTTCGTGAAGACCATCGACGGGCCGCAGAAGACATAATCCTCCAGCTCGACGCCCTCGTAGATGGAAACATTATTCTGAATCTTGCAGTGATCGCCGATGCGCACATTCGGCCCGACGTTGACGTTTTGCCCGATGCTGACGCCGCGGCCGATGGTCGCACCGGTTTGAACGTGCGAGAAGTGCCAGATCTTCGTCCCTGTGCCGAGCGTCGCGCCGTCGTCGATGATGCTGGAGGGATGAACGAAGAAGGCGGCATCCCCTGCGCTCGGCGCGGCGATCATGCCGGCTGCTCCGGGCGGGTGGTGTTCCTTTCCCGGGGTACGCGTCGGCGCTGCATCGAGGCACTTCGTCGCGCGTTCGAGGATGTCGAGCACTTCGACGGCTGATGCGCCGCCGGCAATCTCGATGGAGCCGCTGTTCGCGTGGCGCGGGTCGATCCGCTCGAGGAAGTACTTCAATTCGCGCGTCAGCGGCATCTCGGCGGGATAGTCCAGCCGCTCGGCATCGGCGTCTCGTATGCGCAGCTCACCGGCCACACGATCGACGCCCTTACGGAAGAAAAGCACTTCGCGGTCGGTCGCGTGATCTTCAAATGTCAACATGCCCTTGTCGCCGATGACGACCAGCCGCTGCTCCTTGAACGGATGCAGCCAGCTCACAAAAATGTGGCCGACGACGTTGCCGGGCCAGACGAGCGTGGTCATCGTCGTGTCGTGGATTCCCGGAGTCACGAAGACACCGCCGTGAGAATCGACTTGAAGCGGCGATTTACCCACGAGGTATTGAAACACCGAAATATCGTGCGGCGCGAAACTCCAGAGAATGTTCTCCTCGGTACGGACGGTGCCGAGGTTCAATCGATGGCTGTAAAGATACTGCAGGCGGCCGATTGTGCCGGCCGAAATGACCTGTTTGATCCGCTCGATGGCGGGATGAAAAAGCAGGACGTGGCCGACCATGAGCCGGATGCGGGCTTCATCGGCGAGTCGCACGAGTTCGCGGGCTTCATCGGCACGGAGTGTCAGGGGTTTTTCGACGAGCAGGTGCTTGCGCGCCGCGATGATCTGCCGGGCGAGGTCAAAGTGCGTCTCGGCAGGCGTGGCGACGATGAACGCGTCGAACGACCGCTCGAGCGCGGCGGTGAGATCGTTAAACCGTTCGACATCAGGCCATGTCTGTGCAGCGGTCTGTTGTGCGAGCGGCGACGAATCGACGATGCCGCCCAGCGCGCCGAGTTCGTGCAGCGTGCGAATGTGATTTCGACCCCATCGGCCCGCGCCGACGACGCATACGTTGGGCATGGTGTGTGTCCCGTAGACGGTTGCTCTGACGAGCGAATCTACGGTTGCCACGCGAACGCGTCAAAGGCCGGTCGTAATTCCAGAGTCAATTCGTGTCTGGCCAGTAATGGTTTGCAGGCGAGCCGCCAATCCAAGCCCCGAGCGCCAGCGAGTGGGCACCGTACATTAGAGAATTGGCAAATAGTTTGCCGGCGAGAAAGCAACTCCCGAATTGAAGATGCCCCGGGTGCCCACTTGCTGGCGCTCGGGGCTAGGATGATCTGATACCGATGTTCGGTATTTGCAATCAAAGGTCGTGCTCGGAGCTTGGATTGCGTTCGAGCACAATTGAGCCGACGATTCTCGAATGGAAGCCATCATTCTCGCGGGCGGGATCGGCAGCCGGTTGCAGTCGGTCGTGGCGGATGTGCCCAAGCCGATGGCAGAGGTCGCCGGTCGGCCGTTTCTGGAATACCAGTTGGACTATCTCGCGTGGCATGGCGTTTCGCGCGTCGTGCTGGCGGTGAGCCACCTGCATGAGAAGATCAGCGGGCATTTCGGCGCGGCGTATGGAGGAGTGGAACTGACGTACAGCATCGAGCGCGAGCGGCTCGGCACCGGGGGCGGCGTAAAGCTGGCGATGGCGCAGGTCGGCGGCGACGATTTTCTCGTGCTCAACGGCGATTCGTTTTTCGATGCGCCGTTGGCGGAGCTATGGCAGCGGCATCACGAATGTGAATCGCCAGCCCCGCGCGATTCAAACGCTGCGGCGGATCGCACCCACGCCGCACCCCATGACATGACCATCGCGTTGAAGCGCGTGCCGGATTGCAGCCGATTCGGCAGCGTTGAGACGGACGCGAACGGCCGACTCGTCGGCTGGCGTGAAAAAGGAATCGCCGGCGCCGGCGCGATCAATGCCGGGGTGTACGTCGTGCGCCGGGCCTTCATGGAGAGCCTGCCGCACGCGAGCGCGTTCAGCCTCGAGCGCGATGTGATGGAGCGGGAGTTCGCATCGCGGCGGTTTGTTGCGGTTGAGAGCGACGGTTATTTCATCGATATCGGCGTGCCGGAGGAATACGCCCGGGCGCAGACGGAGCTGCCTCGCATCGCGGCAAAATACCGGCGGTAGTTGAAATGCAAGAGAGAAAGCCGTTACATATCGTCCCGGAGTGATGGAGCCGGGGGCGATGCGGTCCAAGTCGAGGCGTGGTGAATGCGTTACGCGGCCGAGTTTGGGAAGTTCCTGTCTGACACGTGGCGCAGCCGCTGGCTGCTCTACGAACTGACCAAGAACGATTTTCGTGGGCGGTATCTGGGCAGCGCGCTCGGCATCGTCTGGGCGCTCGTGCAGCCGATCGTGACGTTGCTCATCATGTGGTTCGTGTTCGCTAGAATTTACAAGTCCGGACAAGTTAGCGACAAGCCGTTCGTGCTGTGGCTGATGGCGGGGATTATTCCGTGGTACTTCATCAGTGAGAGCATGTCAGGCGGCACGAACTCCATCGTTGAAAAAAGCTTCCTGGTCAGCAAAGTAGCGTTCCGAGTCAGCATACTCCCGATCGTCAAGATTTCCTCGGCGATGGTCATCCATCTGTTTTTTTTCGCCATTATGATTGTCATCCTGGCGGCATACGGATTTCCACCGGACCGATACTACTTGCAAATCCCGTATTTCTGGTTCGCGACGATTATTTTTCTTCTCGGTATCTCGTGGATCACCGCAGCCCTGACGGTCTTCTTTCGCGATGTGTCCTACTTTGTCAGCGTGGTGCTGCAATTCCTGTTCTGGCTGACGCCGATCTTCTGGTCGCCTGAAATGGTTCATGATGAAAAGCTGCGGATGCTGCTCAAGCTCAATCCATTGCAATACCTTGTCGAAGGCTATCGCGGTTGCGTGATTTACCAACGCTGGTTCTGGGAGCCGTACAAGAGCATGATTTACTTCTGGATCGTCACGGCCTTGCTCTTCTTCGGCGGTGCGGTCATCTTTCGCCGGTTGCGGCCGCACTTTGGTGATTTGCTGTAATTGAGGATCGGCATGTTCGTCTACGCGCGCGTTTCGGAAATCGACCAGTGGACCCTCTCCGGCGTCTGGAAAGCCGGGTGGGAGGATCAATACGGCTGGGAGTATCCGTGGACGTACCAGAAGGTGCTGGAATACGCGACGCCGGGCGCGCGCGTGCTGGATGTCGGCGCGGGCACGGGCCAGATGGCGCAGAAGGTCTTCGACGACGGGCCGAAGCTCGAAGTACACATGATCGACACGAAGGAAGCGTTTGAGACGTCGGGCGCGTTCAAGCCGCAACTGGTTTATCACGAGGGGCTGGTTGGCATCGGCCACGCGATCACGCCGCACTATTTCGACATCATTTACAGCGTCTCGGTGCTGGAGCACATTTACGAAGCCGGCGGCGAGGCGGGGATGATGAGCGCCCTGGAAGACATGAAGAACCTGCTGCGCCCCGGCGGCGTGATGATTCACACGATGGACCTTGTGCTCGATCCGGAGGTCTATCGGCGCTGGTTGGGGTTTTCCATCGAGCGGTTCATCACGGCGACCGGCATGGAGATTCTGCCGAAGTACCTGGGCCCCGCGCCGACACGCGAGGCGATGCTGCTGGACCCGGACCTGTACTTTGTCAGCCCCGAGCGGGCGCATGCAATGCGGTGGTGCGGCCGCAACGTCGGGTTGGGCTATTTCCGCCTGACCGGGATCGGCTTCATCCTGCGAAAGCCGGAGGCGTAGCGACGCCATGACCGCTGCCATGCCCACTGCCGACGCAGCCGCCGCGCCGCCCCCCGCCGACGAACCGCCGGTGATCGCGGTTAATGAATTGACAAAAATATATAAACTGTACGACAAGCCGACCGATCGCGTGCGCGAGGCCTTGAGCTTTGACCGCAGGAGCTATCACACGGCGTTCAAGGCCGTCGATGGCGTGTCGTTCGACGTGCGACGCGGCGAGGTCGTGGCCGTCTTTGGTCACAACGGCAGCGGGAAGAGCACGCTGCTGAAGCTCATCTCCGGCGTGCTGACGCCGACCAGCGGCACGCTTCAGGTGCGCGGGCGCGTCTCGGCCTTGCTCGAACTGGGTGCGGGCTTCAATCCGGAACTGACCGGGCTGCAGAATGTTTACCTCTACGGCTCGATGATTGGCTACGCCCGGCCGCAGATGGAACAACGGCTCGATCAGATCCTTTCGTTCGCGGACATCGGCGATTTCATCAACCGCCCGGTCAAACTCTATTCCAGCGGCATGTTCTGTCGCCTTGCGTTCTCCACATACATCCACGTCGATCCCGATGTGTTGCTCGTCGACGAGGTGCTCGCCGTCGGCGACATTCGCTTTCAACTCAAGTGCCGCGACAAGCTGATGCAACTCCGCGAGCGCGGCACGACGATCCTCTATGTCTCTCATTCCAATCCCGGATTCGGCGACTGGGCGATCATCATGGATCGCGGCCGGATCGTCGAGCGCGGTCCGCTGGCGAACGTCTGGGCAACCTACCATCGCCTGATGACCGACCGCGACAACGCCGCAGCAGGCTCCGGTCGATCCGACAGCGCGGAGGCATCGAGCTCCGGCGCAACCGGCGTCAAGACTGCCACGGTGCGGACGGACATTGTCACGTCCGAGGGGTTCGTGCGTGACAACGAGGAAGCCAAACGCGCGATCGCGTTCACCGAATCGAAGGAGTTTCTTGACCGCGTGGAAGGCGTCCGCTTCGGAACCGGCGAGGCGCGATTTGTGAACACCGAATTGCTCGACGACAACGACCAGCGCGTCACGACCGGCTCGTGGGGTCAGCGGTTGCGCTATCGGCTGCACCTCCGCATCGACAAAGACGTGCCGTTCCTGTCGGCCGGCTTCATGATTCGCAACGCCCTGGGGCATCATCTGCTGGGCGACGAGACATGGTCACAGCGTGTGCCGCTCGTGGACCTGCACGCCGGGGATCGGGTCGTGCTGGAGTTCGCGTTCCACCTGAACCTGGCGGCGGGTGAATACACCATCACGCCGGGATCGAGCTATCGCAACGTGGAGATGCCCGGCGAGGTGGCGTATTACGACTGGATCGATCACTGCGACACGATCGCGGTGACGCGGCATGGCCGACCGTTCCACGCGTGGTATTATGTGCCGACGCAGATCACCGGGCGGATCGACCGCGCGAGCGGCATCGCCCCGGAAAATGTGCAGAGGTCGGTTGAGAAATACGTTGGGATGTCGAAGTATTAGGGAGAATTGCGAATCGCGAAGTGCGAATGCCGAAGACAAGGCACCTACTTGTTGAGCACGCCGGGTGGTCGGTAAGCGACGGTGCCTTCGGGGCCAGCGAAAGAGCATCCTTCCTGCCCTGGCGGAGCTTTCGCTATTGACTCTTCGCAATTTGCTATTTGGCTTAACAAAATGGAAGACTTGATTTCAAAACTGATCGCCGAACATCGCGCCGCCCTGGACCGCATGGACGCCGCGCGGCGGGGCGAGCTGCGCGAGGCGGCGAAGCTGCTCTCCGACTGCTTTAAGGCCGGCGGCGCGGTCTACATTTGCGGCAACGGCGGCTCGGCGGCCGACGCCCAGCACATCGCCGGCGAACTCACCGGCCGATACCTCCGCGAACGGCGAGCACTCAACTGCATCGCCCTGACAGTCAATACGAGCAACCTCACTGCCATCGGGAACGACTACGACTTTGAGCGCGTGTTCGCGCGGCAGGTCGAGGCGCACGGCCGGCGCGGCGACGTGCTCTGGGCAATCAGCACGAGCGGCAAGAGCGCGAATGTCCTTCGTGCAATTGAGGCGGCGAAGAAGCTGGGCATGATGGTGCTGGGGTTCGCCGGCGCGACCGGTGGGCCGATGGCGGCGCTGTGCGATGTGTGCTATCGCGCGCCCTGCGAGACGACGTACGGCATCCAACAGCTGCATGAGTTGGGATATCACGTGGTCTGCGATTTGGTGGAACGTGCAGCAGAGGAATAGCGAATAGCAAATGATGAATTGCGAAAGCATCGCCTATCGAATGACGGATTGGCCAACCTCGCTGGTGCAACAAACTCTTTCGCCATTTGCTATTTGTCATTTGCTTTGCAAGCAGGGCTGCCTTTTCCTGGTCATTGATGAACGCATCCGCAGTGTCGCCCCATGACTACACCCGCCATCTTCCTCGATCGCGACAAGACGCTCATCGACGATCCGGGCTATCTCGATCATCCCGACGGCGTGCGGCTGCTGCCCGGCGTCGTGGAGGGCTTGCGCCGATTAAAGCAAGCCGGCTACCGGCTCGTCGTCGTGACGAATCAATCCGCGATCGCGCGCGGCAAGGTGACACTCGCCGGGCTGGAGGCGATTCACGCCGAACTTCGGCGACAACTCACCGCCGCCGGTGTTGAACTCGACGCAATCTATTTTTGCCCCTACCACCCCGACGGAACCGTGCCGCCCTACAACCGCGAGCACGAGGAGCGAAAGCCCGCGCCGGGGATGCTCCTTCGCGCCGCGCGCGAAATGGACCTCGACCTCGCCAAGTCCTGGATGGTCGGCGATCGCCTCCGCGACATCCAAGCGGGCCACCGTGCGGGTTGTCGCACGGTACTGGTCCGCTCGGATTCGACCGAGCCATTGAATGACTTCGCCGGCAAGGATCGGCCGGACTTTGAGGCCGATGGTCTGCTGGCCGCCGCAGACTTGATTCTCCGCACCTAGCTCTCACATCCGAGCCGGGCCAAGCCGGCCCGCCGTGGCGGGTCATGGCCCGGAATCACGCCGCAAACCCGCTATCCCCACGACCACATGGGCGGCGAATTGCAGGAATGCCGCAATGGATTAGAATACCCCTCTCGTGTGGATGGGTGCTGTCATGGACGACCGCGACCGATCCGCAGGCAGTCAGGCCTCGCGTGCAAGGCGCGGCGCGCGCGGCGAAAGAATTCATGGAAGCATCCCAAGCAGTTACTCCCAGCGATGTCGAACGCGGCCGATCCGGTCCGCCCGTTCTGTCGATCATCATCCCCGTGTTCAACGAGGTGAAGACGGTTCGACAGGTGATCGAGAAGGTGCGCGCGGTTCCCTTTCCCGATCCGTTTGAGATACTCGTCGTGAATGACGGTTCGACCGACGGCAGCGAGCAGGTGCTGCGCGAGCTGCCGGCGTGGGAAGACGTTCGCGTGCTGCATCACGAGCGCAACGCGGGAAAGGGCGCTGCGGTGCAGACGGCCCTGCGCGAAATTCGCGGGCAGTACGTGGTCATCCAGGACGCCGACCTGGAGTTGAACCCGCACGACATGCTTCCGCTGTATGAGAAGGTCCGCGGCGGCGCGCCGGTCTGCTACGGTTCGCGCTTCATGGGAGACAATCGCCGGCTGCACGGTCGGTCCACCTACTGGGCCAACCGCATGCTGAACATGACCTGCAACATGGTGAACGGCATTCGCCTGACAGACATGAACACGTGCTACAAGATGATGCGTGCCGACGTGGCTCGGCGGCTGCACGTTCAGAGCCGCGGCTTCGCCATGGAGCCGGAGATCACCACCAAGCTCGCGCGGCTCAATGTGCCCATTGAGGAACTGCCGATCAGCTACATCCCGCGCGAAAAGTCCGAGGGCAAGAAAATTCGCGCGATGGACTTCTTTCGCTATCTTCGCGCGATGGGCCGCTATCGTTTCTCCAGCTTTGACACCGGCCCTGTCGCCGCCCCACCGCCCTCTCGAGGCTCCTCTTCTCACCAAGCATGACCCAATACCTGACGAGCTTCCTGGGATTCTGCTCGCTCGTTCAACTGTGTGTCCTACCGGGCTACCTGGTTTGTCGCATCCTCAAACTGCGCGGCCGACTCGAAACGCTGCTCTTCAGTTTCGCGCTTAGCCTGCTGATCAACCATGCGCTGGTGGTCGGGCTCGTGGTCGCCGGCGCGTATCGCCCGAGCGTCTTGTACGGCATTCTCGTGGCCGAATTGACGCTTCTGGCGGCACTCGTCGTCACGCAGCGAAGGGCAGCGCCACGCGCCGAGTCAGTTTCGGCTGACGCGCAGCCCCTGGTGTTGGATTCGCCGCAGTTTTCGTTCTTCAAACACGCGGCCTGGATCACGATCGCCGTCTATTTCTGGCTGGCCTGGCAGAACGTCGGCACGGTGTTCATGACCTGGGACGCGGTCGGCTCATGGAACCCCTGGGGCGTCTGGTGGGCCAAAGGCAGCATCCCGCGCATCTGGGGCACGTATCCGCAGCTCATCCCGACGAGCTACTCGCTCACATATGTCTTCATGGGCAACACCCAGGTGCAATTCTTCGCGAAGGGCATGCTCGGGTTGTTCCCGCTCGGCGCGCTGCTGGCCATCTATGAACTGGGACGGCGGCAGCGCAGTGCCGGCACCCTCGCCGGCGTGACGCTCGCGGGCGTGTTGATGCACTACGTAAACGTCGCCAAGTTGGAGAACATGATGTTCTCCGGCTATGCCGACGTGCCGGTGTCCTTTTTCGTGACGATGGCGTTCTACTGTGTGCTGCGCGCGGGAGAAGAAGCCCGTGCCGAGCGCGGCGTCGGACGCGGCGCCACGCGACTGATCTGGCTCGGCGCGATGATGTGCGTCGCGGCGTGCGTGACCAAGCAAACCGGCATGTTCATGGCGGCCGTGTATCCGGTGCTGCTCTGGGGGCTGGTCCTGCGACCGGCGGGCGTGTCGATTCCTGACTCGGTCCGGCGGCTGTCGACCGCCTGCATGGTGATGGTCGCGCTCGCGGCGCCGTGGTACGTGTATCAGCGACACATGATCGCCACGGGCCAGGCCCAGGACAACTGGGACGAGCTGTTCACGAACCTGCACAAGGACCCGACATACGCCGGCCGCCTGCGGCATGGCATTCGCATACTTCGCGGGGCGCTGCCATTCAACGACGCGTTGGGGTGCCTCGCGGTGCTACACCTGTTCTCCCTGCTGCGCCGCAACACGCGATGGTTGTACGTTCTCGTGATCGCTCCGATGACGGTAATCTGGGCGGTGGGGTTCAGCTACAGCCTGCGCAATCTCGCGCTGGCCGTGCCGTTGATGGGGATGGCGGCGGGCGTGGGACTTGTGGAGCTGCTTGGTGTCGCGGGGCGGCTGGCCGCTCGATTTGCAGGAGCGGAGTTCAGTTGGAGCGCCAGCCCCGTCCTTCAGCAAGATGCCAAGCCACTGTTGAGTGCTTCGGGCGCGGGAGGCGTGGCCGAAGCGCATCCAACGAACGGCGCATGGGGTTGGGCAGGGGTGAAGCTTGCGATCCTGCTGATCGTCGTGGCGAGTTTCTCGCTGCCGCGAGATTGGCTGCTGGAACGCCAGACGGCCCTGCAACGCGAGGTCGGCGATCCATCGCTTAACAAAGTCCTTTACGAGTATCACGAGGGCCGGCCGCTGCGAGGGCTGATTTCCACGCACTACGCCGCGCTGAACTATCTGCCGGGTTTTGAGAGCCGCGCGATCGGCCTGCCGATGGGCAGCTTCGAGACGTATGAAAAACATCGGGCCCGGCCGGATGTGCATTACATCCTGATCCCCTCGTGGCTCGATCCGTCCTACAACCCGAAGATCGTCGAGGACGTTCGCCGCCGCATCGAATCGAAAGAATACAAGTGCATTTATGACAAGAACGCCTGGCTGTACGTTCGCAAGATGACGCCGACCGCATGGGAAATGGACGACGTGCTGGCCCAGGCCGAGGCGCACGTCGCCGCCCAGCGCTTCGACGAAGCCGTCGCGGTTCTCTCCGGCAAGCCGCTGGCGGAGGCCGAATCTCCCGGTCGAGCCTACTACCTCCTCGCCTACGGCATGCATCACAGTTGGGCTCGCTCGCGCGCCGGGCGAGAGCTGCCGACCTCGGCGGTGGATTACTACGCCAATGCGATCGACATGGGAATGCACGAGTTCTGGCCCCGGTATCAACGAGGGCTGTTGCTCGCACTTCTGGGCCGGCGCGAAGAGGCGATCAGCGACCTGACCCGCGCCGCCCGGATCGAGCCCGACCATGCCGGCGTGCGCAGCGCGCTCAAAGAGGTGCAGGCGGCGGCTGGCAAGAATGGAGCCTGATGCCATGGGCCGGTCCTCCGACAGCCCGCACGGCGTCTCGAATCAGGCTCCGACTCATTCCGCCGCCCCGCAACGGCGCGTCTCGCTCTTTGTCCCCTGCTACGTGGATCAGATGTTCCCGCGCGTCGCGCAATCAACCGTCAAGCTGCTGGATCGCCTCGGCGTTGCCTGCGAATACGACGCGCGGCAGACCTGCTGCGGCCAGCCCGCCTTCAACAGCGGCTACGCCGACGAAGCACGGCGCGTGGCCGAGCATTTCGTCCGTGTGTTCGCCGACTGCGAGACGATCGTCGCGCCGGGCGGATCGTGCGTGAGCATGGTTCGCAACCACTTCTCGCATGTGCTGGGCCGGGAGGAACGGGTGACGCATTGCGTGCGTGAGTTGTGCGAGTACGTTGTCAACGAGCTGGGGGTCACGAATGTCGGCGCGAGCCTGCCGGGGCGGGCGGCGCTGCACATGCCGTGTCACATGCTGCGCGAGCTGGATGGTGCGGGCCCCGTGCGCGAATTGTTGTCGCATGTGCGGGGACTGGAAATCGTCGATCTGCCCTGCGACACATGGTGCTGCGGCTTTGGCGGGACGTTCAGCGTGAAATACCCGGAGCTGTCGACCGCCATGGCAGAGACAAAGCTACAGCAGATGCGCGACGCAGGCGTGGAGTACCTGATCTCACCCGAGTCGAGCTGTCTCATGCAACTGGCCAGCGTCCTGCGGCGCGTCGAAGAACCGGCTCGCCAGGACCGTGCCCTGCGGACGATTCGCCCCTTTCACGTGGCGGAAGTGCTGGCCGGGTTGGGCACGTGCGCATAGTGTGATAGATCATCGCATTTAGCCGGCGAACTTGCTCGCCGCTGGACCTACGGTGAACCCTCGAATGCGAGACGACCACGCCGGGTTTGAAACCGCGAGCCGGGAGAAAGTTGCCGACCGCCGCCTGGCGATTCAGTTGCACGTCTCCACCGGCAATTCGCTGGCAAAAACGGCGTCGCTGATCGAGCAGACGCCGCAGTGGCAGGCCCTGCGCGCGCACGCGCGGCAGGTAAAACTGCACACGCTGACCCATCTGGACGAATACGTTCAACGTTTCGCGGCCGCCGCCGAGCGGAACGGCGCGACGGTCTCCTGGGCCGCGACCGGCGAAGACGCCTGCGCTCAAACGCTTGCGATCGCGCGGCAGCACGGCGTGCGGCGCATCACCAAGGCCAAGTCGATGACCAACGAGGAGATCGGCCTGAACGAGGCGCTGGAGGCCGGCGGGCTGGAGCCGGTTGAGACGGACTTCGGCGAAATGATCTGTCAGCTCGCGCACGTCGCGCCCAGTCACGTGACCGCGCCGATCATTCAATGGTCAATCGAAGAAGTCGCGCGGTTGCTGGCGCGCACGGGTTTTGTCGACGCGATTCCCCCCGAATTGCAGCCAGGCGGCGGCGCTCTCGATCGGTCGGCACGGTTGTCGGCGGCTGCGCGCCTTGTCGCCGCAGCGCGCGTTCGCCTGCGCGAGAAGTTCATGACGGCCGGCATGGGCATCAGCGGCGCGAACTTCGCCGTGGCTGATCGCGGCGCGCTGGTGCTCGTGGAGAACGAAGCCAACATCCGGCTGACGACGACGCTGCCGGGCGTTCACGTAGCCGTCGTCGGAATCGATAAGCTGATCCCTCGCACGGCCGACCTGGGCACGTTTCTGACGCTGCTCCCAGTCGCCGCGACGGGCCAACGACAGACGTCTTATGTCACGTTTCTGCGAAAGCCGCTGGGCCGCCTGCACATCATTCTGCTGGACAACGGCCGACTGAACGTGCTGGCCGACGAGCAGCATTTCGATCTGCTCTCATGCATCCGATGCGGCGCGTGCATGAACGCTTGCCCGGTGTATCGACATGTGTCGGGCCACGGGTACGAAGCGGTCTATCCGGGACCGATCGGCGCGGTCCTCATGCCGCACCTTCAACCCGGTCGCGCGTACGAGGAGCTGCCGTTTGCCAGCAGTCTGTGCGGCGCGTGCACTGAGATCTGCCCCGTGGGGATTCCGCTGCACGAACGATTGCTCGAATGGCGCGAGCGCGTCGTCGGCCGCGGCGAGCGATCCCGATTGGAAGCTGCGGCGTTTGCCGGCTGGACATGGCTCATGACGCATCCAACGATCTATCGATCCGGACGCCCACCGGCTGCTTGGATCAACGCGATGGCTGGTTGGTTCGCACCGGTGAAGCAATGGCAGAAGACGCGAGAACTGCCGCAAGTCGCGGGTGAGTCCTTTGCGCAGTGGTGGAGGAAGAACCGTGATGCCTGACGGCAGTTTGCGTGCGGCGGTCAACCAGATTGCGCGGATCACGGCGCGCCGGGCGCGCGTGCCGCATCCCGGCGCGGGGCCGCGCATGGAGATGGTAGAGTCGACTGCTGGCATGACGGCGCGATTCTCCGAGCGGCTCGATGCTCTTCGTGCGCCCGGCGACGACGAGCCCTCGGTCATACGCGTTGCAACGGCGCTGGAAGCAATCTCTACGGTGACACGGTTGTGCGAACCGTTGCCACGCCATGAGATTCGATTGCCGCAAGACTCGGGCTCATCGCCGCGCGACTGGCAACTGGGAATCACGACTGCGTGGGCGCTCGTTGCCGACACCGGATCGGTCGTGCTGGAGATTCCAACTGCAGCCGCCGCGTGGGCGTCGCTGCTGGTCGAGAGGCACCTCGTCGTCGCCAACGTTGATCAATTGATCCCCGACCTCGCCGAGTTGTATCAACGGTTGGATGGCGCGACCGAGGCCGAGCCGATGGAGAACCTCGTTTGCATCACCGGTTGCAGCCGAACTGCTGACATCGAGAAGCTCCTGGTCGTACCGGCACACGGCCCCCGGCAGGTGCGCGTGGTCCTTTGCGATGCGCCGGTAGATTGGCCGGCCCTCCGCGACGCGTTGGCCCCATGAAAGTCGAGGACGCGACGTGGCTTGGATTCGAGCAATTCACTCCAAATCGCCGTTTAGGCGAACAATGGCCAGCCTGTTGGCGTGCGCGTACAATACCTGCGTGCTTTCGACTCGAGCGAAACGCAGCGTTGCCGGAACGGACTCCGGCGGCGGCCTTCTCCCTCGCCCGGATGATCGCACCGATCGATGGCCCCTTTGCGCATCTCCATCGTCACGCCCTGCCTGAACGACGCACGGTATCTTGAAGATTGCCTGCGCTCGATCCACGATCAGCACTACGAGAATCTCGAACACATCGTCATCGACGGTGGCTCGACCGACGGCAGCGCGGAGATCATCCAGCGGCATGCTGATCGGTTCGCGTACTGGGTCAGCGAGCCGGACGCAGGCCATGCCGACGCCCTTTACAAGGGACTGGCACGCGCAACGGGCGACGTGGTCACCTGGGTCTGCTCCAATGATCTGCTGCTCCCGGGCGCGCTGGCGCGCGTGGCCGAATTCTTCGCCGCGCACCCGAATTGCGAATGGGCCGTGGGGGATGGCCTGCTGATCGATGAGGCCTCGCGCGTCACGGAGCGCGTCTGGGCGGTGCCGTTCACGGTGCGCAGCATCCAACTGTGGGAGCTGTGGGGCACGTGTCAACCGGCGACATTCATTCGGCGCCGCGCATTGGAGCGCGTCGGCGGCATCGACCGCACGTTGCACGTCTGCGTAGATACCGATCTTTTTCTACGGCTGGCCAGGCTGGAAGTGCCCCTGCGGATTCCGCACTTTCTCGCCGCGTTAAGAATTCATTCAGACAGTCAATCGCAGCGTCATGCCGCGCGCGTCCGCGAGACGGACGAACGCATCAAGATGGCGTCAGGCCGTCCCGCGTGGCCCGCGCAGTTGATGAAACTGGCCTATCGCTTCTACCATTGGCGGTATCGCGGCGTGCAGGTGCTGAATGAAACGCTGCGACGGCACAAGGCCTACACCCTCGGCGCGCCGGTTTGGTCGCCGCCGACGGAACAAGGGAGTCATTGAATCGTGGAACGAATACTGATTACCGGCGGCGCGGGGTACCTCGGGTCGATCCTGACTCCGACGCTGCTGCGCGAAGGGTACAAGGTCACAGTGCTCGACAACCTTGCTTTCGGGCAGACGCCCCTGCTGGATTGCTGTGCCGATCCGAACTTCAGCTTCGTGCGCGGCGATGTGTGCAACCACGAGCAGGTCGGCCGCATGGTGGGCGAGTTTGACGTGATCATTCCGCTGGCCGCCATCGTCGGTGCGCCGGCCTGCAAGGTGAACCCCGTCCTGTCGCGGATGATCAACTACGACGCGATTCGCTTCATGGCGGACAAGCTCTCGCCCCGGCAGCGCGTGCTCTTCCCGACGACCAACAGCGGCTACGGCGTCGGCGAGGCCGACGGCTTCTGCACCGAGGAGACTCCGCTGCGACCGATTTCGCAATATGGCCGCGATAAGGTCGAAATCGAGAAGTACCTGCTCGACAAGGGCACGGCGGTGACGTTCCGGCTGGCGACGGTCTTCGGCATGTCGCCCCGGATGCGGCTGGACCTGCTGGTAAATGATTTCACGTTTCGCGCCTGGCGGGATCGATTCATCGTGTTGTTTGAAGAACACTTCCGCCGCAACTTCATTCACATTCGCGACGTGGCGGCGGCGTTTCTGTTCGGCATGAAGAACTACGAGACAATGAAGGGCCGGCCGTTCAACGTCGGCCTGTCGTCGGCGAATCTGACCAAGCGCCAGTTGTGTGAGAAGATTCGCGAAGAGGTGCCGGAGTTTCGCATCCTGTCCGATGCCATCGGTGAGGATCCGGACAAGCGTGATTACATCGTGAGCAACGAACGCATCGAGAAACTGGGCTGGCGGCCCAGGCACATGCTGGAAGACGGCATCCGCGAACTGCTTCGCGGGTTCCCGCTCCTGCGGCCAAACGTCTATGCGAATATCTAGCACTCGACGGCACGGCTCGGGTGCAACGAGAAGTCATGGCAGAACGACGGTTCATCCTGATCGATCATTCGATCCGCGGCTTCGGCGGACATCACTACGAGTACGCCGTGCATGTGCTGTCGGCCGCACGCGACGCGGGATATGAGACCCTCCTCGCCGT
This sequence comes from Phycisphaerae bacterium RAS2, assembly GCA_007753915.1. Classification (NCBI taxonomy): domain Bacteria; kingdom Pseudomonadati; phylum Planctomycetota; class Phycisphaerae; species Phycisphaerae bacterium RAS2. The sequence continues at coordinate 2,829,047 of CP036352.1, forward strand.
GAATCGCGCGTTCGCCGCAGATAACCATCACAACGAACCGTGGAAGATCATTCCTGTTTATGAACACGGATTCTGGCGCAATATCGCCCCGCCACCGAAGCACGCAACCAACAAGGACGACTGGCGGCGGCGATATTTCGAATGGAAGCTGCGATTCAAACACGGCAAGTACGGTCAATTGCTGGCCATGCTCCCGCTTTACCGCCAGCACTACACGCCAAAGACTATCCTGGCGGAAGCGAAGAACAAACTCCAACTCGTCTTCATGTTGCTGGGGCTGATCTTTATCAAGTGGCCGTACAACGTGCTGACCTCGACCGTTTTCCTGCTGCGCGTCATTCTTGATCCGTTCGAGGACTACCTGAAACGCATCGGCGAGGCCGTCTGGCACCTGATTCAGATGGTCTTTTTTCCCCTGCGCATCGTTCGGCATCTCAACCTGTTCGAACGCGTCGCGCGAAGGCCGTCAACCGTTTCGGAATTCTCGCGCGACACCGCCGAACTCTTCCGGCAAATTGGCTTTCAGAAAGGGGACATCGTCTTCATCCCCACGCTTTCTGACCACGACCTGACCAGCCTGCAGGGCTTTCTGGCCGGTGAACCCAACGCACATCAGGTAAGCTGGCACCTGCTCTTCCGACGAGATCTCCTCACGTCGGACGATCGCAAGGCCGGCGCGACGCTTCCGGTCAACCCGTCGGCCGTGCGCGCCTTCCAGCGGTTTCATGAAGCCGCGAACGGCACCGACGTGCGATTCTACACCGACACCGATCGCCTGACGCACGAATACAACCGGCTGGGCATTTCGCCGTTCCGCACGCTGCCGATCCCGATCAACCCGCGATTGACGGAGCAATTGAATCGCAACGGCGCCGCGCGGCCGCTTCGCATTGTCTATTCCGGCGATGCTCGGATGGAAAAGGGCTATCACCTTCTGCCCGATCTTGTGCGCGACCTTCATCGCAACGGCCACGCCGACGACGTGGTCTTTCGCATCCAGAGCAATTTCGCCCATGCGCGCCCGCAGGATGGAACGATCGAACACCTCGCGCGCACCGAATTGCAGTTGTACCCGGAGCAGCGCGTCGAAGTGATTCCCACGCCGCTCGACTCGAATCAGTATCACGAGCTTGTCGCCTCCGCCGACATCCTTCTCGTCTTGTACGACGCCGACAATTACTACGCGCGAAGCTCGGGCGTGCTGGTGGAGGCGCTCACGGCGGGCATTCCCGTGTTGACACCGGCAGCGTCGTGGATGGGCCAGCAACTCGCTGAAGCGACCTACGAATACCTTTCGAACCGGCTTCGCCAGGCGAAGCTGGTCGCGCGCGAACAGCCCGGATGCGCGACTCCGGGACGCGTGGCGATCAAGAAGCCGTGGGATGCAACGGGCGTGTTTGTTCGACTCCGCCAGCCCAGCGAGGAATCGCCCCAGGTCATTCTCGATGTGGAGCAGCAGCGCGGCGGCGCAATTCGAACCGTCGAGTCGCGCATGCTGCACCGCGTTGCGGGGCGGGCAGACTGCCTCGCGCTGGTGCGCCTGGACGCCGCCTCGGATGAGATTCAACTGCGCCTCACCACGCAGGATCGGCAGATTGAACTGCCGATGCTTGATCTGGAATTGGCCTTCACAAGCGATGCACCGGAGTCGCTTTACGCCGACGCCGCGGGTCGATCCTATCTTCCCGATGAGTCCGTCTCCGATCACCTGAAGCACATGGTCGAACGCTACGCGCACTACCGGGAAACAGCCCGACGCTTTGCACAGGTCTGGAACGCCCGCCACTCGGCCGCACGCCTCGTGCAGGAGCTGGTGTCATGAAAGTGGCCTGCCTTTCCAACATCAGCGTCGGCTACGGCACGCCGCAGATCGTGCACCTGACTCAATCCCTGGCGCGCTACGCCGGTGACCCACAACCCCTGCTGATTGAAAATGATCAGCCCGAGCGCCCGGCGCGACACGGGCAGTACCCGGACGTCGACATCCGCCGTGTGCCCTCGCCGCACCACCCCTATTCGCGTCTCGGCGCGGTGCGTTATCTCAATACCGCCAGCGAGATGCTCGACGCCCACCGGCCCGACATCCTTTTGCTTCCGAGCACTTACAGCCTGCCCGCGCTGTGGCTGATGAAGCATCGCCCGCGATTCGTCATCTATTACGTCCTCGAAATGCCCGATGCCTTCGGCTTCACGCGTGACGAATATCGGTTGAACCTGTATTCGACCGATCGCATCGATCTCGCCATCTATCCCGAGCCGCACCGCGCGAAGATTCACATTGACACGTTCGGGCTGCACCACGTGCCTGGATTGATTCTGTTCAACGCGCCGCCGCGCGATGATCTGACTCCACTCCCTGCGAATCAGCGCAATGGGAGACTGCTCTATCAAGGGACGATTCACGAAGAGCTGACACGCGGCGACTTTTTCCTCGACGAAGTCGTGCAGGGCCTGCCCATCGACCTGTACGGCATCGTCGACAGCCGCGACGATAAGTTCCGCGACGGCATCATCAAGGGCCGTAAAGGCGTGCGCTACAAGGGCTACGTGGACAACGTCGCGCTTCGCGCGATTCGCCGCAACCATTCGTTCAGCATCGTCTATTGGAACCCGATCAACGACAACCAGAAGTTCGCATGCCCCAACAAGTTCTTCGAATCCATCGCCGACGGTGTGCCGCCAATCAGCGCTCCGCATCCGCAATGCCGAATGCTGACCGAGCAATACCAGCTCGGCCTGGTCATGGACGACTGGTCACAGGAGAGCTTTACGCGTTCGCTGGAAAAGGCGGTGGAGCTGATCGGCACGCCGCAATACGAGCGGATGGTGCGCAACTGCCGGGAGGCGTTTGAGCGCGAACTGAACTGGGACACCCAATTTGAAAAAGTCTCGCGGATGCTGGATCGCATGCAGGAGCGCAGACAAGGCGCCGCCTGAATCCGGCGGCAGGGGAAACTCGTGGGCGAACTCCAATTTAAGAAGATTCTCGTCACCGGCGCGAACGGTTTCCTCGGCCGACACGTCGTGCCCGTCCTGCGCGCGCGATACGGCGATCGCGCCGTCGTCGGGGTCTGCAGCCGCGACTACGACCTGATGAATCCGGCCGCATGCCGTGAGATGTTTGAAACGCACCAGCCCGAGGTCTTTGTGCACCTCGCGGCTTATTCCGGCGGCATTGGCGCGAATCGCACCTATCCGGCGGACTTTTACTTTCGCAACACGATCCTCACCGCGCACGGCTTTCAATACGCGGCGGAGTTCAACGTCAAGAAGATGGTCTACACGATGGGCGGGTGCTCCTACCCCGCCACCGCGCGGAGCCCCATCGACGAATCGCAGATGTGGGAGGGCTACCCGCAACCCGAAAGCGCCGGCTACTCCGCCGCAAAGAAAATGGGCATCGTCGCCAGCCAGTCCTATCGCCAGCAGCATGGATTGAAGACGTCCGTCATCATTCCGGGCAATCTGTACGGCGAGTACGACAACTTTTCGCGGCTCGATTCGCACGTCGTGCCGGCCATGCTGCGCCGGTATTACGAGGCAAAGCTGGACGGCGCGCCGAAGGTCGTGATGTGGGGCAGCGGCAAACCCACGCGCGATTTTGTCTACGCCGCCGACGTGGCGGCGGTGTTTCCCTACTTCATCGAAACGTACGACTCGGTTGAGCCGGTCAACATCTCCAGCGGCACAACGACCCCGATCCGCGAGTTGGCGGAGACAATCCGCGCGATCACCGGCTACGAGGGCGCGATCGAGTGGGATACGTCCAAACCCGACGGCCAGATGTTCAAGATCTTCGACGTGAATCGATTGCACGGGCTGGGGCTGACGTGCGCGACGCCGCTGATTGACGGCCTTCGCCGCACGTTTGCCTGGTTCAGCCGGCACTATGCTGAAAAGTCCGACGGCATTCGACTGTGACGAAGCCAGCACTGCAATCGCGCGATGAGTGACTCAAGCATGACGGTATTCGTTCTCGGCGGCAGGGGTTTTGTCGGCAGCGCGTTCGTGCGGCTGCTTGCGGCGCGCGGCGTCGCGTGCGAGGTCATTTCGCGCGACAACTGGGATGCGCTGGCGGAACAGCCCTGCGACGTCTTGATCAACGCGGCCGGCAACTCGAAGAAGTTCCTCTCCGACCGCGACCCGGCGTCCGACTTCGACGCGACCGTGCGGATGACCTTCGAATCGTTGCATCGGTTCAAGTTCGGCCGCTATGTATTGTGCTCGTCCTGCGATGTGTACGACGACTTCGCTGACCCAAGCCGTACGCGAGAAAACGCCCCCATCGACTCCGCGCGCCAAAGCCGCTACGGTTTCCACAAGCAACTCGCCGAACAGTGCGCACGCTACGAAGCGAAGCAGCCGCTGATCATCCGTTTCGGCGGATTCGTCGGACCCGGCCTGAAGAAGAACCCCATTTTCGATATTCTTCGAGGCGGGCCGCTTTGGCTGCACCCCGACAGCCGCTTGCAATACCTTCACTCCGACGACGCCGCGAAGATCGTCTGGCAGCTGATCGAGTCCGATCGCTGGGGCGAGACGGTCAATGTCTGCGGCGACGGCGTCGTGCGACTCGCGGATGTCATCGCGCGCGTCGGGCATCCCGTTTCCGTGCAGCCCGAAAGCCCGACCGTGCATTACGAAATCAACATCGACAAACTACGCGGCTGGATGACCGTGCCGCGTTCGGAGCCGGCCGTCTTCGCCTTTGTCGACGCCGAAAAGCAATCGCCTCGCGGGTAACTCAAACGGCCGTATAATCCGGCCCGGGTGACGCATGATTCTCTGCAAAACGCCGCTTCGCGTGAGCTTCCTCGGAGGCGGCACGGATTTTCCCGAATACTTTCGCGCCAACGGCGGCGGCGCGGTTCTCGGTACGGCGATTGATAAGTTCCTCTATCACTCGGTCATGCCGTTTCACTCGCGGCTGTTCGATTACTCGGTGCGCATCGCGTACCGCCGCGTGGAATGCGTGCAGAGCGTCGACCTCATCGAGCACGCCCCCTTCCGCGAAGTGCTGCGGCACGTCGGCATCAGCCGCGACGTGGAGATCAGCGTCACGTCGGACCTGCCCTCTTTCTCGGGTCTCGGCTCGTCGTCCAGTTTCGTCGTCGGCCTGTTGAACGCATTGCACGCCTTCAGCGGCCAAGCCGTGACCAAATTGAATCTCGCGCAACAGGCGATCCAGATCGAGCGCGAAACACTGCGCGAAGCCGTCGGCTGCCAGGACCAGGTCTTCGCCGCGTTCGGCGGTTGCAATCTCGTCGAGTTCACGGCGACCGACGACATCGTCGTCCATCGCATTCCCCTCAAGCGGGCACAATTCGATGAACTGGAATCGACGCTTCTGATGTTCTACACCGGCATCGGGCGCAAGGCCGTCGATCTGGAGGCGAAGAAGATCAGCAACATCGCGAAGCTGACCGATCACCTTCGCGAAATGCGCCGGCTCGTTGATGAAGGCTACCGCGTGCTGACCGGCGGCGCGCCGCTGACGGCAATGGGCGGCCTCTTGGACAAAGCCTGGCGGCTCAAGAAGCAGCTGGAGTCCGGCGTTAGCAACAACGCCATCGACGGCATGTATGCCGCGGGCATGGAAGCCGGCGCGCTGGGCGGAAAAATCCTCGGTGCGGGCGGCGGCGGCTTCATGCTCTTCTGCGTCCCGCCGGAGAGGAAGGCCGCGGTGCGCGCCGCTCTCGCGTCGCACTACGAGATTCCCATCGCCCTGAACGCCCCGGGCAGCCAGATCGTTCACGCGTGACTCTTTCGGACCACAAGTCGGCCGGGCCAATCGTCTCCCTCGCGGCGGTCGCATGGGACTTCGCGCTCGTCGGGCGCACGCGCATGTTGCATGAGGCATGGCATCGCGCCGGTCGCAATTCCGTTTTCATTGAAGCGCCACACTCCTGGCGCGCCGCGATCCGGCATGCAATGCGCGGTGGACCGCACGCGCCGATTCCCGTCATTCGACCGTGGCCCACCTGGCCCGTGCGATTCTGGCACCAACTTGGCGAAGCTCGCGTGCGCCGCGCGCTGCGATGCCGCGCTGATTCACTGCGCCGCCGGCTCGATCCAATGCTCGACTGGCCGCGCGCCACCGCCATCGTCGTAACTCCCGCCTGGTTACCCTGGTTGGACGCTCTCCCCTTCGGCCGCGTCATCTACGACTGCATTGACGATCTTGCCGTTCATGCGCCGCACCCCGGCCTGCGTCGGATCATTGAAGCATGGGATCGCGAATTGATCGCTCGCGCCAACGCGGCCGTCGTGACCGCGACTGCGCTCGGCGAGCAGTTGCACGCGCAGCGGCTGGACCTGCACATCGAACTCATTCAGAACGCGGCGGATGTCCAAAACTTCCTGCGCCTCGCGGCATCATCTCCCCGCCCCGCTGACTTGCCTGCGGGCCGTCGCATTCTCGGTTTCGTCGGCGCGTTGTTTGATTGGATCGACATCGAACTGATCGAGCAGGTCGCCCGACGCGCGACGCAGTGGCAACTCGTGCTCATCGGCCCGACCGATTCACCGGTGCGGTTGCGAGCGCTCCAAGACCTGCCAAACGTCACATGGCTCGGCCCGCGTGACCCGCGCGACGTGCCGGCCTACGTCGCCGCGTTCGACGCATGTTGGGCACCGTTTCGTGCAATCGCCGTCTCGAAGGCAGCGAATCCCGTCAAGCTCTACGAATACCTCGCGCTCGGCAAGCCGACGCTCACCACCGCCGTCGCCGACACGGCCCGTTTTGGCGAAACCATCGATGTCGTTCACAATGCGGACGAGGTGCTTGCGGCCTTGGGCAGAATTGACACCGAGCCGGCCGACGCCGCCGCAAAACGCCATCGCTTCGCGGCGGATAACGACTGGAACGCTCGGGCGACTCAATACGCTCGATTCATAGAGGCTTTGTCACGATGAGCGTCGTGCGAGACGTGCAAACATGGGGCGAGATGGTGAAGTTCTCGCACTCCGTCTTTGCGCTGCCGTTTGCGCTGGTCGCCACCGTCATGGCAGGCCGAAACCTCTCCGCGGGCCACGCCTCGGCGGGCCAGTTCGCGCTCATCATTCTCTGCATGGTCGCGGCGCGAAGCTTCGCCATGACGTTCAACCGCATCGCAGACGCCGACCTCGATGCGCGCAACCCGCGCACCGCCTCGCGCCCGATCCCAACAGGCCGCATCTCGCGCCGAAGCGCCTGGACCTTCCTCGTTGCCTTCGCGATGCTCTTTGCCGCCGGTTGCTACGGATTCCTGCACTACTACGGCAACCGCTGGCCGCTCATGCTTTCCCTCCCCACGCTCGCCACACTGGCCGGCTATTCCTACGCCAAGCGCTTCACGCCGCTGGCGCATTTCATCCTCGGCATGGCCATCTCGTTCGCTCCGGTCGCCGCGTGGATCGCCATTCATCCCGCCTCCGTCGGCAGCGGGCCGCCCTTCCTGCTCATGGCCGCCGTCATGAGCTGGATCACCGGCTTCGACATTATCTACGCTTGTCAAGATATCGACGTGGACCGCCGCGAGCGATTGAACTCCATCCCCGCCGCGCTCGGGATCGGCCCCGCCTTGCTCGTCTCGCGCGGCTGCCACGTCATGTGCATCGGCCTGCTGATCGGGTTCGGCCTCGTCTGCCACCTCGGCTGGATCTACTGGACCGGCCTGGGCCTCACCGCCGCCCTGCTCACCGCTGAACAGGCCGTCGTTCGCCCCAATGACCTTTCGCGCGTCAACCTCGCCTTCTTCACGCTCAACGGTTGCGTCAGCCTGCTCTTCGCCGCCGCGGCGATCACCGATATCCTCCTGTCCACCCGCGCAGCAGCATAGAGTCGCCTTCGCTGCGTCGAGTGGTGGAGACGCACCCTACGGCTGCCCGTCATGATGGTGAGCATTGCCCACCATCCAGGCAAACCACCGGCCACTGACCTGAAGCTATCCCAATACCGGCCTAGCGATGCTTTGTCATTCCCGCGCAGGCGGGAATCCAGAGGTTTTCCAATCACTCTGGACCCCCGCCTTCGCGGGGGGTGACGGTTCTGGGATAGCTTCGACTGGCCCCTGACCACTGCCTTTCGGCTAACCGCTCATGGCTCCTGGCCAAAAGCTTCTTCTAATTCGCTTGACACGTCCGTGGCATTTGAGTTATACTCACGTCATCTCGTGGGGCCGGACGGGCCGTCCACCGGGCAAGCGGGCGGCGAGAAGTGAGCCGTTGGCGCGTCGTTTGACGCAGGAGGCCAAACCAATGGACCGTCGTAGTTCGCTTCGACCCGTAGCTGTTCTCTCTCTCTCTCTCTCTCTCTCTCTCTCTCATGCTCTGCGCGCTGATCGCTCGATCAACGATTGCTGACCCCGATCCGCCACCGGAGCCGCCATGCGGATCTGTCCCGCTGGAGGGCACGCCGGTTTTCGAGGGCGCGATGGGCTGGGCCAAGTACGCGTTTCATGAGCCACCGTCGAACTACTATCCCAGCATGCCGTGTGTCGTATCCAACGGCGACGATTACAACCCCGAGATCAACGAAGAACCGATCGAAGGCAGTTTGAGGTACTGCATTGAAGAAGTCACGGGGCCGCGGCTAATCAAGGTGAACTATAACGGTGAAATCAGGCTCAAAACGTGGCTTCGCCTCGAGGACGAGTCTTACGTCAAAATCACTGGAGAGTACGCTACGGGGGCAGGCCCAACCGTAACCGGCGCGGAGTTCAGGATCAAAGACTGCAACAACATCGTCCTGCGGTACATGCGCTTCCGGTCCGGCGTGTTGGACTCGGAGAATCCCCAGTACCATTGCGGCCGATCGTTGAACATTTGGGGAGACCAAACCGGCTGCAACGACATCATCGTCGATCACTGTTCCATCGGGGCGAGCCGCGACGACAACATTTCGGTCTCGGGAAAGTTGTGTCGGGTAACGGTCCAGAACTGCATCATCGGCGGCGGCACCATCGGCTATTCCCGCGCCGGCATCGGCTCCGCCCACGGCCCTGCCCACGAGCACGAACGGCTGACCTACTGCCGCAATCTGATTACCAACACGCTGGAGCGCCAGCTGGTGTTCACCGGCCCGGGCCGGGTTGACTTCTTCAATAACGTCGTTTCCATCAGCCGCCGGACGCTGGAAATCTGGTCGGGCGATGGGACGAACGGTCCCAAGATGAACATCATCAAGAACCATTTCCAGACGCCGAATTTGTATCTGCTACGGGGCGGATTTTTTGAAGATCCGATTCGAGCCGTCGAGACAGAGAATCCCTACACGCCGAATTCTAACTCGCCGCTGCTCGTCCTTAGCACCGGCGATAACACCCTGCACATCAGCGGCAACCTGTACCTACGGTTCAATGTCAGTGCAGGAGAGTATGAGCCGACTTACACCAGTAACGAATGGAACATGACGGTCAGCCAGACGAGTCCGCCAACCGCCATCTACACAAATTTGGCGACCAGCCTGAAAAAGGATGATCCATGGGACATGCCTTCGGACACAATACTTGACGTTGAAGAGGTCGAGGGGCATGTGCTGGAGAACGCGGGATGTCGACTGCCGCTGTCCAACCCGGCATTGGACTCGTACGATCAGGCGCTCCGTTCCGCGCAGCTCATCACCGGCAACTCGCCGAGCAATGTCGTGTTCCCTGACAATCTGCCGGCGAACGACGGCAAACCCGGAATTCCGCTTCTGGACGCGCCCACGCACCAGGCCACAGGCGTCCCGACCACCGTCACGCTGACGTGGACTCCGAGTGATGAGACGGATGACTATGTAATTTATATTGGCACAAGCACTCCTCTGACGAATCCGACCGCAACAACAGGCAATACGCAATGGCAAGCAACAGGATTGCAAGCCAACACACTTTATCACTGGCGCGTTGTTGCCCGAGACAGTTGTGAACAGACGACGGGTTCGGAAGTTCGATCGTTTACGACCGAGTGATCGGCCAGGGGAGTTGAATCATGCGAAGGCTTTTCCACCTAGTTGTGGCTTTTTGCCTAATTCAATCGGCGGCGACCCGCGCCGAAATTGTTGTGTGGCAGATTGCGGAGCCGCTTACGTCTAACGCGTTCGTGCAGCAGCAAGGCACTACCTATACGAGGCTTGACCTGCGTTGTGACGCGACTGCGGGACAGTGCAAATGGAGGATTACTACACAGGCGTTTATCGCCGACGGCACGTTCACCGGCTATTCGCTTTGGATTCGCGATCCGGCCGGTGGGGCCACGCAGTTGAGCCTCTCTGAAACAAGCGTGGCGGGGGCGCCCTTTACCAATCATGTTCTGCCCCCGGTTGAGAACCGCCCCGACGGCGTGCTGTCATCGCTCATTGTCGGTTTGCCGCAGGGCGGAAGCCCGGTCCCGGCTGGGCCGACCATCTACAACCTGCACAGTTACGTTCTGACGTCGCAGGCCGACATCGCACCCGGCACGCTGACGCAGCTTCGCGCCGGCTCCGAGGGATTCGGTGGTTTCCAGCCTGGTGTCCAACCCCCCTTCAACACCCGCCGAGTCGTCGCATTCGGCGCGAATCCCGGCTTTCAGATCGCCGGCGGAGAATGGCCCAACCCGGTCATTCACATCAACTACGTCCCCGAGCCAACCACCGCCGCGATGCTCCTCGCCCCGGCGGTGCTGCTGCTGTCACGGCGCGGGCTGCGCGATCGCTCCCACCGGCGCGATCAGCGTCGCCGCGATTGAACCGAGCCGCAACCATCAAGGAGCGGGTTCGTGCCGGTCCGAGCCGCCGCAGTGATGCGGCGGACCCCATTTCTCGTGGTGCGTCGAGGACGCACCCTACGACTACTGGGCCTCACCGCCGCCCTGCTCACCGCAGAACAGGCCGTCGTCCGCCCCAATGACCTTTTGCGCGTTAACCTCGCCTTCTTCACGCTCAACGGCTGCGTCAGCCTGCTCTTCGCCGCCGCGGCGATCACCGACATCCTCCTGTCCACCCGCGCGACGGCATAGAATTCCGCCATAAATCCGCCCTGCCACGGCATTTGCCAGAAGCCGCCGTCCGGCATATAGTGGCCGGGCTATGAAGCAGGGAATTCACAGGCTATGGATTCTCCTCCTGACCGTCCTCCCATGGGCCGGCGTTTCGGCCGGTCCGGCGCTGGCGGCGGTGCAGGCCGATCTCGCGCGCGAGGCCGACCGCGCGGCGGCGGAGCAAGCCGCTCGCCGATTGATGGATGCCTCTCCGGTCGATGGTGAGGGCGATCCCGAATCCCCTGCGACACACCGCGCGAAACACGCAGCCGAATCACAGCGATCGACCGACGAGAGTCGGTTCGTCTCCGCGCCGTCGGCCATCAAACCCGGCGACAGCGATTCGAACACCGGCATCAATCTGGCGCTTGCCGGCGGGACGACGGAATGCGACACGCACGCCACGCTCGAGCGCGGTGACTCGGCCGCAACCGTGACAGTGGTCTCGGCCCTGCACTATCCCATCTATCAGGCACAGGCGCCGCCACCCACGCAGGGCTGATCGGTCCCGGCGGCGCGTTGCAACGTACTTGGTCGAGCTTGCCGCACATCGGAACAAGGGGTCGCACCCATTAGGCGGCGACGACTCAACAGCGCCATCTCAATCTTTCAATAACTGGAAAAGCAGAATACCAAACACACTCCCGCCATCCCCGCGTCGCCTTGAGCGCGCGGCGCGAACGAGCGATGAGTCATTCAAGCGAGGCTGAAGCCAAGGCGGATTCTCATGAACGAACGTGACATGTGGTGGAAGATCGTGGTGGTCGGATGTCTGTGTGCCCTGGGCTTTGCCAGCATCTGGCCCTTTGAGCAGAAAATGAAAATGGGCATCGACCTGTACGGCGGCTACAGCCTGCTGTACGAGATCGACGACACGGGCGTTGCGCCCGATGCGCGCCGCGAGTTATCCGAGAAGGTCATGCGCGTGCTGCGCGAGCGCATCGACCCGCAGGGCGTGTTCAACCTCGTCTGGCGGCCGGTCGGCTACAACCGGCTGGAGATTCAGATGCCGCGACCGAGCGAGGACGTGCGAAAAGCCCGTCACGATTTCGAGGAATTGCAGGAGCAGATTCAGGCGACGGCCCTGCGCCGAACCGATGTGCTGCGCGCGCTGGAAAAGCCCGTGGCGGACCGCCCGGCATACCTGGAGAAACTGGCCCGCGGCCTGGAGATTCGCACTCCGCTTGCCAATGCCTGCGCAACCGCCTACGACGCATGGCAGACGATGAAGCGCGATTACACGAAGCGCGAAGCCGAGGCGACCAAGGACAACCTCACACGCGACCAAGTCATGGAAGCGGTCAAGAAGCCCGCGAACGAGCGCAACGCCGCGCTCGAAGCACTGGTCCGCGGCCTGCCCCAGCGCAAGGCATTGCTCGAAACCGCGGCCAAGGCGTGGGAAGAGTTCGACCAGGCCAAGTCGGCGGCCGGCGCAACCCCTCCGGCCGACAAGACCGCCGAGTTGAACACGAAAGAGACGGCCTTCATCAACGCCGTGGCGAAGGTGATGGAGCTGAACGTCGATCCGAACAAGTTCGAGGACGGGCCGACGATCGACAAGGTGCTAAAACTGGAGATGGAGTTCGACGCAGCGCTGGCCGCACTGATGGCGACCAATCTGGACATCGGTCGATTGCAGACGGTGCTCGATTCCAAGGCCGGCACCAAGAACCGCACCGAGGCGATGGCGCGGCTCACCTTGGATTACCCGCACATGACGGCCCAGATCGAAGGACTGGTGAAGGCCAACGATCGGCTGAACACGAAGCGCAAGGGCGAAGGGCGACTTGAAGACCCGGCCGACCTGCAGCGCATGCTGAAGGGCGCGGGCGTGCTGGAGTTTCGCATCCTCGCCGCCAACGAAACGTCGGACATCAGCAAGTTCGAGACTTATCGCGAGTCCCTGCGGACGCGCGGGCCGCGCCGCGCGCCGGGTGAAGAGAACTACCAGTGGTTCGAAATTCAAGACCCGACGGCCTTCCTGAAAATCAAGGATCGGGTCAAGTTCGAGCAGGAATTTGAACAGACCAAGCTCAATAACACCCTGGTGGTGGATCGATTCGGCGACAAGTATTACGTGCTGTCTTACATCACGCCGGACCAATCCATGACGCACCGGGTCGGCGAATCGACCTGGGCGCTGACGGCGGCACGATTCACGCGCGACGACGTCGGCCTGCCGGCCATCGGATTCAGCCTCAACGAAGCAGGCGGTGACAAGTTCGCCACACTCACTCGAATCAACAAAAACCGCCAACTCGCCATCTTCATCGACGATCAGTGCGTCTCGCATGCGACCATTCAAGCCGTCATCCGCACCGAGGGCATTATCCACGGCAGCTTTACGCCGCAGGAAGTGCAGGAAATGGTTCGCAAGCTCGACGCCGGCAGTCTGCCGCGCAAGCTTAAGGACCCGCCGATTTCCGTCCGTGCCATCGGCCCGTCACTCGGCGAAGCCAACCGCACCGCCGGCCTCACCGCCGCCAAGTGGGGCCTGATGGCCGTTGTCGCGTTCATGCTGGTCTACTACCGCTACGCCGGAACCGTCGCCCTCTTCGCGGTCGGCATGAACTTGCTGTTCACGCTCGCGGTCATGGCCATCATGGGGGCGACGCTCACCCTGCCCGGCATCGCCGGCCTCGTGCTCGCCCTGGGCATGTCCGTCGACGCCAACGTGCTGATCAACGAACGCATCCGCGAGGAATTGCAAAAGGGAACGGCCATGCGCATGGCCATTCGCCTTGGATACGAGCGGGCCTTCAGCGCGATTCTCGACTCGAACCTCACGACCCTGCTCACCTGTCTCATTCTTTACGTGCTGGGCAGCGAGGAGATCAAGGGCTTCGGCCTCACGCTGGGCATCGGCGTCTTCATCAACCTGTTCACCGCGTACTTCGTCACCAAGATGTTCTTCGAAACCATGGTGATGCCGGTCATCCCGCGCGAAATCACTCGACTGCCGGGAATCTTCGCCGCGGGCATCGCCGGCTTCGGCGGACTGCTCTACGGCGCGGGCCATCTTTGGAACGCTCCGGAGCTGCGCGATCAGTCGGTGCTGATGGGCTTCGGCAAGGCCGTGGCCTGGATGGCGCCGGGCGTGCTGGTGATTCTCGTACTGATGTTCATCATGCGCGGCATCCACCAGTCGTTCCAAAGCAGCGGGCGGCCGAGGCTCCCGATGATGAACCTGGTCGGCACGCCAAGAATTAATTGGATTGGACTAAAGCCGATGTTCTTTACGTTCTCAATCGGGATCACAGTCATCGGCCTCGCGGCGTTCTTCTCGCTCGGCAAGCAAAACCTGTATGACATTGAGTTCCTCGGTGGAACCGCCGCACAGATCGACCTCGTCAAGCCCGGGTCCCTCGACCAGACTCAAATTGGCGAGCGCCTGGAGCAATCAGCGACGAAGCTCCGCGGGCTTGCCGACTCGATGGACAAGGCCACGGCCACGGCGGCCGGACCGGATACGTTTACGGTGAATTGCCCCGGCGTGCCGGCGGTGCGCCTTGAGCCGGTGATTCGAGACGTGATGAAAGAGCAGTTAAGCGAGGTCGGCCCGATTGCCTACAGCGATCCGGGAGCCGAGTCGGTGAGCATTCGCACGCGGACCGAAGCGAAAGTCGACGAGGCGGGCATGAAGACATTTCTCGCTTCCATGGCGGAGCGCCTGCGGCGCAGTGCCGAATCGATCGGCCGGGCGCAAGTCCAGAGCGTGCAATCGGCCGAGCCGGGCGCGCCGCGCGGTGCGTCGTTTGAGATTGTGACCCTGGAAACGAACAAGGACCTGGTCGTCGCGGCGATCATGGATCACCTGAAGGATGACTTGAGCGTGCAACAAGCGCTGACGTTCAACCTGATGGAGGACAAGTCGTCGGGCAACGTGCCCTACTTCGCTGTGCGAAGTGAAAACGCGCGCGAGCTGAACCTGCCGATCACGCCGGAAGAGGTCACCGAAATCGACCTGGCCGGGTGGCGCGGCGGCGTGGCGATGATCCTCGACAAGGTCTCGCCGCCCCAGAAGCTGGAATCGCTTCAGAGTCGCCTGCGGGCGATGCGGCTGCAACCGGGCTTCGAGTCGCACGGCTGGCGGCAGTCGGCGGTGTTCGGACTGAAGGAAGCCGCGGGGAGTGGCGACGCCTATGAACGCGTCATGGTCGTCGTCGCGGACGAGAACTTCCCGATGCTCGACGAACAAGGCGGCTTGTCGTCGGCATGGGTGACAGACCTCGCCGAGCAGGAGGTCAAACTCATTCAGGATGCCCTGCAGCGCCAGACGTCTCTTAGCCAGATCACGCAGTTCGACAAGCAGGTGTCTGGCGAGGCGCAGACTGACGCCTACATCGCCATCACGTTGAGCTGGCTTATCATCATCCTTTACGTCTGGTTCCGATTCGGCAACGTCCGATGGGGCATGGCGGCTGTCGTCGCCCTGATCCACGACATTTGTGTGGCCCTGGGCTTCATCGGTCTGGCGCACTACGCAGCCGGGACGCCGATCGGCCGAGCGCTGATGCTCGAGCCGTTCCGCATCGACCTAGCGATGGTGGCAGCGGTCATGACCATCATCGGTTACTCGGTGAACGACACGATCGTCATCTTCGACCGCATCCGCGAGAACCGCGGACGGTTGAAGGATGTCAACCCCGAGCTGGTCAATACCGCCATCAGCCAGACGCTGGGACGCACCCTCTTGACCGGAACGACAACCTTTGCGACGATTCTGATCATGTACATCTTCGGTGGCCCGGGGATTCATGGCTTCAACTACGCCATGTTCATCGGTATCCTGACCGGAACGTACAGTTCGTTCGGCGTCGCGAGCCAGTTGCTCGTCCGGCGCGGACGAGGCGGCGCGGACGTTGGAGCCATGCGGCCGGCAACAGCGTAACGCCGGGACGGCGTTCGCGGCGAGACAATCCAACGGCGGGCTTGCCGCCGCGGCAGCACGGCGCGGTTCACGGGTCATTGCCGACTCGTCGGCCGAGTATCACGGAGGATCATCATGAGCACCGAAGCACGGATCGGAGTGGTGGCCGGACTGTTCATCGTCGTTGTGACGAGCGTCTATTTCTTCTACGGCCAGTCCTCCAAGATGGACGACTTGCTGGTCACGTCCACCGGGGCCAAGGTCTCGCCGCCGCCGAAGATTCCCGCAGCGGGCGAGGCGGCCAAGCCCGCCGCGCCGGTTTCAACGCCACCGACTGCCCTGGCGAACCAGAAATCTTCAACACCGCAGCCGAACGGTGCGGCCGCAAGTCCCTTCATTCTCGACCGTTCGCCGTCAACCGTTGACGCGGATCGTCTTGCGAATGCCGACCCGTCCAGTCGATTGAACGCGCCGTTGAGCGCGCCCCCCGGTGCGTCCACGCCGACGGCAACTGACAACGGGCCGACCATTGGCGTGGCGCGCGGCGCGCCTCCGCGAATCGGTGGCGACCCCGCCCGCGGGGCCGGCACGACAGGCGACGATCTCGCTCCAACGACATGGGACCGGTTGTCCAAGTCGACCGAGAAACCCGCCGAGCGCGTCGCGCTGGATGACAAGCCCGCTTCGGCCTCCGAGGACATGCCATCACTGGCGGTTGGCGGAGCGGATCATCGAAATGACTCAAAGCTGTCTCCGGCGAGTGGCGAGAGCCCGGCCAAGCCGCGTGAGCCGACGGGCTCGCTCGCCGTTGATTCACGCCGTCAACTCAACGCGCCGCCGGTTGAATCGAAGCCTGCCTCGGCTGCGGCGACCTGGCCCAAACAACACAAGATCGTCTCGGGTGACACGCTCATCGGGCTGGCCTTTGCGTATTACGAAGACACGTCGCGGGTCAGCGCCATCCTTGCCGCCAATCCGCAGATCAAGAACCCGCGAGGATTGAAGATCGGACAGGTTGTCACGATCCCCGCGCCCGGGGCCGAATCGTCGCGAGCGACTCAAACGGCCTCGGCATCGCGAAACGAATCGTCCGGCCTCGTCACCCTTACCGGGCGAACGGCGCAGCTGCGCGACGCGAGCGCGTCGGATTTGACCGTGAAACCCGCGGCCGCCCGCACCTACACCGTGCAGGACGGCGACACGTTCTTCTCGATCGCCGCCCGATTGTATGGCGACGGCAACAAGTGGCGGGCGCTTTACGAGGCAAACAAGGCAATCGTCAAAAACGATCCGAAACGCCTTCGCACTGGGATGAACCTGACGGTTCCCGCGAGCAGCAGTCAACGGCCTTGAACCGGCCGCCGCGCCAGGGTCCACGCCAGCAGTCCGGCGTTAACCAGCGAGAAGAACACGCCCGTCCGAAGCCCCAGCCACGGTCCGCTCGCCGCGCGACGCGCCCACTCCGTGTACCAACCCTCCGCGGAACCCGGCCACACCCAGCATTGATTCACCGTCACGCTTAGCGCCAGCAGCCCCGTGCTCGCCGCCCACGCAGCCGTCGGGCGCGCCGCCCAGAGCCAGATCGCGACCGCCGGGAACAAATAGCGCTCGTGCATCTGCGTGGCAAGAACAAAGAACGCAAGCGGCAGCACTCGGGCGGCCCAGTCGATCCATCTCTCAATCGAATCGGCGCCGCCGATCACGCGACGGGCTCGAACAAATACATACGTCCATATTCCAATCACCGCGACCAGCCCGATCGCGCGCGGCGTCAACCCGGCCAGCCAGGCTGAATCGTCCCGCGCGTACACACGAGCCAGTTGCCCCAGATCGGGCGCGTCAATGGGCTGCTGAAGAAACCACGCCGAGAATCCGTTGAGGTGTGTGAATGGATAATACTTCGCCGCGCCGGCCAGCGCGTCCCAGACGCCGTCGAGGCGGCTGCGCACCGGCCAGAGCAGCGCGACCGCGACGACAAATGCGGCGGAAACCGCCCGCGCAACCGCCTGACGGTCCGCCCGCGCGGCTCGAACCAGCGAGACGATCCAGATCGGCGCGATCATCGCGGCCTGCGGCTTGGTCAACATCGCGGCGACCGCCACCGCCGCCATCCAGCCGACCCGCCCGCGCTGCCCAGCCTCCAAAGACAACACCAGCAGCAACGCGAGCATGCCGTCCATCTGCCCCCAGGCGGCGCTGTTGTGCCACAGGCACGGCAGCATTGCGCAGGCCATCCCCGCCGAAGCCGCCCAGGCCCCGCCCACACGCCCCCACAAGAGCCCCACGAGCAGCATTGCCAACGCCGCGTCGGCCAGCACGGCCGGCAGCTTGAAGAAGAAATAGGCTCGCCGGGTCTCGGGCGAGTCGTACGACAGCCCGACTTCTCCGAATGTCTGAATAGAAAGCGGCGCGTCCGATGGTGCGAAGAAATCGTGCACCCTCGCCACACCCCGCAAGACATACAGGTAACCCGGCGGATAATTCGAAATCCGCCGCCCGTCCGGCCGCTGGTCATACAAGGCCGCCGTGCCCAGCGCCGCGCCGCGATCGGCCCACATGACGAACTGCATCAGGTCGCCGCCGAACCCCGGCTGGGTCATCAGCGGAAGTCGAATCGCCAGCGCCGCGGCGAACACGACGATCATCCACGACCGCGTCCAGCCGCCCGTGCGTCCGTCCGAACCTCCGGCAACCGAATCGACCGCCGGCGCGGTGTTCTTTGTCACGGTTTCGCTGGTTGAATCCATGCCCATTTCCGAAGCAACCGCAGGATGCCTTCGTCGCGCAAGAGATAGACGAGTCTTAGCCTCGCCGCGCGAGAGCCCAGTTCCGGCAGCCGACCGGCCGCGCGATCCACGACGCCGATCGCGCGAACAAAGTCCTCCGCCTCGCAAGACGAACGCCCCGCCGTCGCCGCGAAGTATCGCCCCAGCCACCCCGCCACCGCAACGCTTAACATCAGCGCCGACACGCCGTCCAGCACCGCCCAGCCATAATACGCATTTCCAAACGCCGCACGACTGACAAGCCTCTGGCGAACGTATCGCGTCGCCAATTCCTCGCAGGCCGTTCCCTGGTTCTCATGCGCCGGCGTCACGGCTTCGACGCCCTCATGCGTCACACGCCGCGCCCCTCGCACGACCCCTCCCAGTACCTCGTTGCATCCCTCCAAGCCGCGGACAAACCGCCTCGCGCGCCCGAGTTGATTCAACCGAAATCGCCACGCCTTCCATCCAATCGTCCGCGCCTGGCGCAGGTCAAGATGCTCGCAATGAGCGAAGATCGACTGCCGAAACAGGGTCGTTTGCCTCGCTGTCGGCTCGGTTATCTCCTGCAATCCCGCATTGACTTCGTCGCCCGCCAATCCCGTAGCAAGCAATCGAGCCAACTCCGCAAATCGCTCGTCGCGCACTGAATCGAGCCGCGCCTCCTGCAACGCGGAAACAATTTGCCAGACTTCCGACAATCGCCGTTCCATCGAGCGATTTCGATCCGCCAGGCGCTCATCCAACACGTCAATCAGCACAGACATTTCCGCTTCGCTCGCCGCACGATCCGAACGCAGAAACCACCGGTCCGCCCCGCCCGCGAGCAGCTCCGGCTGCGTCGCTTCCAACATGCCGGCCAATTGCGAGACCTCCGCGCGATGCAGCGTCAACGGCTGCCCCGCGCCACGCGCCACCGACGGGCAATCAAACCGAACCGGCGCGCGCAAGTGACCATCCTGCTTCTCAATTGAGAACGGATACATTCGGCAGGCCAGCGGTTTGGCGTCGGCCCCATGCTCGACATGAATGCGGCATCGTCCGTCGGATTGCAGAAAAACGCATCCACCTTCCGGTCGATGGTTCAGCACCGGCTCGCCGCGGAGGATGGCATACGGCTCCGTCCCAAGTTTCTCGCGCCACGTCCCTTGATCGATCCGCGCGCGATCGGCCGGCGTGAGATGCACGACCAGCTCACGGCAACAATTCGTGCAACCGTGGCAGTCGAACTTCTGCCCCGCGACGTCCGTTATCAGCACGGTCAGTTTCGTCATGGCCGGCAGATTCTACGCGGTCCCTGCCCGGCGGGACGCTGCATTGCAGTGCAGAAACAAGGTCCAAATGCCCGATACTTCTGAATCCGGCCGATTTTGCGCCCCCGGTTTCACTTGCAGGTGCCGCCTCGCGGCGAGTACCATTCCCCGCGACGCAGATCCGGGGCACGGGCGGGGGCCTGTCGGGGCCGGGTCGTTCGCTGGGAGGCGGGGAGACATGCGAACGAAAGAGGCCGGCCGTCGCGCCGGACCTGCACGCTTGCAGGCTTCACACGGAGGTGAGCCGTCCATGTCCAGAATCATTCCCAATCAGCCCTTACCCAATGCGACAGAGTCCGCGCGACCGTTGATGGACGCGCGCAGGTTTCGCACCGACCTGTCCCAGCACTGGAGCAGCCCGTACGCCGCTCGGCGCATTCACCTGATCGGCATCGGCGGCAGCGGGATGCGCGGCCTCGCCGGGGTGCTGCTTCGCTGCGGCGCAAAGGTCAGCGGGTCTGACCGCACCGGGTTCTCATCGCAGTCGCGGCTGGAAGAAATGGGCGCAACGATCAGCATCGGCCAGGCGCCGATCAACGTGCCTTCGGATTGCAACTTTGTCGTGTACTCCGCGGCCATCAGCGAAGACAACCCGGAGCTGCTGGAAGCCCGGCGGCGCAACATTCCCCTGCGGAAGTACGCCGAAATGCTCGGCGAGGTCATGCGGCTGCGCACCGGGATCGCCATCTCCGGCACGCACGGCAAGAGCACCACGACGGCGTTGACGACGTACCTCCTCCGGCAGGCTCGACTCGATCCGACGTTTGTTGTCGGGGCCGAGGTCAAACAGCTCGAGTCCAGCTCCGGCGTCGGCGACGGGCCGCACTTCGTCGTCGAAGCGTGTGAGTTCGACCGATCGTTTCTCAATCTCGCGCCGAAGATCGCCGCCATTCTCAACATCGAGGAAGACCACCTCGACTGCTTTCCGAATCTCGATGCCATCATTGAGGCCTTCAAGGCCTTCGCCTCGCTCGTGCCCGAAGACGGCGTGATCCTTGCGAACGGCGAGGACCGGGCCGTCGCCAAGGCCGTCGAGTCCACCCGCGCCCCGATTGAGACATTCGGATTTTCCGAGGCCTGCACCTGGCGCGCGGTGAACATCGGACAGACCCGCGGTCATTATCGATTCGACGTCCGCCGCGACGGTCGATTTCTCCTGCATGCCCAACTCGACGGCCTGCCCGGCCGGCACCAGATCAGCAATGCCCTCGTCGCCACGGCCCTCGCCACGCATGCCGGCGTCGCCCCCGCAGCCATCGCCGATGCCCTGATGACTTTTGCCGGCGCCGACCGGCGATTGACCCACCGCGGCGAAGTCTCCGGCATTCTTCTGCTCGACGACTACGGCCACCATCCGACGGAGATCCAGGTCACGCTTCGCGCGGTCAAAGAGCAATGGCCCGACCGCAAACTGTGGCTGGTCTTTCAGCCGCACCAGCATTCGCGGACGCGGTTCCTGCTGAACGACTTCGCCCGGAGCTTCGCCCTGGCGGATCATCTCCTCGTGCCCGACATTTATTTCGTGCGCGACAGCGCCGCCGAACGCGACGCCATCTGCAGCGCGGACCTCGTGGCGCGCGTCAGCGCCTGTGGGCAGGATGCGAAGTACCTGCCCAGCCATGCCGAAATCGTGGAACACATTGTCACTCACGCCGTCGCCGGGGACATCGTCCTGACCATGGGCGCCGGCGATGTCTGGAAGATCGCCGATGACCTTGTTCGCCGACTTGGCTGACATCTGCCGGTGCGAAGAGCCGCTGGCCCCGCGCACCTGGTTCCGCATCGGCGGACCGGCCGAGTACCTTCTCCAACCGCGTACCGACGCGCAGCTCGCCACGATCATTCGGCGATGCCACGAATCAGGCACCCCCGTGCGGTTTCTCGGCCTCGGGGCGAACGTGCTCGTCAGCGACCGGGGCGTCCGCGGCGCGGTCGTGCACCTGGGCGACCCGCACTTCAGCGCAATGGAATTTGACGGTGATACGGCGCTGGTCGGCGCCGGCGCCGACATGACCAAGCTCGTTCTCGCGGCCGTGCGAGGCGGCGCCGCCGGACTGGAACAACTCGCCGGCATCCCCGGTTCAGTCGGCGGCGGCATCGCCATGAACTGCGGCGGTCGCTACGGCGACATCTCATCGGCCGTACAAACCGTCACCGGCATCACACCGCGGGGCGAGATCGTCGAGCGCGCGGCAGCGGAACTTGCCTTTGGCTATCGCCATAGCTCGCTGGGGGACGACTGCGCCGTCCGCGTTCGATTCGCTCTTCGCCGCGAGGACCCAGCCGAATTGAACCGCCGGTTTCGCGAAATCTGGGACTACAAGAAGGCGACCCAACCCCCGCTGGGAGACGCCAGCGTCGGCTGCATCTTCCGAAACCCGCCGGGCCAGTCAGCCGGACTGCTGATCGACCGGGCCGGGCTGAAAGGCGAGCAATTCGGCACCGCCTACGTCTCTGACCGCCACGCAAATTTCATCCTTTCCCGTGCGTGCGGGCGGGCGGCTGACGTGCTGGCCCTGATCGGCCAAATTCGCCGACGGGTCCGCGACCACGCCGGAATCATCCTGCAACCCGAAGTACGCATTTGGGCCGATGAAGAAGAGTACGAACAGGCCGATTGGAACCTGGCGGACCGATCCGCGGCACTGGCGGCCGCGCCGGCTGCCGACGCCTGACCGCGAAGACACCGAGGCACGAAGCCCGACAAGGAGGTTAGCCCCGTGGCCATGACGCATACCCGGTTTGATGTGGAGCGAATCACGCGCGCCGCGTCCCGGCAGAAACTCGCCATCACCGTGCTCTCCGGCGGCCCGTCGGGCGAGCGCGACATCAGCCTGCAAAGCGGGCAGGCTGTCGCCGCCGCCCTGCAATCGCAGGGGCACAATGTTCACATCGAAGACATCAACGCGGACAACCTTGGCGCGCTGGCCCGCGCGGTCGACTGCGTCTTTGTCGCCCTGCACGGAACGTTCGGCGAGGACGGCCAGGTTCAGGAGATTCTCGAGCGCCGCAACATCGCCTACACCGGCTCCGGCCCGGCGGCCTGCGCGCTGGCTATGGACAAGGCTGCGGCCAAGGAGGCGTTCAAGGCGGCCGGCGTGCCGACCCCCCGCTTTGCCGTGGCGACTGCGGCCAATTTGCGCGAGGCGCTGGCGGCGTGGAGTCTGCCGGTGGTCGTGAAACCGGTCAAAGAAGGCAGCAGCCTGCATTGCTACATCGTCCGCGAGTTTGAACAACTTCGCCCGGCAGCGCAGCGCGTGATCGATGCCTACGGCAGCGCGCTCATCGAAGAGTTCATCCCCGGCAAGGAAATCACGGTCGGCATTCTTGGCGATCGCGCTCTGCCGGCGATCGAGATTCGCACGCAGCGCGAATTCTACGACTACAAGGCGAAGTACCTCGACGACGACACGCAATACCTGTTTGACATCGATCTATCGCCGGCGCTGCTGCAACAGATCGCCGAACAGAGCCTGGCGGCGCACAACGCACTGGGCTGTCGCGACTTCTCCCGGCTGGACTGGCGAGTCGATCCGTCCAGCGGAAAGGCGTTCCTGCTTGAGGCCAACGTCGTGCCCGGCTTGACCACCCATTCGCTCGTGCCCAAGGCCGCGGCGCAAGTCGGCATCTCGATGGCGCAGATGTGTCAGTTCCTGGTCGATGCGGCGATCAAGCGGCGCTTTGCCAAGCCCAATGGGTGACGACCTGACTGGCGACGCGATCCGTTTGTAGATTTTTAACTCGAGGCTGACGGCCCTGTTTGAGGCGACCAACGTGGCCCCCCGAAAATCAAAAAAAGACTCTTTCCTCCAGCGACTCGGCGCGGCCGTCGGTGAATGGCTGCTGCCGGTCGGCGGTCCGCCTGATCGGCCGTGGCTTCGATACTCGGCGCGGGTCGCGGTCGTGCTGTCGCTCATCTTTGCGACGGGCTGGGGCTTCGCGAAGATGGAGCAGCGCGTTGTTTCACTCGAGCGCTACCAGCAACCGCTCTACCTCGAATGGGAGCTGCTGCCCGACTGGCTTCAACTGCCCGACAACCGCCACATTCTGGATACCCTCGCGCGAAGCGTGGATCTCGGCGAGCGCGATCGCCAGCTCGACAGCGAACTGGCATCGCGAATCGGCACGGCCCTGACCCGTCCGTCCATCGGCTGGGTGCGCGAGGTCGAGCGAGTGCGCGTGCGCAGCGACGGAATCGTCACCGTGCGCTGTCAGTTCCGCCGCCCCGCCGCATGGGTGCGCTTCGGCAAGTCGTGCTACCTTGTGGACGAGCAACGCGTCCGCCTGCCCGGCCGATACCAGATCAACGACAGCAAAGGAAGCGGCCTGATCACCGTGCTGGGCACGCGCACCGCGCCGCCCGCCGTCGGACAGGTTTGGGATGGCGCCGACTTGTCTGCCGGCGTCCTACTGGTCGAGATGCTCAAGGATCGACCCTTCCGCCACCAGGTAACGGCGATTTACGTTGATAACTACAACGGTCGAGACGACGCGGCAAAGCCTTACATCGAACTGGCGACGGATCGAAAGGACTCGCGCGTCTGGTGGGGCCGTCCGCCGAACGAAGAGTTCGGTCGCGAGCCGACGGCGACGCAGAAGATCACGCTGCTGGAGTCGCTCTATCGCCAATGGGGCCGCATCGACATGAACCGGCCGTACGTCAGCGTTACAACCTGGCCCGACCGCGTCGCCATGCCGAAGCCCATGTCCGCGCTCGACACGTCGGAGCCTGCCCGCAACCCGGGCATTCGCCTGTTGCGCGGTTGAGCCCAAGCGTGACGTGCCGCCGCATTTCTCGTTCTGCAAAGTTGGTGGGCGACGGGGTTCGTCGTATGCTGTGCCGGTACGGGGCCGTGGCGCCGTCGCGAGAAATCCGACCATGACACTCGACCATCCCATTGCATCCATCGCCCTGACCGATCCGACGTGGCTGAAGACCTTCCAGGAACTGCTCAAGTACTACCTTCCGCCGTTTGATCAGAATTCTCCCGCGCTGAATGTCGGCAGCCTCGTCGCCATTGTGACAGGCGTCTTTCTGACGTTCCGCTGCGCCCGGTACGAACGCGGCGTGGTCTGTGTGTTCGCGCTCTTTGCCGGGTCGTGGGCCGGGTATCGCGTCTCGCTGCTGGCCAACACGCCCGGGCCGATCTCCGCGGCGCTCGGCGCGGTCGTGCTGGCAGCCATCGCCTATCGAACCTATCGTTGGTGGCTGGCGGCCGGCTCGGTCCTGGTGCTGTTCTCCATCGCAACGTTGTTTCAGCTTGGCCGCGGCGATCTCCAGCGCTACCTGCCCGCCGCCGGTGAAAGCCGAGCCGCGCCGACAAGCGGCGTCCAATTGAGTTCGCCCGGCGAACAGGAGCGCAACCTGTACCCCGCGGCGCAGGATCAATTGGCCAAGATCAAAGAGCGCGTCTGGGCGGAGTTGAGCAACCTCGGCCCGCGCGGTTGGCTGCTGCCGGCGCTGGCGGCTGTGGTCGGCGGCTTTCTCGCATTCTGGGCACTCAAGACATTCGCCGTCATCTGGATTGGCCTGGTGGGAGCCTCGGTCGCCGTGATTGGATTCTCTACATTTGTCGGTGCTCACTGGCCCGCAGTGCGCGACAGCTTCATTAACCAGCCGCAAATCGTTGCCTACACGATCATCAGTCTTTGGCTGCTCGGTCTCGTGCTCCAGGCCAAAGAAGCCCGCTTTCCCAAGCGAAAGCCCGCATCCGGCGGCGGCGGCGAGAAGCCCGCGCCCCGACCTGCCTAACGCATCGCGCCACAGCGCCCATTCAATCAGGCTTCCAGCGCTGCCTCATCATCGATCGGTCCGAGTACTTCTGCGCGGTCCCCGTCCGCTCCACCGCGCCCGGCACTCACCGGCGTTCGCGCCGTCTCGCGGTGCCGGCGGCCCATTACGTCCACTACGCAGCCCGTCAGCGACTCAACCGACGACACAAACGCCGGCGTCGGCAGCACCGACATTTCCGGCCCGCAGCGCACCATCGCCGTCATCGCCGTGGAGGATCGCAATTCGAGATACAGCGGCACCGGCCCGCGATGCTTCCGGCACGCGTCACGTAACTGCCCCAGGAGCGACCGGTCCTCCGCACGATCGCCCAATCGGACAATCACCGACTCGGCCAGTCGATGCGGCGCCTCGTCGAGCGAAAGCACCTCCGTCACTTTCACATTCGGCGTTTCACGGCGCTTGTCGATCCGGCCACGCAGGAAAACCAGCTTATCCGGGGCGACCAGGTCGCGGTGGCGCTCCAGTTCTTCGCCATAGACAACCGCCTCGATTGATCCGCTTAGGTCCTCGAACGCCAGCACGGCCAGCTTCGACCCGGCATTGCGCCCGTTGCGTGTCACCGTGAACCGCAGCCGGCTGATCATCCCGCCCAGCACAACCTCCGCGCCGTCCGGCATGCCGGGGATGTGCGCGATGTCCGCCGTCGAGAAACTGCGCAAGTCCCCCGCTCGCTGCGCCAGCGGATGGCTCGTCACGTAGAAGCCCAGCACGCTCTTCTCGTGCGCGAGCATCTCGGCCTCCGACCACTCCGCCGTGGACAGCGCCGGTCGGGGCGCAGCCGACGACGAATCGGGCGAGAACGATCCAAACATCGTCATCTGCCCGCTGGCGCGATCGCGCTGCGCCTCGGCGCCGACCTGCATGGCGCGTTCGAGCGAATCCACCAGTGCCTTGCGCATCGCGCCGGTCGTGTCAAACGATCCGGCCTTGATCAGGGCTTCGATCACCCCGCGATTGACGCAGGTCAGATCCACGCGCTCGCAGAAGTCGAAGACGCTTTCGAATCGCCCGCCCTTTTCCCGCGCGGTGACCACCGCCTGCACCGCCTTCACACCGACGCCCTTGATCGCCGCCAATCCGAATCGAAGGCATTCGGCGCTCTCGCCGCTCGCTTTCAGCGGCGTGAAGTCCGCATGGCTGCTGTTAATGTCGGGCGGCTTGACGTCGATCCCCAGGCGCCGGCACTCGTCGATGTATTCCACCACCTTGTCGGTGTCGCCCATTTCGTACGTCAGCAGGGCCGCCATGAACTCCAGCGGGTGGTACGTCTTCACGTAAGCGGTCTGAAACGCCACCAGCGCGTAGCCCGTCGAATGCGCCTTGTTGAACGCATATTCCCCGAACGGGAGAATGTCGTTGAAGATCTTCTCGGCCGCCTGGCGCGACACGCCGTGCGCCACCGCCCCCGCGACGAACGGCTCGCGCTCCGCCTCGATCATCGACGTCTTCTTCTTGCTGATCGCCTTGGCGAGGCGAAACGCACGCTTCCGCTCGATCTGACCGAGCTGGTTCACCAGCCGCGCAACCTGCTCCTGGTACACGATGATGCCGTACGTCTCTGCCAGCACCTCGTCCATGATCGGGTGCGGGCTGGACCAGCGCTCGCCATGCTTGCGCGAAACGTATTGCTCGATGTATTTCATCGGGCCGGGCCGGTAAAGCGCGTTGGCGGCAATAAGGTCCTCAATCCGATTGGGCCGCATCTTCATGAGCACATCGCGCATGCCGCCGGACTCGAACTGAAACACGCCTCGCGTATGGCCCTGCGCGAACAACTCATAGACCCGGGCGTCCTTCAGATTCAGATTCCCCAGATCAATCGTCACGCCGTGATTCTGCTCCACCAGCCTGCAGGCAAGCGTCAACACGCTCAACGTCCGCAGACCGAGGAAGTCCATCTTCAACAGGCCCACGGCCTCGACCGTCGGCCCTTCGAACTGCGTCATCACCGCGTCGGTCTTGGTGTCTTTGTACAGCGGGAGCAACCGATCCAGCGGCTCATCGGCGATGACCACGCCCGCCGCATGCACCGACGGATGCCGTGCGAGGCCCTCAATGCGCCGGCCAATGTCGATCACCTTGCGAAGCGTCGCGTCGGAGTCGTACAGCTTGCGCAGCTCCGGCTCCTGGGCCAGCGCCTTGTCGAGCGTCATCTTCAACTCTTCGGGCACCAGCTTGGCAACGCGATCCGCCTCCGACAGCGGCACGCCCATCACACGACAAACGTCCCGTATCGCGGCCCGCGCCTTCAACGTACCGAAGGTGATGATCTGCGCGACGTGGCCGTACTTCTCCCGCACGTAGCGGATGACTTCATCCCGGCCATCCTGACAGATATCAATATCAATGTCCGGCATGTCGTCGCGATCCGGATCCATGAACCGCTCGAAATACAGGCCGTACCGCAATGGGTCGGGTTGCGACAAATAGAGGCAGTACGCGACGACCGACGAACAGCCGCTGCCGCGCGCCCCGCACGGAATGCCCCGGCCGCGAGCGTAGTGCACGAAGTCCCAGCAGATCAGGAAATAACTGGAGAACCCCTTGCTTTGAATGACGTTCAGCTCATAGTCGATCCGTTCGCGCAGCTCGTCGCTGATCTCGCCGTATCGCTCGGCCGCACCTTCGTACACGTGGCGGCGCAGACAGTCCTCGGCCGGCTCGGCGTCGGGCGGGCGATAGACCGGCGTGTGGCGCGTCTTAAAGTCCAACTCGACATTGCAGCGCTCGGCGATGGCCAGCGTGTTCGACATCGCTTCGGGCAGATTCGGAAACAACGTCGCCATGTCGGTCGGCGATTTGAGAAAGAACTGATCCGACGGGAACTTAAACCGATTGGTGTCGGCCTGCAACGCCCGCGTGGCGATGCAACAGAGCACGTCGTGCGCCTCGACATCTTCATGCCGCAGATAATGCACGTCGTTCGTCACGATCAGCCCGACGCCCTTGCGGTTTGCGATGTCAATCAGCTCCGGATTGATCATCCTCTGGTCGTCAATGCCGTGGTCCTGCAACTCGATGAAGAATCGTTCCGGTCCGAAGACTCGCAGGTACCAATCGGCGATCTGTTCAGCGGCCGCACGATCCCGCGCAATCAGCGTCTGCGGAATCTCCGCCCCGAGGCAGGTGCTCGTGCAGATCAGCCCCTCGCTGTGCGCTTCGAGCGTCTCGCGGTCGATCCGCGGCTTGTAATAGAACCCCTCGGTGTAGCCGAGCGACGCCAGCCGCAGCAGGTTGCGGTAGCCCGTGTTGTTCATCGCGAGCAACAGCAGGTGATAGTTTGGGTCGCGTCCGTCAGCTGAGGATTTTTCAAAGCGACTGCCCGGCGCGATGTAGGACTCCATGCCGAGGATGGGCTTCACACCGGCGGCGACGGCCGTCTTGTAGAACTCGACCACGCCGAACATGTTTCCGTGATCCGTGATGGCGACGGACGACATGCCGAGGCGCTTGGTCTGGTCGATCAACTCGTTGATGCGATTGGCGCCGTCGAGCAGGCTGTAGTGCGTGTGGACGTGCAGGTGCGCGAAGGGCGCGGCGATAGGCTGGGAGGACGCCGCGCCGGCGATGAGACCATCCGTGGACATGAGCGATGCTGCCTTCGGGCGAATCGTCTGACGTATCAACCGGCGATGGCGCGTATCCTATGCACGGCGCGCGGCGCTGCCAAGCGACACCGGTTCGGCTGTGAAAATACTTTTGTCAATTCTGATCGCCGTCGACCACGCGGCTGGACACGACGCGCGGCGCGTCCGCAGAACTCATCCCCGGTTGCTTCATTCCGGCCTCCCACGTCTGTGAAATCATCTCCCCCTCGCCCGTGCGCACCGTTCGAATCGTGACATTCCCGACCACCATTCGCCTTGTGAAGTACCTTCGTAACGCGCCACGGAACATGCGCCGCGTCAGAGGGATTAACAGGAAGATTCCAAGCAGATCCGTCAGAAACCCCGGCGTTACAAGCAACGCTGCCGCCAGGAGAATCATCGCCCCATCGGCCAATTCGTCCCCGGGCATCCGGCCGCCTGCCAATTCGCCCTGAATCCTCGTCAGCGTCCGCACGCCCTGCCAACGGGCCAAGGCCGCCCCGGCAAACCCCGTCAAAAGCACGACCCCGACGGTCGGCCAGAACCCAAGCTCACCGCCGATGCGAAGCAACAGCGCAAGGTCTGCAAGCGGCAACCCAATGAACAAAATGAAGAGCCAACCCAGCAATTCCAAACCTCCAGGCTGCGGAGACGCTCCAACATTATGTTTTACATAATGTTATGAGCAATCAATCCCATGTCTCGGTGCGCCTTGCGGGACCGGCGGCATTTCCATCAGCCCCTTGAAGAGTAGTCCCGGCGAACCAATCAAACAACCATGCACCGATGCTCCTTCTCGGTCGGTTCCTTCGCACGGCGAACCGCTCTCGCCGCCGACAATACTGGTATGGCCTGTTTCCCCGGCTGGCAGTATTGAAATCGCGTGCGGGTTGTTTGATGCACTTCGTTCGGCGGTTATATTTCGGCCACGCGGCGCAGGCTTCGTCCCCGCCGCACCTTGCACAAGGGGCAGGATGACGCGCCAGACACGGATGTTCAGCCAGATCCCTCCTCGCCGGGCCGTTGCTGTCTTAACGCTCGGTTTGTTCGGCCTTGTTTCAATGATGGGCTTGCTTCAGGTCGGCCCGCAGCCGACACCGGAAACCGTTCGCGCCGAAGGGCGCATCATCGATCGCGTCGAAATCCAAGGCCTGCGAACCGTTGACGAAGCCTACCTGCAAACCGTCATACGCATTCAGCCCGGCACGCCGTGGCGGCGCGAAGAAATCACCGCGGCCGTCGCGCGACTCGCCGAGACCGGCAAGTTTGAAGGCAATCCCTACGCCGAAGCGCGCGAGGAAGACGGGAAGCTCGTCTGCGTGTTCGTCGTCCAGGAACGGCCATTCGTGACGGAAGTCACGATACTGGGCAACGAGAAATTCAAGACCGACGAACTGATGAAGGACATCGATCTGTCCGTCGGCTCGCCGATCAGCGAGTTTCTGCTGAACCAGGCGAAGCAGGTCGTCGAGCGCAAGTATCGTGAAGCAGGCTATTACCACGTGGCTGTCGATGTTGATGAAGGGGCCTTGCGCGACGAACAGCGAGTGATCATCCGCATCGCCGAGGGGCCGCGGGTCAAGGTGCGAAAGATCCTCTTTGAGGGCAACGCAAGCTTCACGCCGCGCCGCCTGCGCGAGCAGATTGAAACGACGACTTACATCTGGCTGCTGCGAACCGGCGCGTTCGACGACGAGACGGCCCAACGTGACGCCGCCGCACTGAAGAAATACTACGTCGACCGCGGTTATCTCAATGCGCAGGTCGGCTATCGCATCGATCTGGCCGAGAACCAGGGCGACCTCACGGTGACGTTCCAGATCGACGAAGGGCAGCAGCATCTCATCAAGTCCATCGAATACGTGGGCAACCGCGTGTACGACAACGACCGGGTCTCCTCAATCATGACCCGCACCAATGTCGGCAAGCCCATCGACGCCGACATTCTCAAGGAGGACCGCGAAAAACTCGTCGCCGCCTACGGGCAGGAAGGCTACATCTACACCGAGGTCACAACGACGCACGTCTTCGACGAGGAGGACGGCTACGTTAACCTCACCATCGACGTGAAAGAGCGAGAACAATACCGCTTTGGTCGCGTCGAGGTGCGCGGCAATCGGAACACGAAGGACAAGGTCATCCGCCGCGAGCTGCGGTTCTTCCCCGAGGAACTGTACAACACGACGGCCACCAAGGACGCCGAGAATCGGCTCGTCGAGTCGCGCCTTTTCAGCGAGGCGACCATCACGCCGCAGGGCGAGTTGCCCGGCGTGCGCGACGCGCTTGTCGAAGTCGCCGAAGCCCAGACGACGACCGTTCTCTTCGGCGTCGGCGTCACGAGCAACAACGGCCTGGTCGGCTCGGTCACGATTGAGAACCGCAACTTCGATCTTTTCGATTGGCCGCGAACGGCGGGCCAGCTTTTCCGCGGGCGGGCGTTCAAGGGCGCCGGGCAGACGCTGCGCCTGCAACTCGAGCCGGGCACCGAGGTCAGCCGCGGGCGAATCGACTTCCGCGAGCCGTACCTCCTCGACCAGGAGATCGGCCTGGGGCTGGGCGCGTACGTCTTCGAGCGCAGCCGAGAAGAATACGACGAGGAGCGACTCGGATTCTACACCAGTCTCGATCGCCGATTCCGCGAGGGCATCCTCAAGGGCTGGGCGGCCGAAGCAGCCTTCCGGTTCGAGTACATCGACATCGGCAGCGTCGACTGGCTGGCGGCCGATGAGATCAAGGACGACGCCGGCGACAGTTGGCTGACGTCGATCAAGCCGAGCCTTGTGCGCGACACGACCGACAGCGCCTGGCTGCCGTCCAAGGGCTACCGATTCAAGACGTCCTACGAGCAGGCCGGTGCGATGGGCGGCGACTACAGCTTCGGCAAGCTCATGGTCGAACACGACCACTATTTCACGCTGCACAAGGACACGTTCGACCGCAAGCACATCCTTCACCTCGGCGCGACCGGCGGGCAGATCTTCGGCGATGCCCCGGTCTTTGAGCGATTCTATGGCGGCGGCATCGGCTCGATCCGCGGCTTCGAGTTTCGCGGCATCAGCCCTCGCGCCGGCCTGCGGGACGATCGCGTCGGCGGCGATTTCATGCTCGTCACGACGGCCGAGTACTCGTTCCCGATCATGGGCAAGGTGCTGCGCGGCGTGGCGTTCACGGACATGGGCACGGTGGAAGACGATTTCGGAATGTCCGACTGGCGGGCCAGCGTAGGCATCGGCGCGCGGTTGTACATCAAGTACTTCGGCCCGATTCCGCTCGCGTTCGATCTTGCTTTCCCCGTCACAAAGAACAGCGACGACGACACGCAGGTCTTCAGCTTCTCGTTCGGCACGACGTTCTAACCGACGCGAAGCAGCTCCCTCGCCCGCGTGAACACACCCTCATCAAATCCCAGCGCGCGCTTGAGTTGCAGATCCTGCTCGATCCACGACGGCATCCGCCGAATCTCCGATAGCCGACGGCCGCTGACCATCAGCGAGAACGGCCAGCGCATGACGGGAATCGGAAAATCGCTGCCCCACACCAGCTTCGCGTGCAATTCGCGCCGCCGGGCAATTCGCCGCAGCCAGCTTGTCCGCCCGAAGGCAGCCAGCGCCGAAATGTCCGCGTAGATCGGCGCGTCGCGGAATTCGCCGAGCAACGATTCGACAAAGGCATCGCAGTCGCGCCGGCTATGCCAGCGGAATGACGGCGTGGCGACGTGCGCGACAATCGTCGTCGGCATGCGTCCCTCGGCGCGCAGATCGCGCAGGACCCCGAGCATCGGCAGCGCGCTTTCAAATTCCATGTGCTGGCGCGACAGCGACATCTCGCCGCCGTAGTGAATCAGCATCGCGATGTTCAACTCCGCCGCGCGGCGCAGAAAAGCAATCGTCCGCTCATCGTTCGCCGACATGTTCTGGTGGATCGGCAGCCATTTCACGAGCACCGCCCCGGCCCGAACGACTTCCTCCAGCGCCGCCAGCGCGCCAGGCCGATAGGGGTGAATCGACGCGCCGAAGAGATAGCGATCCGGCCGCGCCGCGCACATCGCGCGAACCAGCGAGTTGGAAACGTACAGGTCGCTGCCGAATCGCACGCCCTTGTCGACCGGGCCGATCGCCCGGCCCGCGTCATTTCGAT
This sequence comes from Phycisphaerae bacterium RAS2, assembly GCA_007753915.1. Taxonomy (NCBI): domain Bacteria; kingdom Pseudomonadati; phylum Planctomycetota; class Phycisphaerae; species Phycisphaerae bacterium RAS2. Next base: position 2,862,496 of record CP036352.1, read on the forward strand.
ACTCATCGAAGGCAAGCAGGACAAGCCGATCCACGCCTGTCGCTTTCGAAAAGTGCTCCTGGTAGATCGCCTCGATTCGCGCATCCAGCTCCGGGCCGATCTGAAGCCGCGGGTCGATCTTCAACATGCGCTTGACGAAAAACCAGGCGATCCGCTGAAGCAGGCGCGGCGAGAAATAACTGTCATACCCGGGGTGCGCGGCCGCGCCGTCGGACTCGAAATCGAAATAGATGATCGCCGGATCGATTCGCCGAGCGCTGTAGCCGACATGACAATGAACGTCGATCACCATGGACGCCCCGCATGGCCGGCGGACTTTACGCCCGGCCGCAGGCGACTATAACACGGAGACATGACGCGTAAAGACTGCGATGTGCTGATCATCGGCTCCGGGTTCGGGGGCAGCGTCTGCGCATTGCGGGCGGCGGAAGCGGGTCTGCGCGCGATCGTCCTGGAGCGCGGGCCTCGAATCACGCCGGAATTCCTCACCGACGTTCAGGCGGGCCGCCGAAATCCGCTTCGCGGCGCGGACAGCCACGGCCCGTTTGACGTGCAGCGCCCAGCCGGCCTGATCGCGGTGATGGGTAGCTGCGTGGGCGGCGGCTCGCACGTTTATACATCCGTCACGGTTCGCGCCCGTCCGGACGTCTTTACCGAGGAGTGGCCCGCAGCCATCACGGCGAAAACGCTGGCGCAACATTACGATCGCGCCGAGGCAATCATCGCGCCAAGCCCCATTCCGATTGATCTGCCACGAACCATCTCCCTCGAATCCGCGGCAACCGTGATGAACCAGCGCGTCGAGCGCCTTCCTCTGGCTGTGGAATGGCCGGCCGACCATTCGACCATGCGCGCTACTCCGCCGTTTGAAGGCGTGCGTGCCGAAGTCGCCGCATGGCTTCGCGGCGGGCATGGCGTACGCCGTCGTTCGCTGGATCGCACCTACCTCGGCGCCGCGGAACTGCGCGGGGCGGATGTGCGCCCGCTGCACGAAGTCACGGTCATCGAGCCGGAGCGAGGCGGATTCGTTGTGCATGGCAACCGCCTGGCGGCCGGTCCGCAGGGGCGATTCTCGCTTCGCGCCGAACGCATGATCCTCGCGGCCGGGGCGCTGAACACCGTGCGGCTGCTGCTTTCCTGTCGCGAGCTTCATCGAACGCTGCCGGCGATCGGTCCGGCACTGGGCGAGCGATTCTATACAAACGGCGACGATGGCGCGCTGCTGCTCGGCGGGCGCGTCCCCGCCGAGCGCGACGCCGGGCCGCTCGTCACCGCCTGGCTGGACGGCTGGGAGCGCGATCGGCTGATGCTGATGGACATCGGCCTGTTGCCGCCGCTGCCCTGGCTGGCGGCGCGGGCGCTGCGATCATTCGTGGGCAGTCCGTCGCTCGGCGAACCCGGCCGCAGCGCGTGGATCATCGGCGCGATGGGCTTGGATCGCACACCGCTGCGATTAGCCCTGCGTAACAAGCGATTGATCTGCGACCGCACCGCAACAACGTCGGCGTTTGCCCGCCGCACACGCGATCGGCTGCAATCCCTCGCCGATGCGCTTGGCGCGTCGCTCGTGCTGCCTCCCGCGGCCATCGCATCCCCCGGTTCGTTCACAGTCCATGCCATGGGCGGCGCCCGCATGGCCGACGACCCGGTCAAGGGCGTGACCGATGGACTGGGCCGCGTGCACTCCTATCCCGGACTGTACGTCGCAGATGCGAGTCTGTTTAGCAGCCCCATCGGCGTCGCGCCGTCGCTCACCGTCGCGGCGCTCGCCGAGCACGTCATGGAGCACCTGCTGCAACCATGACCACGCCGGCCCGCCATTCCGAGTATCCGCTCGATCGCGCGTTTCCGGCGCTGGCCGAGGCCCTGCCGCGCGTTGCACTCGGTGCATGGCCGACGCCCGTGACCGCTTCGCCGCAGTTCGCCAATGCCCACGGCCTCTCTTCGCTGCATGTCAAACGCGAAGACCAGAGCCACCCGCAATGCGGCGGCAACAAGGTGCGCGGGCTTGAACTGCTTCTGGGCGATGCGGTATCGCGCGGCGCAAACACGATCATCACGATGGGCGCGGCCGGCAGCCACCATGTCTGCCGAACCGCCTGGCATGCGGCCCAGCTCGGCTTGCGCACGGTTGCCGCACTCGTCCCGCAGGCAGAAGCCGAGTATGCACGGCGAAATCTTCTCTGCGCGGCGTCAGTCGGCGCGGAGTTGAAACTGGTCACCTATGTCGGCGTCGCTCCGACGCTGATTTGCGAAATGCTCCGGCCTCGGAACTGGCATGGCGCGGAGCCGCCCTACTTCATTCCGCCCGGCGGCACCAGCCCGCGATCCTGCGTGGGTCACGTCAACGCGATGTTTGAGCTGCGCGATCAGATCGATGCGGGCGTCCTGCCTGAACCGGATTTCCTGTATGTCCCGATGGGCAGCCTCGGCACGGCCGCAGGTCTGCTGCTGGGCGCACGGCTTGCCGGTCTGAAGACACGAATCATCGGCGTCGCCGTGTCGTACAAATGGTATTGCACGGCCGGACGCTGCGTGCGGATGGCGATGCGGTGCCTGCGATTCATGCGCCGGTTTAATTCGTCGATTCCCGAAGTTGACTTGGGCACGGGCGACGTCGAGATTGTTCACTCGGTGCTGGGCGAGGGCTATGCCCAATTCACCGAGAAATCGGTCGCGCTGGCGGGTGAACTCCACCGACTGGACGGCGTTGGGCTGGACGGAACCTACACAGCCAAGGCGCTGGCGGGAATGATGGATTTCATTCGCGAACACGATCTTGCAACTCGACGAAACCTCTTTTGGCACACCTATCATCCTTTGCCCCCGTCGATGTGCGCTCCGGGAGCGAGGAATAGCCTGCCGCCTGCCCTGGCGCAATACGTCGAGGCCGAAGTTCAGCCGCTCGACAAACAATTGCACTATCCGCGCGAGTGACCACCATGCCCGATGAATTCATCAGCGAGGCGATCACTCCTGACGCGGGCACGTTCGATACCGCCGCGATGGCGACCGGCGCGCCGGGTCTTCCAGCCGGATTCACCTGGCGAGACGAGCATTTCAGAATCGTGGAAGTCTTGTCGACCTGGAAAGTCAGCGAGGCCGAGGATCACGCGGGCGGCGAGCTGTATTATCGCAAACAGTTCTGGAAAATCCGAACCGATCGCGGACTTGTCGCATCGATTTACGCCGTTCGCCACATCAAACGCGGCGAGTCGCCCCGCAAGCGCTGGTGGCTCTACACCCTTCACCACGATTGAGCCACGTTTGCCTCCCTCGCTAAGCAGCAGTCGCGCCGGATAGCATTCGCGCAAGAAAGAAGCCGACGGAATGCCTTCCGCCGGCTTCGGTAACTGGTTCGATTCAATTCACAAAATCGAAATCACCGAGAAACCGCATCACACTCGACGCGATCGCCGGCGAAGCAGCGCCAGCGCCGGCAGCAGCAGCGCGCCGGTCGCCGGCTCGGGAACGCGAAACGCCAAATCGACGATCTTCGCACCGGGGCCGGGGTTCAGGAATGCGCTGTCGATCTCGGTGAAGGTCACCGGATCAAATACATGCGTCTGATTACTGATGCCGTCCACGACGTAGATGTTGCCGTCGAACGGGCTGATCTCGATCCCGTGCACGTTGCCCCAGCCCGTGCCGCTGAACTGACCGATTAGGTTGTACGACGTGTCGTATCGATACACCTGGTTGGTCCCCATCCCGGTGACGAGCATCTCGCCGCTCGGCAGGAACTCAATGTCATTCGTCCGCGATCCAAACGGCAGCGACCACATCGTGACAAAGGCGCCGGTCACGGCATCGAGTTCGGTGACGGTCCCCGGCCCCCATGAGCAAACGAAGAGATTGCCGTTCGGGCCGATGCGCATGTCCGACGGATTCGTCACGGGCGCCACGACGCGAATGAATGCGCCGGTCGTCGCGTCATACTCGCGCACGTCGTCGGTCACCCAGCTGGTGACATAGACACCGCCGGTCGGGGCGTACAGACCCGCCCATTGCGTCCCGATGCCGGGGCCGCCGTTGTAGGTCTTGATGTACGCGCCGGTGACCGCATCGTACTCATCCACACCGCCGTTGAAATGGCCGACCAGCATGCGGTCGCCCGCGGCATTGAGCTTCACCCCGAGTTGGCCGACGCCGTTGACCGACGGTGCGAACGGCCCGGCATAGTTCCCGGTCACCGGATCGTATTCGCCCACGACGTTGAACACGTCGCTGGAGACAAACAAACTCGCGGACAACGGCCCGGCGATGGCAGGCGACGTAACGATCGCGAGAAGACAGACCACGGCAAACAGTTGACCCAATCGTTTCATCCTTCACTCCTCCTAGGCAGTTTGAATTGACAAGTCATCGGATCGCAACCGCGTAGCGCGCTGCGTTACGCGCGGCGCGATCGCCGGCGGAGCAGCGCCAGCGCCGGCAGCAGCAGCGCGCCGGTCGCCGGTTCTGGAACGCGAAACGCCAGATCGACGATCTTCGCGCCGGGGCCGGGACTGAGGAACGCGTTGTTGATCTCCGTAAACGTCACCGGGTCAAAAGCGTGCGCCTGGTTGCTGATGCCGTCCACGACGTAGATGTTGCCGTCGAACGGGCTGATCTCGATCCCGTGGACATTGCCCCAGCCCGTGCCGGAGAACTGGCCGACCAGGTTGTACGACGTGTCGTAGTGATACACCTTGTTCGCGCCCATGACGGTCACGAGCGGATCGCCGTTCGGCAGAAACTCTATGTCGTTCGTGCGGTCCTGTCCGCCGGGCTGCGACCATTGATTCACAAATGCGCCCGTGATCGCATTGACCTCTTTGACGTAACCTCCCATGAACGAGCAGACGTACAGATTGCCGTTCGGACCGATCCGCATGTCCGACGGGCCGTCGACCGTGGTCACGACCCGGATGAACGCGCCGGTGTTGGCGTCGTACTCGCGCACGTCGTTGGTCGTCCAGCTTGTGATGTACACGCCGCCGGTCGGGGCATACAGGCCCGCCCACTGCGTGCCGACGCCCGGGCCCGCGTTGTAGGTCTTGATGTACGCGCCCGTGACCGCGTCGTACTCATCGACGCCCTCGTTGAAATGGCCGACGAGCATGCGCGTGCCGGCCGTGTTGAGTTTGACGCCAAGCTGGCCAATGCCGTTGACCGACGACGCGAACGGCCCGGCATAGACTCCGGTGACCGGGTCGTATTCACCCACGACGTTGAAAACATCGCTGGAGACAAACAGGCTCGCGGGGATCGGCCCGGCCGAAACCGGCGTCGCGGCGAGCGCCAGGGCGCAAACGAGACCCATGAACGAAACGAATCGAGACATCACTTCCTCCTCCGGGGGCGCTCATCGGGAGCTGGTCAGGACAAGTTTCAACTTTCCCGCGAATCGCCCCCCGCTAGTTTAACCGAAATCGACGTTTGATTCCATGAATCCGGGCCGTGCTGTGCCGCGATTCATCCCTCGCGAACAAACTATCTATCAACGCACCGGCGTTCCGCTCGGCACGCGCTCTTCGTCACCTTATAATCCACCGCGGCGGGCGGGATTCCTGCCCATAGGGAGACGGCTCCCGCAGCCGGGCCGGCTGTCGCAAAGCTCAAGAAAACGCGGCGGACCGGCCGAAAAGCGGCCGCGCGTGGCGCATCAGGAAGGAAAGGGCGAACGATGACGTTGACGATTTTCGTGCGAGGCGTCGAAGGCGGCGCGAAACTGAAGGAATTGGCGGACAAGAAATTTGCGAGCGGCCTGCGGCGTTTCGACGCCGTGATCCGCAAGGCGACCGTGAAACTGGAAGACGAAACCGGCCCGCGCAAACAGACGGTGGACAAGGTCTGCACGGTGGAGTTGAAGCTCGTCCGCGGCGGCGAACTGCGCGTGCGCGAAGTCGGCGACGATTTCGCCGGTGTCATCAACACGGCCCTGGACCGTGTCAAGGCCGCCTTAAGCCGATCGGTCGGGCGAATGAAGCGGGGCGTGGGGCAGGGGTAGGCGGAACGAGTATGCCGGCCAACTAAGTCTAGGATTCATCGATGTGACCGACCGCGTCTGTAGCCCGGGTTCTCCCAGTGCAAATCCTGATCTGGACTGCCGCCAGCCTCGTCCTTCTCACAGTTGTACGAATTATTCTCCATCAGCGAATACGACTGTCGAACCGCATTGAATATCATCTTATTTCTCTAGACGATCCCAAATTTTCCGCGCCAATCGCCGCGTACTTCAGGAAAGTGGCGGATGCGCTGGCAAGCCATGACTTTCACATCGCAGCGACCCTCATAGCTCCGAAGCATCGTCGAGGAAGAACGCTATACGTACTCATCTTGGAGAATCGCACGGAATCGACCGTCGTCACTGTGTCCATATTTCCTTATCCGCTTTCCTACGATAGGTCACCGAGTGTCACTGCGGATTTCTGTACGCATCTACAAAACCAAGTTCGAATTGAAACGAACATCAGCCAAGGGAATTCCGGCTTGTACGCTACTCCTCCGTTCTTGAATACCGTCAACTTGCCGGGTGTGGCCGACCTAGAGCTGCTCTTTCAGGCGCACCGATTTCACCTTAGCAGCTTCAAGGAAGAGCCAAGAGCACAACTCCCCAAAAAGTCGGAGTGGCCGGAGTTCTTAAGTAAAGAGCTGAATTGCATTTTGGAGTGGTATTCCGAGGAGGGGTGGCTCAAGAAAGTATCGGATCATGAATACGCCCCCACTTCAAAACTTAGGTGGCGCTTATTCCGGAAAGATTTGATTTCTCGTGAAGTCTTGCAAGCAATTAAGCGTCGCCGCCGGACACGGCAATACCTCACGCAAGCGGGACTTGAAAGTCGTTACAAATATCAATCGATGGCAAGGCTCGTTCGAGATGCCGTCAGGCCTGCTGGACAAGTGTTTCAGCCAATGTTTCGTCTTACGAAGCCGAAGTTGCTGCAACTCACATGCGTTGCACTCCTGTTTGCCTACTTTGCATTCCAGATGGGCCATCCCAAAGGCACCTTTCTCTTCGGCGTCATTGGCTTAATCGCATTGGTAATCGTTTCGCTGGCCATGGCTTCCAGAGTCGTTGTGCTCACTGCGAAATCACACTATTGCCGCGCCTGTGGTCACGATCGCGGACCGAACAGCGTCTGGTGTCAGGCCTGCGGCGAGGGTTTATGCTTTCGATGCGGATACAACCTCTTCGGCAACCAATCAGGATGTTGCCCTGAGTGTGGCACGCAATATTGCACGCAATGTGGTCGCAGCCTGTACGGCCGTTCGGCTGACGAAGGATGTCCCGATTGCGGAAATGCACTAGTTGCCGCTGCCACTCCGACTGTTCTGGACCCGGCCGCACTTTCGGGTGATGATTCCGCAAACCAGTCATAACCTGCAACGTGAGAATTCCGGAGGGACGTTCATGTCAGAATACCAAGGCAAACCCGCCGATTCGTTCGGCTTTAAGCACATCAAGTACGAAAAGGCGCGGAATCGCGCCACGGTGACCTTCAACCGCCCTGCGGTGCACAACGCCGTCAACGGCGAAATGCTCACCGAACTGATCGCCGCGTTTCAGGATGCCTCGTGGGATGACGCCGTGCGCGTGCTCATCCTCACCGGCGCGGGCGACAAGGCATTCTGCACCGGGGCCGACGTGAAGGAGCAGGCCGAGGAGTTCGTCGGCGAGCCCGGCAAATACTGGAAGTGGATGGGCCTGTTCATCGAGGCGCACGAGAAGCTGCGCAACCTCGGCAAGCCGACGATCGCCCGGCTCAACGGCATGGTGGTCGGCGGCGGCAACGAGTTCAACATGTCGTGCGACCTGGCCATCGCGGCGGAGGACATCATCATTCGCCAGGTCGGCGCGGCCCGCGGCAGCGTCGCGGCGGCCGGTGCGACGCAGTTTCTCCCGCTCATCGTCGGCGACCGCCGGGCGCGGGAGATCCTCTTTCTTTGCGAGGAGATTCCCGCAAAAAAGGCGCTCGAGTGGGGCCTGGTAAACGAAGTAGTCCCGCGGGCGAAGCTCGATGCGGCCGTCGACGCGATGGCGACGAAGCTCATCGACAAGCTTCCGACGTGCATTCGTTACGCGAAGCAGCAGTTGAACTTCTGGCGCGATTTGTCGTGGCATCTTACGATCGGCCACGCACGGGATTGGCTTTCGATCCATAACATGGCGCCGGAAGTGGCCGAGGGGATGCGCGCGTTCGTGGAGAAGCGGCCGGTGGATTATGAAAAAGTGCGGCGAGAGATAAAATAACTGCGCGAAACGGATACGGGCCGCAAACGGCCCGGCTAAATGGCAGTGCATACCGCAATATCAAACTGATCGTTGCATGCCTCACGACGCACCACCGAAAGCCCGCCCATGCTCCCCGCACCGATTCCCGACTACGAACAGGAGCGCCTCGCTGATCTGCGCGCCCTGAAGATTCTCGACACGAAGCCCGAAGAACGCTTCGACCGCATCGTCACGCTTGCGGCCGACATCTTTCACGCACCGATCGCCTACATCGCGCTCATCGACTCCGATCGTCAGTGGTTCAAGGCCAAGTGCGGCCTCACCGCCAATCAAACGGACCGGTCAATCTCCTTCTGCGGCCATGCGATCCTGCATACCGAGCCGCTGGTCATTCCCGACACGACGCTGGACGAGCGCTTCCATGACAGCCCGCTGGTCACGCAGGAGCCGCACGTGCGCTTCTATGCCGGGCATCCGCTGGCCGGGCCGAGCGGGCAGAACGTCGGCACGCTCTGCATCGCGGACCGCAAGCCGCGCAACATCGACTCGCTCTCGCTGGAGACGTTCAGCCGACTGGCGGCGCTGGCCGAGCACGAGCTGAACATGCTCGATCTCATCACCGTGCAGCGCGATCTGATCGACACCCAGACGCGCCTGCTGCGCATGCAGGAGCGGATGCAGCAGGAGTTGCAGGACGCCGAGCGATACGTGCGAACGCTGCTGCCGCCTCCCATTCACGAATCGGGACTGCGCATACACTGGCGATTTGAATCCAGCTCGGCCCTGGGCGGCGACATCTTCGGGTATCACTGGCTCGACGACGATCATCTCGCACTTTACGTCGCCGATGTAATGGGCCACGGCGTCGGAGCGGCCTTGCTGGCGAGTTCGGTGCAGACCGCACTGCGCAGGCAGACACTCCCCGCGACGCAGTTCAACGAGCCCGTTTCGGTCCTGCGCGGGTTGAACGCGGCCTTCCCCATGGCGCTGCACGCCGACCGATTCTTCACCGCGTGGTACGGCGTGTTGAATCGCCGCACCCGTGAGCTGCGTTACGCCAGCGGCGGGCATCCTTCCGCACTGATGCTCGACCCGTCGGGCGGCATTCACGAATTGAAATCAACCGGAACGATCGTCGGGCTGAACGTCGGTGTGCCCATCGAACAGGCGGGCATTTCGCTGCAACCCGGCGCTCGCCTTTACTTGATGACGGATGGCGTGGTGGAGGTTCGCACGGGCCCCGGCGCGCTCTTGGGGGTCGAGGGCCTCTCACGTATTATTCGCGGTGAAACAAGCGAGAATCGCGTGGACGCCATCCACGAAGCGCTGCGCGCCATGCAGGCGAGCGAGCCTTTTGAAGATGACTTCTCGCTAATCGAAGTGCTGGTTGAATAGGAGGGCTTCCCATGCCGGCGACTGCGGCGATCGAAAAGGCGTTTGCATACCTGGAGCAGAACAAGTCCCGATTCATGGATGAGCTGTTCGACTTCCTGCGGATCGAGAGCATCTCGGCGCAGAAGGAGCACGAGGCCGACAACCGCAAATGCGCCGAATGGGTGAAGAAGCGCTTCGAAGCCGCCGGGCTGAAAGCAGATATCGAGCCGACGACGGGCTGGCCTGCGGTCATCGCACAGGGCGAACAAAGGCCCGGCCGGCCGACGCTGCTGTTCTACGGCCACTACGACGTGCAGCCTGAAGGCGATTTGAACCTCTGGCACACGGGGCCGTTCAAACCGGTGATCAAGGACGGCATGATCGTCTGTCGCGGCTCGGCCGACGACAAGGGACAGGTGTTCTGCGCGATGCTGGCGGCCGAAGCGTGGATGAAGACGGCCGGCTCGTTGCCGGTGAACGTGAAGTTTTGCGTCGAAGGCGAGGAGGAAGTCGGCTCGCCGAACCTGGCGCCGATGATCCGCAAGAATCGCGAGCGACTGGCCTGCGACTACGTCGTGATCCACGACACGGCGCAGGTCGGACTGGGCAAGCCCGCGGTGACAGCGGCGACGAAAGGGCTGGTCTATAAGGAAGTCATCGTGCGCGGCCCGAAGAAGGACCTGCACAGCGGCACCTTCGGCGGCGCGGTTGCCAACCCGGCCAACGTGCTCGCAGCGCTCGTCGCGTCGCTTCACGATGCAGACGGCCGTGTGAATATCCCCGGCTTCTACGACAAGGTGAAGGAAATGTCGGCTGAGGAAGTGAAGATGATGGAGGGGCTCGGCCTGAAGGAGTCCGACCTGCTTGCCGACCTGGGCAGCCCGAAGACCTGGGGCGAAAAGGCATACAGTGTGACCTACCGCCGCTGGGCGCGACCGACGCTGGACGTGAACGGCATCTTCGGCGGCTACATGAAGGAAGGTTCCAGCACGATCATTCCCTCGTTCGCCGGCGCGAAGGTTTCGATGCGCCTGGTTCCCAACCAGACCGGTGCCGAGATCGACAAGCTCTTCGAGGCGGCGGTGAAGGCCCGCCTTCCCGACACGGTGACGTTCGAGATCAAGACGCACGCGAACTGTGACCCGTACCTGGCGGATGTCACGTCGGCCGGCATGAAAGCCGCGCGGCAGGCGGTGGCGATGGGCTTTAACAAGGACGCGACCCTGATCCGCGAAGGCGGCAGTCTCCCCATTTTGCCCATGCTGAAGGAAGTGCTGGGGGCCGACAGCCTGATGATGGGTTACGCCCAGCCGAACTGCAACGCTCATTCGCCGAACGAGTTTTTCCACGTGAGCGATTTCGAGTCGGGCATGCGCGCGTCAGCCGCGTTTCTGGGCCTGATGGGTACGGGCGCGTAGTTACGGGACGAAGTCGCGCCGCATCGGCAGTTTCCGCGCGACGCGGCCCGCGCGCTCACTTGGCAATCGATCTCATACCGACTCTTCGCAAGGCCGATATGTTCTTCGGCGGCGGAGCCGTTGCGTGGTTTCTCGAACAAACAGCCGTGGTCGTTTTCGGAGCAGCGACATTCGGCGCGGGTCAAGAGCTTGCTGCGCGGGGCGATATCGCGCGGCGCGAGGCGTTCTCCCATGCGAAAGAATCAGACGGCAATCAGTCTTGGTGTTGCGATTGTTTCATTGTGCTGGGCCTCGGCCGCGCACGCACAGTTCGGGAGCATCCAGCAGTTCCTCTTTCGCGGCTCCGAGTACCTGTTCGACCGTGACTTCATCTCCAGCCCGCAGGGCGGGCCGCTCTTCGACAACAACATCTTTGAGCAGCGCGTCGAGTACAACCGAACCGGCGATGGCTACACCTACGAGTCGTTCCGCTTCTTCGGGCCGGACAGTTTCGACAATCCCAACACGCTCGATCTTGGGCCGCTCAAGGTCGTCCTTGGTCGCGATCCGGCCGTGGTGCAATCCCCACAGCCGATCGGTATTCATGACCGAATCGGCTACACGACGCGATTCATCCCGGAGCTTTTCTTCAGTTCGCAGACCGGCCAGCGAAACTTTGACATCTTCAGTGGCCAGACCGCGTTCGTGCCGGTTCCCCTGAATTACACCATCACGCTCGATGCCGGTGTCCAGAACATGGAATGGACCGGCAACGCGTTGATCGACGCCGATGCCAAGATAAACGCATTGGGCTTCTATGATTTTGAGCTCAGCTTTATCAACGTCGGAAACTACACCGCGGACGGATATCTGTTGCATGATGAGCAGGTCACGGACTTTGATTCCGGGCCCATTAACGTGAAGGGCAACATCCTGCTTGATGCCGTGGCCGGCATGCTTCAATTGAATGGAAATCCCGCGACAGCCGTTCCGCCTCGCATCGGGTCGTCGGCGTCGGGCAAGGGCAAGACTGTTGACGAACTCATGGTGCAGGTTGAAGCCGGTGAGCCAATCACTGACGAAGAGCTCTCCTTCCTCGTTCAGCAGATGTTCGTCACGGCATTCAAGAACGACCCGCTCGGTTTCATCATGAACGGGCTGCCCGAAGTGGTTCCAGGCTTTGAAGGCCTCACCCTGGGCCTGACCCCGAGCAGCGATCCGGCGGCGATCGAGGCCGCCGCTCAAATCAGCGGGACAGACGGCGCCGCGACGGCTGTGCCGGAACCGGGGGTGCTCGTGCTCCTGCTCGTTTCAGCAATGGGGGCCCAGGCGTTTCGTTCCTGGCGGGTCCGCTTCAATCCCGCGCTGTAACACCCGCCGGAACTGGTCAGCGCCGCGTTGAGCATAGGGACGCTTGTTCGTTCGCGACCGAAAAAAATTATGGTTTCTATTCACCCTGCTGGAGCGATCCAGTAGGGTTTTTTTATATCGGCCGAGGCAAGCCACTGCCACGGGGGTCATGCACACGCCCTTGACGGCCGCCCTCGAACCGGCGAAGCAGGACCGCTACTAGATAGACTTGGCCGCCGAACACGCCCTAAGATAAAGAAACCTCGGGCACCGGTATTCCGCAGCGATTTCAATTCATGCGACCGGCAGGACGGGGAACGCGGTCGTCGCCATCGTACACGACCCGGAGACGAGGAAGTGATCGCAATGGAAATCGAAGCCGCTCGCGCGCAGATGCCCATTTGCCGCGAATACAACTTCATGGACCATGCAGCGGTCGGGCCGGTCTGTGGTCCCGCCGGCGACGCGATGCGCGCATACCTCGAAGAGGCCCAGCACCATGCCTGGGCGCGCGGCGGCATGTTGCCCGAGACGGCTCGCGTCCGCCAGAACGCCGCCAAACTTCTGAACTGCCACCCCGAAGAGGTCACGTTCGTCAAGAACACCTCCGAAGGCCTGGGCTATGTCGCCAACGGACTGCAATTCTCCAAAGGGGACAACATCGTCACCACCGGTGTCGAATTTCCCGCCAATATTTATCCGTGGATGAATCTCCGTTCGCACGGCGTGCAGCTCAAGATGGTGCCGGAAGACAACGGCCGCATCCCGCTCGAGCGTCTCGTCGAGTTGATCGACGATCGGACGCGCGTCGTCACCGTTTCGGCCGTACAATACGCCAGCGGGTTCCGCACGGACCTCGCCGCCCTGGGGACGATCTGCCAGCAGCGCGGCGTTCTGTTCTGCGTCGATGCGATCCAGGCGCTGGGCGTGCTGCCGATCGACGTGCGCGCGATGAAGATTGATTTCCTAAGCGCCGACGGGCACAAGTGGCTGCTCGGGCCGGAAGGCGCGGGGGTCTTCTACTGCCGCCACGAATTGCTGGGCCTGCTGCGTCCGTCGAGCGTGGGCTGGCTCAACGTGCGCGACGCGATGGCGTTCAACGACTACCGGTTGGAGTTTCGAGATGACGCGCGGCGATTCGACAGCGGAAGCTACAACTTCGCGGGCGTCTGGGGACTTGGCGCGTCGATCCAATGGCTGCTCGGCATCGGCATCGACGAAGTTTGGAAACGCGTCGAACTGCTGACAACCCGTCTCGCCGATGGCGTCCGCGAGAAGGGCTACCGGCTCGTCAGCTCGCGCCAGGCCGGCGAATCCAGCGGCATTGTGTGCTTCGTTTCGGCAAAGTTCGACCACGCTCGAATCGTCAGCCATCTTCGCCAGGAATACCGCACGGTCATCTCCACGCGCGGCGGCCGTCTGCGCGTCAGTCCGCACTTCTACAACACCGAAGACGAAATCGACCAGTTGATCGAACACCTTCCGGCGCACTGACTGCCTCGCTCATAGGGGCTATACTGGAGCCGGCGCACGCGCCGACGCGCTCGCGCGCCCAGGCGGTAGCGCCCATGCCCTCTTTTGAATTCTGGACCCTCGTTTCGCTCGCATCGTATGTCTGCGCCATCGTCGCAATCATCGACATCCTGATAAAGCGACGCGACCCGCGCGGCATGATCGCCTGGATCTTCGCCCTGATCTTTCTTCCCATCGCCGGTGTCGTGCTCTACGCGCTAATTGGCTACCCTCCGCTTTATCGAAAAGTTCGCCGCCGTGAGAAACGCAAGCGCATCATCGCCGCGGCCCTCGCTGCGCGCTCGCAAGCGACCGTCGCCGCGCACCCCGCCGACACGGCCCTGGCCACCGATGCATCGCAGCGCGCCCTCATGGCCATGGCCAGCGCGGTCAGCGAGACGTCGCCCACCGGCGGCAACACCGTCGAAATCCATCACGACGCCGAAAAAATGTTCGCCGCCCTATTCGCCATGATCGAGTCGGCCCGGTCGCACGTTCATCTCGAATACTACATCTATGCCGACGACGAGACCGGCCGCGCGCTGGGCGATCTGCTGGCTCGTAAAGTGCGCGAGGGAGTCGAGGTGCGCCTGCTCTTGGACGCGGTTGGCTCATGGAAATTGTCTCGTGCCTTTGTACGCGATCTGCAATCGCGCGGCGTGCGGGTCGCCTTTTTTCTCCCATGGGGCCTGACGACGCGCCGCCTGAACATCAACTGCCGCAACCATCGCAAGCTCGTGGTCGTCGACGGAGTCCACGCCGTCATCGGAAGTCACAACATCGCAGACGAGTACCGCGGGCGTAAAGCACGGTTCGGTCCCTGGCGCGACACCACGCTTTGCATCCATGGCCCGGCCGCCGCGCAATTGCAGGAGATCTTCGCCGAAGACTGGCACTTCGCCACACGCGAGAGCCTGCTCGCTGAACGTTACTTCCCGACGGTGGATCCCGCCGGCAGACAGGTCGTTCACATCATCCCAAGCGGGCCGGATCGGCGACCGCGCATCCTCGATCATTTGCTCTTCGCCGCGGTGTCCGATGCGCGGCACGCCGTGCTGCTGATCACGCCCTATTTCGTGCCGGACAACGCCATGCTGCTCGCGCTGGAGTCAGCGGCCTTGCGCGGCGTGCGCGTGCGGCTGTTGCTTCCATCGAAGTCTGATCACTGGATGGTGCTATGGGCCGGCCGCGCAACGTATCAGGAGCTACTCGAAGCGGGCGTGGAGATATACGAATACGACCGCGGCATGTTGCATTCCAAGGTCGTCGTCGTCGACCAGCGCTGGGCGATGGTTGGCTCGGCCAACATGGATGTCCGAAGCTTTCGCATCAATTTTGAACTGACCAGCATCCTCTACGACGCCGACGCCGCCCGGTTGCTCGAAGCCGATTTCGACGCCCTGCTCGCATCATCTCACCGCGTCCTGCCCGGCGAAATCGCCGCTTACAGCTTCGGGCAGCAACTCGCCCTCGGCGCAGCACGCATGGCCACGCCGGTGCTATGAGTTTCAGCGAGGCCGGGCCCGCTTGCGCGCGACATGTTTCATCGCACCGTCCCACGAATGTGCGCTGGTTATTGTGACAACAAAAAATAAGAGGACACGCATTGCGTGCCCTCTCGTGAAGAAACTTGAATCAAGTCGCCCAGCGACTCCTCGGTCGCATCAGCGGCTCGACGACCGGCGGCGCGGGCGGAACAGCGCAAAGCCCATCGCCAGGGCAGCCAGTGTTGCCGGCTCGGGAACGTTAAGCCGCAGGAAGCCATCACCCAATGCCGTGCCGGCCCCATTGCGCAGCGTCGCGAGGAAATACACCAGGCCGCTGTCGGTCAGGTGAATGTCATTCGGCTGGATGGAAGCGAGGAACACGTCGTCGTCGAAGAAACCGTTGTTGTCGAGGTCGATCGGATCGCCCTCGCGGATCAGCACGGTCGTGCCGTTGTAAACCAGGACGTTGTCAATGTTCGGATCGCCGATGTCGGTGTTGCCCGCCAGCAGCCAGTTGCCGAGGCGGTCGCCCGTGAAACTGCTGAACGTGTTGCCCCAGTGCTCGGCGCCGGCAATCAAATCGCCCGTCTTGGCAAGCAGAACACCATTGCGAACGGCCCAGTCGTTGTCGGCCGGGTCATCGCCGCGCGAAAACCAATCGCCGTTGCTGACCATGCGCGTGAAGAAGATGTCGGCCATGATCGGCGTGCCGACGCCGGCGACCGGCGAACCCTCCTGAATCACGATGGTGTCATTGACGGCAAGAATGTCGTCAATCGCTGTGTTGGGGTTCTCGGTGTCGCCCTCCGCAAACCAGAACGCGCCATCGGGCGTGCCGCCGGAATCGCTCAAGTCGAAGCTATCCCAGATCTCCAAGCCGATCGGCGTGATGCCCGACTGCTTGAACGCCATGTTGTCGCGAAAAATGGCCGGATACCGCGTCGAGTGGAGATTCGTGATCGGCGTGTTGACGAATGACACGCGCCCGTCATCCAGCAGATACACCGAGTTCATCGAGTTTCCGAACGTTTCGTTGCCGGAGTTGCCCGGAGGGTTGTCGATCAGGCCCAGGGCCGCGTCGCCCATCTGAACCTGGATCGTGTGAACGCCGCCGACAACTTTGACAATCTTCTCGAAGACCGACGCCACGCCGCCCTTCGCCCGGAAGCTGAACGCGATGTTGCCCGCCGAGTCCCACGCGGCCGGTACCGGCGAGTCAAAAAAGTCATATTGCTCGCCTGGGGCGCCGCCCTGTACGGGCTGGCCATCCTGCGCGAACATCGTGCCGCCCAGGCCCGATCCCTTAACGAGTATCGAGTCATTCGTCGTCGCCTGTGTCGTGCGGCCCTTGAGCATCCATTCGCTGCCGTCATGGCTGATCGAGAGGTCTTCCAGCGCGAGCCAGTTTGTCGCGACCGGATTGCCGCCTCCATCGAGCGCGCCCGGAACCGTCCCCGACGAATGCGTTGTGATTTCCGTATAAATCACGCTTGGGCCGACGGCCAAAGCAGCCGACGCACCCCACACCAAGGTAAACGCGACGCACGCGCCGCGCACGAACTTCGAACGAAACACAAACATGGAAGCTTCTCCTTCCCGTACAAGCCGACGTGTGTTGACACGCCAGCCCTCTTGCCTCGCGGCAACCACCAGCCCCCTACCGGGACTTTCCCATTTCCTATGATGTTAAGGTTAACGGAATCGGACCGATCAATCAAGGATTTTGCCGAGCTTCACCGGGAAATTCCAAACCGGGGTCCGTTCTCGATTTGTGTGCCAAACGCTTGCAGAGCAAGCACTTCCAAGCACGTGATGCCCCGGCTTCAGCCTAATGCCAAGAATCGAGACAGCGCCGCAGTCGTGGCAACTTCGAATGCGTAATTGCACGAACCACGCTGGTTCTGCGACCCGATCCGATTTGACTTAATGGCCGAGGCGGCGAAAGAGATACTCGCTGCACGCCTCTCCGGTCGCGATGTTGATCAATTCCATTCCCAGTTTATTGCGGCCGAAGCGGAGTACCTCCTGTGGCGTAGCATCCTCGTAGGGTAGGCCGCCGAGCCAGTCGCGCACGTCTGTCATGTAGTCCATGCCGCGGTCGCGCGTCTCGCGCAAGATGCGAAACGGATTACGCAGTTTCACCGCGCACGGCAGTAGCAGATGGCGCATCAGGTATCGTGCTTCCAGCCAGCGTTTGGTTAACTCGCCGCCCGCGTTGTATCGCTTTTTCGTCTCCAGCCAGTATCCTGATTTGGGGGTTGTCGTGTACAGCGCGACAAAGAACATGCCGTCGGGCTTCGCGAGCTTGGCCGCGTTTTCTACCGCTTCCCACATGCTGCCGGTGTGATGCAGCACGCCCCAGGAGTAAGCGATGTCGGCCGGCTCGATCCGCGCGAGAAACGCCTTATCCAGCGCTGATCCATGCAGAACTTCCCATCGATCAGCCGAGCCGAATTGATCGCGAAGTTTTGTTGTCGTGGCGACCGACGCAGGGTCCAGATCAAAACTGACGATTCGATCAGCCCCGCTTCGAAACGCGGCCAGCGAGTGCAACCCGCTGCCCGACCCGATATCGAGAAAGTACTTGCCTTTCAAATCGGGCAATTCGAGAAAATCGAGCAACCGCTTCTTCGCCGCGTCTACGATCGCGTCGCTGAAACGCGTCGCAATAAACTCGGCCCAGTTCTGCCCGAAGGAAAAACTGACAGGAGAGGGAGTCTCGTCTCGTCTCGTTTCGTCTCGTCTAACGTTATCGACCATTACAAAAATCGACCTCGCCTTGCGCCTAAACTTGTTGAGTTTCTACACACCGCAATGGTACATGGGATGATTGTTCATGTTCAAGCGCCATAACAGCCAAGTAGGGGTGCCTGTTATTTGGACGAGCGGTTGCGATGATCCGAATGCGGTGCTTCAATAGCGTTCATCAGTTCATCATAAACGCGGAGGTTCGCCTGATGCCGGAAGCCGCCAACGTTCAATGCAATCCCTCCTTCGACGCTGCAACAGCCAAGTTGATCGACGCTGCGCACGTTTGCGAGCCGCTGCCCGCGATTGACGACGAGTTGCCCTTTCGCAGTCTCGGCGAACTTTGGTACGCCCAGGGCACGCAGCGCGTCGATCAGCCGTGGATGACTTATTACCCGTGCCACGCTGATGACGAGACGCCGACGACCTACTCCTACGGCGCGTTCCTGTCGCTGGTCGAGCGCGTGGCAAAGGTGCTCGCGAATCAATACGGGCTCCTGCCGGGCGGCAGCATTGCCACGCTCACGATCAACGAGCCGATGACCGTTGCGATCTACTTCGCGGCATGGCGAATCGGTGCGCGGGTCGTGCCGATCAATCCGAGCGAATCCGACGACCGCGTCGGCTACATCGTCGGCAACAGCGACGCAACGGTGCTGATCGCCCACGCAACCGCGCGGAAGAATTTCTCCGGAATCGAAAAGGCCATCGGCCCGAACGTCCGCCGCGCGATGTCCACCGAGGGCGAAGGCGGCGCGGGTGGAACCGCAGCAAAGGCCATTGCCGGCTGGGATGATTTCGCAGCGCTCGTCGCCTTGGTCAAACCGTCGCCGATGGCCGAACCGCCGCCGCCGATTTCGTGGGACAACGAGGCGCTGGTGGTCTATACGTCCGGCACGACGGGCAACCCCAAGGGTGTCGTGTTGACACAGAAGCAGATGCTCTGCGATGCGTGGGCGATCTGCCGTTGGCATCACATCACCCATCGCACCGTGATGATGAATGTGCTGCCGATTCACCATGTGAACGGGACGATCGTGACACTCCTGACGCCTGCGTTCGCCGGGGCGCACGTGGTGGTGAACCGTCGCTTCCGCAGCGGCGGTTTCTGGCGGAAGCTGGCGCGACACACCGTCGAGATTGTCAGCGTCGTGCCGACCCTGCTGCAATTCCTCCTCGAGGCCTACGAACCGTATCGGCCCGAAGACATCCCCGCGTTTCGACACTTCATCTGCGGGGCCGGCCCGCTCTCCGTCGAAGTCGCCCGCGATTTTCAGGAGAAGTTCGGCCTGCGCATTGTCCACGGCTACGGCCTGTCCGAGACAGTTTGCTATTCCTGCTTCCTCCCGGTCGATCTGGAATGGGACGAGCATTGCAGTTGGATGTATGACCACGGCTTTCCGTCGATCGGCTGCCCGGTCGAAGTCAACGAGATGGCCATTCACGATGACCGCGGCCTCTCCGTGCCTGACGGTGTCAAGGGCGAAATCGTCATCCGCGGACACAACGTGATGGTCGGCTATTTCAAGAACCCGGAAGTCAACGCGACAACGTTCAAGTTCGGCTGGTTCCGCAGCGGCGACGAGGGCTTCCGCCGGCGCGGCAACGACGGGCGGGATTATTACTTCATCACCGGGCGCCTGAAGGAGCTGATCATCCGCGGCGGGGTAAACATCTCGCCGTTTGAGATTGACGAAGTGCTGACATCGATGCCGGGCGTGCGCGTGGGGCTGGCAGTCGGGTTCGACAATCGCTACTACGGCGAGGAAGTCGGGGCCTATGTGCAGGTGCAGCCGGGGCAGGCGGTCACGGATGAGGCGGTGATGGCGTACTGCCGCGACAAGCTGCCGGCGTCAAAGTGCCCGAAGGTAGTGCTGTTTGGCGACGACATCCCGGTGACGAGCACGGGCAAGTACCAGCGCGGCAAGCTCAAGCCGCTGTTTGAGAAGTGGAAGGATGTGCAGTTCAAAGGGTGAATTGGAATGCCACTTCGGTTTGGCTTTCAAGCTGCATCTCTGTTCCTGCCGATTCTCGTGGCAGGCGGCTGCTCAAATCAACCCGGCGCGCTGACGATGCAGGTGACGCCGACGAAGGCAGATTTCAATGCGGATGAGCCGATTGTCTTATCCGTGTCGTTGCGCGCGGGGAGCAGCCCGATATGCCTATCCAAGGCTCGCACCTTTCGATTCGAAGTCAATCGCGCCGGCAAGAAAAGCCCGGTCGCCGGAGACATCAACAACAATTACGCCCGATGCGGCACCGGCATCTTGGAATCACTGATTCTGTTTCCATACCTGTGGGCCTTTGCCTGGCTCGACATGGCAGATGTGGCGAATCGATTTCATGTTTTGCAAGCGAACGATTCAATTGTGCATGAGTTCTGCCTCCGCGGAGACTCCGTGGAATTGCCTGAATTAGGCGACAAGGGCTACGTCGTGTATGTTCGCTCCCCCATCGACTTAAGTCCGGGTGAATACGACGTACGAATCGATCTGCGCAACGAACGTGCGTTCTGCGGCGACTTCTTGCCGCTGCCACTCGGCTGGCAGCTCTACAGCCAGCCAGTCCAGGCCATGACGAGGATTCGAGTTCACGGCACTACCTCTCAACCCGCAGATTGAGGCCAGCCGCCGGCGTTTAGCCGTTGAATCGCTGCCCGCCTTTCATCTATCATGGCAATGAGTAGGAAATTGCGCGCCCGGATAAGAATGCATGCGACATGCATCCCATTAGGAAGGCGCGCCGGGAAAGGAACCACCATGCGACCGACCCTCTACGGCTGCACCGTTCTGATTTTTTCCATGCTGCACATCTCCGCCGATACGGCCTGGACGGCAGACTGCCCCCCCGGCTATTTCAGCCCGACCGGACAAGAGCCGTGCCTGCCCTGCCCAGCGGGGACGTACCAGGTATGGACCGGTGCGACGACTTGCGCCCCCTGTGAAGCCGGGAGTTTTCAGGATCAAGTGGGACAGACGTCTTGCACACCTTGCGCATCAGGAAAGTACGCCCCCTGCACCGGCGCATCGCAATGCCTGAACTGCCCCGCCGGCAGCATTTCAACCGGAACAGGCAACACGGTCTGCACGCCCTGCGCCGCCGGCGAGTACCAAAGCTCCACCGGCCAAAGCTCGTGCTTTGCCTGCCCACCCGGCGCCTACGCACCGACCGCCGGAATGGCGAATTGCCTGCCCTGCCGAGCCGGCACCTATTCCGACGGTACCGGCGCGATCAATTGCACGAACTGTCCAACCGGAACCTTTATGGCTGGCGAGGGTGCAACGATCTGCACGGCCTGTGCGGCCGGCCAGTATCAGGACTCGCCCGGTCAGACCGCCTGCAAAGCGTGCCCTTCCGGAACTTATTCCTCGGGGACGGGCAACTCAAACTGCACCGCATGTGAAACTGGAAAGTATCAAAGCCAGCCGGGCCAAACGAGCTGCACGAATTGCCCGTCGGGACACTACGCGCCGATTATCGGCATGACGGCATGTCTGGCGTGCGCACCAGGTACCTACGCGAACGGAACCGGGTCAACGAACTGCACCAAGTGTGAAGTTGGTAAGTACCAGGCCAATTCCGGCGCGACGGCATGCGTCGCCTGCGCCGAGGGGCAGTATCAGCCTGGCACGGGTCAAACAAGCTGCTTGATCTGTCAGCCCGGTACCTTTAACAATCAAACAGGCCAAACCGCATGCACCCAATGCGCGGCCGGGACCTACAGCGACATCCAAGGCGCGACACAATGCCTGAACTGCGGAATTGGCACGTTTCAGAATTGCACAGGTCAATCCGCGTGCTTCACCTGTTGCCGGTCGGATGTCAACCACGACGGCCGGCGCAACGGCCACGATATCGACTCTTTCACCTTCTGCCTGCTCGGCGATGAGACCGATTGCGCGTGCGCTGATGTTGACTTGAACGGAACCGTGACTCCCGCCGACGTCGTGCATTTCGTCAACGACATTCTCACCGGAGAAAGCTGCTCTTGACGTTTCGAGGCGCGCACGCGGCCTTTCGCAGACCTTACAAAATGAGTATCATCGGCACGCCTCATGAAGGAGCCTGCGACGATGAAACTCTGCCAGTTCTACAAAACCGAGAATGATCGCGCGGCGGACCTGCAACGCCGCGTGCCCGTCAACGCCCGCCTCGGCGCGCTGGTCGGCGACAAGATCGTGGACATCACCGATCGCGCCGCCAAATGCGCCGACCTGCGCGATCCACAGTTCGCCGGCGTGCTCACTGCGGCCGCCGCGATGGCGCCGGAGTTTGAAGCCCTTCGGGGCGAGGTTCGCAAGCTGCCCGCCGACGGCGGTCTCGCGCCCGACAAAGTTTTTTTTGGCCCGTGCGTCCTGCGGCCGTCGCAATTCATGGACTTCTACGCCTTCGAGCAGCATGTGATGACCATGCGCAAGAAGCGCGGCTTCGACTTCATCGTGCCCGAATGGTACGAAGTGCCCGCTTATTACAACTCGAACGCGACCAGCCTCATCGGCCACGGCATGACGGCGACCTTCCCCGCCGGCGAGGACAAGCTCGACTACGAATGCGAGATGGCGTGCATCGTCGGCCGGCCGATCCGCAACGCCACGCTGGAGACGGCGCGAGCGGCGATCGCCGGATACGCGACGCTGAATGACCTGTCGGCCCGAGCGCGGCAGACGAAGGTGATGCCGATCAACATGGGGCCGAGCGCCGGCAAGGACTTCGGCAGCGCGCTGGGGCCGTACCTCGTGACGCCCGATGAGATTCCCGATCTGGGCGCGCTGGGGATGCGGGCATTTGTGAACGGCGAAAAATGGACCGACGGCCGTTACGGCACGGTGCAGCACTCGTTCGAGGCGATGATCGTGTTCGCGAGCGCCAGCCGATGGCTGTATCCGGGGGACGTGCTGGGCAGCGGGACAGTCGGCGGCGGCTGCGGCGCGGAATTAGGCAAGTTTCTCAAACCTGGCGACACAATCCGCGTGGAGATCGACACGCTGGGGGCGGTGGAGAACAAGGTGGAGCGGGATGACGTGCAGTGATTGGCGTCCACATTAGGATTGCAAATCGTTTGCTGCGAGAATAGAATTTAACAATGGAGCTTGAGTGGGACGAGGACAAGGCGGTCCGCAACGTCTCAAAGCATGGCGTCGAATTCGCAGAAGCGGCGACGGTCTTTGGCGACGCATTGGCCCTGACATTCCTTGATCCGGATCACTCGGAACGAGAGGAAAGATACTTGACATTCGGGCACTCCATCGCCGGGAGACTCCTGGTTGTCGCACACACAGATCGCGGCGATCGGATCCGAATCATCAGTGCACGAATGGCGACACGCCGCGAAAGGGCTTTGTATGAAGAAGGCTAAGCCACGACAGAACCACGACGACGTTCGCCCCGAGTATCGCCGTGAGGACCTGAAGGGCGGTGTCCGGGGCAAGTACCTGAAACGTTTTCGCAAGGGCAATAATCTGGCCCTGCTGGCGCCTGATGTCCGCGCTGCCTATCCTACCGATGCATCGGTCAATCGGGCGCTGCGGTCGCTGCTGAAACAACGTTGAACGTCTAGAGCGGCTGCGGCGATGAATTAGGCAAATTTCTCAAACCGGGGGACACGATCCGCGCGGAGATCGACACGCTGGGGGCGGTGGAAAATCGAGTGGAGCGGGATCAGTAGCCGCGCCATCAGCCCAACGTCAGCTCCCACCACCCCACGTCGTGCCACCGGTCAAACTTCCAACCCACTTCCTTGAACCTGCCGACGTATTGGAATCCGACCGCCTCGTGCAATCGCACCGACGCCTCGTTCGGGAGGGTGATGCCCGCGACGACCTGGTGAAACCCCGCTGCGCGCAACCGCTCAAAAAGCGCGAAGTACAGCGATTTTCCAACGCCCCGACCCTGATACGCCGGCGAGATATAGATGCCCGTCTCAACTGTGAACCGGTACGCATCCCGATCGCGCCACGGCCCGGCCTTGCAATACCCGGCGAACGCGCCATCGACTTCCGCCGCCAGCCACGGCCCAGCGGCCCGGCCCTTCTCCCAGTACGCGCGGAACGCGTCATCCGTCGCCGGCTCGTACGCAAAATGGATGGGAGTGGTGCGGATCACCTCGTTCGTGATCGCATTGGCCGCTGCCACGTCGGACTCGTTGAAATCCCGAATAATCATCACGCGGCCTCGATGGCACCCGACTGATTCGAGTCCTACGACTGTCCGCCCGGATGGGTTCGACGCGGCGTTGCGAGGCGGCTCAATTCAGGACGCTGGCCACCGCCGAGATGGTGAACTCGCCGTTCGCCTGATCAGAAGAAAGACTGACGCGCTCGCCGATCTTCTTGCCGAGCAGCGACCGCGCAAACGGGCTTTGATAGGAGTATTCCTGCTTTGCCAGATCGGACTCATCCGCCCCAAGGATGGTCACCGTAATGGACGCACCACCCGCGACCGGCTGCAAGGTCACCCGATGGCCGATGCTGACGTGGTCCGCCGGGATGTCGGCCGGTTCGAGCAGCTTGGCCATCGCCAGTTCGCGGTTGAGCTTCGCCACGCGCGCCCGGAGGAGGTCGCGCTCCTCGAGGGCGAACTTGTACTCGGAGTTCTCGCTCAAGTCGCCGTGCGAAGCCGCCTCGCCGATGGCCTTGGCATTCTCGCGCATCTTTACGTTCACGATTTCGGTCAGTTCCTGTTCCTTGGACTTCAAGCCGCGCCCGGTGAAATACAGCACGCTGTCATCATCCCACAGCGCAACCTTCGGCTTGACGTACATGTTCGGGAACTTCGCGCGCAGAATGTTCGCCATGTCGTCCTGCACGCTCGGACCAAGCCCCTCGGCTCGCTCGATCAATCGGCGCATGGCCGCGGCCATCGCGTCGTCCATCGATTCAAGACATTTGCGATATTGCCCGTAATCGCGCGCCGACAGGCCCGCACGCACGCGCGCCCGCATCTCATTCACCGATTGCCCGGCCGCCTTGCCCTCCGACACCCGCGCCGGGCCGACCAGCGCCAGAATCAGCGTCAACATCTCCGTCGGCGGCGGGAGCGGAAGTGCCGTCGAGACATCCGGCCCCTTCCACAGCCACATCATCGCGTCCGTGAATCGCCCCGGCTCGGCCAGCGCCCGCTCTGCAACGCCGGCTAGCGCTTCGCCGCGACCCGCGCCTTCGACCTTTTTCGCCAACGCATCGCATTGACCCGCCGGGGCATACAGAATCAGCTCCGCCAGCAGTTCCGGCCAGCGATCCGAGAACGCCTGCTCCACGCACGCCACCGCCAGCGTCCACAGCCGACTGTCCGTCACGTTCGCGACGATTCGCACCGGGTCCGACGTTTTGCCCAGCATGTCCAGCGCCATGCCGTGCGCGTCGGTCGAAACCGGCAACCCGTCGGCCGCCACGCGCTCGATCACCAGCGCCGTCGTGAATGCCTGCACCGGCTCCTTGTGCTTCAGAAACCGCTCGATCTGCCCTACCAGGGTCTTCTGCGCACGCTCGATGAACGCCGTATCCGGCTTTGACTTGCGGCTGCGCGTCTCTCGAAGGTAACCCTCTAGCAACTCCAGCCACTCGCGCGGCGTCGTCGCCTTCGCGAACGCTCCCCACGTCTCCTCTTCCAGCGTCTGACCGACCGGGTCGTATATCAGGAACATCGGCGAGCGACCTTCGATCCGCAGGTGGTGGCTCTTTTTCACCGCGTTGCGAAGGGAGGTCCACCAGTCGGACCAGCGCTCGGCAGGGATGTGCCGCGGCACGAGCATCACTCTTAAGTCATCACGCGTGATCTTGTTGCGATGGCCACGCAGGATGCCCACCGCGAGGGTCGACGGATCGCCCTCCGCCAGCTCCGCGATGCGCTCCGGTCGCAACTGCTGCAGCACGCGGAAATCGTTCTCCTCCACCACGTCATAGTCGTCCAGCAGTTCTGCGAGGTCGATCGTCTGCGGGCGGCGGCCTGCCTGAATCGTCGCGCTGTCGCCGGCGAGGTCCAACTCCAGCAACTGAGCCGCGTGGTCGTCGCTGCGATGGATGAGGTAAGCGCCCTTGGAAAGCCGAAGGCCGGTATCAAGAAACCGAAGCGCCCGGCGAACCGACTTGCCGGACTTCAACCCCGCCTTGTCAATCCATTGTTCCAGGTCGGAGCGGTCCTTGTACGTCACCCGATACAGCGCGAGGATTTCCTCCCGCAGGCTGTCGCCATCCGTCAGCCGCACACACAATTCGCGCCCAATTTGCAACGCCGTCTCCGGCGGGCGGGACTCCTTGACGCTCGATAGCCATGCCCAGCCCAGCGTGTCCGCGAGCGGCGCCTGGCCGGCCTTCACGACGGTGTCGATCACCGGCAACAGCCGCGTACCATCTGCGGAAGGTTCTTCGATGAGAGACAGCCAGCCTTTTTCGAGATCGGCCCAGCGGCCGGCTTTGGCGAACGTCTGAAGTGCGTCGTAGTCCATGGTGTGCGAAGGCTCCTTCTCCTGCTCAATGGAAGCCCCGCATTGTCACCGTGAACGGCTCGAATGTCGAGTCGGAGACGATCCCAGTTCTCCAAGCTGTAAAAAAAGGGAAACCCGCCGCGAAATCCTTTCCGGGCGGGCGCCTCCAACGCGTTGGTCAGTTGGTGGTACTTGCTGTACTCGGCCGAGCGGAGAGGTTCGACATTCCGCAACGGGCCAGGTATTCAACGACATGCGGAGAAAACTCAACGATCGGTTCCCCTCCGCCCGACTCAACCAGGCGCTGTAATCGCGCGGACAGGATTCGCAGGCCGACGACCGTTGTGCCATCGACCCCTGCAACCGGCTGCCGATCCCTGGCGCCAATCGCTTCGCGAACCACTGCCAACGCTCGAACCACATCCATGGGTGATACTCGACGATGAATGGGCGAATGATCGACCCACCGGCGCGCGGAAACGGCGCACCCATTTTTCAGTTCTCTGACTATTGCTGTTTCAAATCGCCCGCTTATTGCCCGAAGCGTCGGACGCGGAGAGAGGCCCTCATCCGGTCTCTCTCCGCGCCCTTGCCTCGAATCTACACCTCACCGGGCGGCACACGCCACCCATCGGTCAGGTTTTATCCCGACTCCGTTTCCGGATCGGGTTGCCGCCTCGTGCCAGACTCCGCTTTCAACGCCCGTTCGTAGTGTTCGTCATAGTGTTCGACGAACTCCTTTATCTCCGGGTCAAACCCGCCCCGCGGTCGAATCTCCAGGAACGCGCCGGCTCCGGTGATCACCACCTCCCGGGGCAGTTCGCTGATTCGCATCAGCCGCTCGGGAACCACGATTCGCCCCTGCGAGTCAGGCTCGACAAACTCCGCGAGGGCGAAGAAATTGCGATTGAACACCGTGCTCGCCTGGGGCTGGAGCAGGTGCGGGCGGCGCTCGGCTGCTTGCCGCTCGAACTCACGCTCCGTATAAAGTCGCAGACAGGACTTCGGCAGTCCGATCGTGAGGTAGAACCCCTTGCCGTCTCGATCCGGCTCCAGCCGGTTGCGATACTTGGACGGAATGGCGAGGCGGTTCTTTTCATCGATGTTGTGGTCTGCTGACCCTGTTAGGAAAAGCATGGTGTTTCCGTGGCGTTTGGGCCGGCGACCCACTTGTCACCACTAGAAGGGAATTATCACCACAATCCTCCACCGATTGCAAGACTTTTCTGCACCCATTTCTTCAAATGTTTTCGGCGAGCGCGGAACCTCCGTAGAAACAGAAGTTTGCGTAAGAAAGATTTTTCTATTCACAGAGTCTGCATGGGCGAACTTATCGGCCCATCGCCCGCTCGTACAGCGCAATCCAGCGGTCCACCACCCGGTCCATGTCGTGCTGGTCGCGAACATAGTCCATCCCCGCCCTGCGAATGGCCTGTTGTTCGGGGTTTGTAAGGACTCGCCGCCCCGCCGCGGCAATGGCCGCGACGTCTCCCACCGGCGCGAGCAGACCCCGGCGCCCCTCGTCCAGCAATTCACGACAACTTGCGATATCCGATGCCACCACAGAGCATCCGCACGCCAGCGCCTCCAGCACAACGTTCGGCGAACCCTCCGTGCGCGAGCACAACAGCATCAGGTCCGCGGCCTTCAACCAGCCGATCACGTCCTCGCTCCAGCCAAGCATCCGCACGCAATTGGTCCGCCCGGTTGCGCGAACGTATTCCGCGAGTGCCTCGCGCCGCGAGCCGTCGCCAAGCATCACGCCGAAGGCACCGGCCGCGTCATGCAGCGCGCCCATCACATCGACAACGGTCTCCAACTGCTTAACCGGATCGAGCCGCCCGGCCCACACGACAAGGGGCGACGTATCGGGCAGCCCGAATCGCCCGCGATTCACCGGCGGCGTCCGCTCGATCGCGCGCAGATCCAGCCCGTTGGGAATCACCACAACGCGCCCGGGGTCCACTCCCAGATCGCCGATCACATGCCGGGCCACTGCATTCGAATTCACCGCGTGAAGCGTTGACCGTCCGGCCGTCAGCATCTCGCCCCATCGGTGCCACCGGCGCTCAATCTCGATGGTCACGGTGGACGTGATGATCGGCCGCTCACAGTCAAGGCGTCCCATCCACCGCGCCGCGAGATTCGCGTGAAACAGCGACGCATGAATCAGATCGGGATTCTCGCGTCGAATGACGCCCCGCAGCGCTGCCACGGCGCGAACGTCGCTCACCCGAGTCGCCCCACAGGCGAACGTTGCAACGCCTTGTTCTTCGAGGATTCCGTGAAGTTCACCCCGGCCCCCGAGGCAGCCCACGATCGGCCGATGCCCGCGCTCCCGAAGCGCAATCGCCAGCCGCGTCATGCGCCACGGCAGCCCGCCGGGTTTGAGATCGGTCGTCAGAATCAGCGGGCGGAGCATAGTTTGATGGTGGGCAGCGCGCGTCCATCGCGGCCACACGGGTCAAGCGACCGGTCGCAACGAGCCCGACCGACTTTGATTCGAGCCACCCTCGATTCAGGCAACTTTCGAATCGGGAGAGGCAGCGCGCGGGCGGCCCGTCAAAAGCAGCATGCCCGACATGACGAGCGAAGCGAGGAGAATGCCGATGGCGATCGCGACATCCTTCTTTTCCAGGTCAAACATCGCCGGCATCACCGGGTCCATCGGCTGGAATTGAACGGCCCCTGCGGCGCTGATTTGCCGCGAGGAACGCACACGCTGAATCTCATCCTCGGCTTCGGTGATTCGATTCTTGATGGAGGCCATTTGCTCGCGCTTCCGCTCGACCGCGTCCTTTTGCGCTGCAACGGCCGCCACCTCGTCCGGCGTCAGCGTCGCCGCTCCATCCACGCGCATGAACTCTTCGCTCAAATTCTGATGCCGCGTTGTCGCGCTCTCCACGGCAGCCTTCAATTCCGCCAGCCGAGCCGTGCGATGCGCCTCGCGCTCCTTCGCCAGCGTGTCGGCAACCGCCTTCTTATGATGCTCCTGCCGCTCGCGGATGCGCGGGGCGAGGTCGTTCAATGCGTTTCGCAGGGCCTTCAACTCCACGTTGTACCGCGGCGCCACGTCGCGCGCCTGAACCGTCCAGCGATTCCGCGCTTCCAGGCTCTTGTGTGCCAGGTTGGTCAGGATGCTCTGGATGATCCGCCGCTTGGTCATCTCGTTGCCGGCCGCGCCGATCTGCTCGGCCTTTTGCGCCGCGCCGCCAAACGACAATCTCGACGCCGCGTGGAAATCGCGCACGAGCGACTCCGCCTTCTGCTGATACTCGATCAGCAACTGCGGGTCCATGCCCTGCTTCCACGCGCTGGCCTTGGGCATCAGGTCTTCCCAGCCGCTCGCGAACGTTTTGGCCTGCTCCTGATAATCCGCGAGGTCCAGCCCGATCAACTCCAGTTCCTTGCGAATCTCTTCATCAGTCTGCGTCGAGACCTGCTTTTTCGTTTCCTCGACGAGTTCCTCAATGCTGGTGAGCAATTCCGGAATCGGCCGACGCGCCTTGTCCATCGCTGAAACAAGCGACGCATGGAACTCAACCGCCTTGCTCTGCTGCTGCTGCAAGGCCTGGTTTAATTCTTCGTCCGACGTGGCCGCCGCCGCAAGTTGCGCCTCGGTCGGGACAATCGGCGCCGTTGGAGCCGGGGTCGCCTCAAACGCGGCGAGTGCCGACTTGGCCGCATCGATTTGCTTCTGCGCTGCGGCAAGGTCGTCCTTGATCCGCGCTTTGGATTGCTGCGCATCGTTGACCCGCTTCAGCAGCGGATCGGTCGCCGCGGCCTGTTCAAGAGTCGTCAACTCGGCCTGTGCCTCGGCCAGTTCGCCTCGCAGCGGCGCGATGCCCGCCTCAAGGGACGCTGTGCGCCGTTCAATCTCCTCCTGCGAGTTGCCCAGCCGACCCAGCGCTGCCGTGTATGCCTGCCCGACCGCGTTGACCCAGCCCTGGGCCTTGTCCTGATCCGCGAGCGGCGCCTTGATACGAACGTCCACGCAGTCGCCGGTCGGCGCATCGGCCACAAAAAATCGTTGATCGCGATACAACGCCTTCAAATCCGCCGAAGCAAGACGCGACGCCTCGTCGAACACTTCGGGGCGGAGGATGTTGGCCGCGTGCTCGCGTGCGCTGGCCTGAATGCCCTGGCCCGTGCCTTCGAGTGCGAATCGCCCTCGAACGATCACATCGCGCGACGGTGTGTACAGGTACGCCATAGCCGCCAGGCCGCCGAAGATCAGCCCGAACGATGCCGCGCGGAAGACTCGCCGTCGCGGCGCGACCGACTCGGCCGCAGGCAGGCCCACGACCTCGGGCTGCACTGCCGGGAGAGGAAGCTCGTTCAACTCCTCTCCGGTCACGAATTCCAGATCGTGATCGTCCAGCACGTGCCCATCGTCATTGAACGAATCCGCAGGCGAAACGACGGGGGACCCCGCATCCTTCGGGTCGTCGTCGAACGACGTCGCACCGCGTGCCCCGGCCGGCACGTCGAACGAGTCGTCATCGGCGAGAAATCTAACAATGTCTTCATCCGACGTCGAGCCTTCATCGATTCGCACGTCGGCGATGTCGTCCCGAATCGGCATCCGGCGCGATTGCTCCGCCCGGCTCGCCGCACGAGCCGCTGCGTCGGCCGCGGCACGCGTTGCCTCGCGCCGAAGGTCGGCACGCTCCTCGGTCCATTGCGCCTCGCGCCGTCGAAACTCCTCCGCATCGCGCTGGATCCGCTCGCGCAACGCCTCCAGTTCCGACTCGACCTCCGTGCGCCGACCGGTGAACTCGCTCTGCAATTGTGACTGCTTCGCCCGGTGCTCGCTCTCCAGGTCCTGGCGCTGCCGTGCCGCCTGCGCGTCCAATTGCTCGCGCCGCTCCTTCAGTTCCGTCTCGAGTAGCTCAAGCCGAGTTTGAATGTCACGCTGCACTTCCGACAGGCGATTCTCACATCGACGCTGCGTTTCTTCCTCGCGGCGCTCCACGTCCGCCAGGCGATCCGCGATGGACAACTCAAACTTCTCGCGCAACTCCTGCATCGCGCGCTCTTCACGGCCGGCTGCCTCGGCTTCCAGCGCTTCCACGCGTGCCTGATAGTCCGCTTCCAACTGTCGTTCGCGGTCGCGAAGCTGGGCCTCCAACTCCGCCACCTGCGACTCGGCGTCATGCCGCGAGCGCTCTAGCGCCGCACGACGATCGGCAACCGCCTCCTCCAGATCGTCCCGCTGGCGAAGCAACTGCTCGACTTCCTGCCGAACCTCCGCCGCCTTGCCTTCCACCGCACGCGTGCGACGCTCGATTTCCTGCTTCGCCTCAGCCACTTCTGCGGCGACGGCAGACAACGCCTCTTCGTGCGCACGCAGCGCCTCTTCCTTCTGACGAAGCTCGCGCTCCTTCGCCTCGGCATCCCGAAGTAGCGTCGACAGCTTCTGGCCCGATTCGCCGCGGCCGTGAAGCTCGGCCCAGTCCTGCCGTTGCCGGCGCAGTTCGGCCAGTTGGCGCTTGAGATTCGCTCCATATTGCTCGAGTTGCCGCGCCCGTTTCGCCATCCGCTCTTCGCGGTCGGCCAGCCGCCGGCGATGTTCGTCATTCAGCCGCCTCGCCTCGACATCGGCCGCCTGCTGCTCTTCCAACTCCTCGCGCGCCCGGGTCAAGCGTTGCTGCTCGGCCGCGATGTGCTGATGCGATCGCTCCAGCTCTTCGCGCTCCTGCGTCAGCTTCAATCGCTCGCGCCGAGCCGCTTCCAGTTCTCCGTTCAGTTCTTTCAAGCGAGCATCGACCAGGCCGGCGTCTTCCGCGAGCCGCGCCTTGCGCAGCCGCATGCGGTCGGCCTTGGCCACAAGCTGGCGGCGAAGTTCCTCCGTCTCTTCGGTTGTTCGTCGCAGAGACGCCCGGGCCTGCTCCACCTCGGCCTGCGTGGCCTTGAGCTGCGCCGTCTCTTCAGCCAGCAGCCGCTCGCGATCGCGCGCAGCCACGCGCTCGCGTTCCAGTTTTGCCCATTCGCGATCCAGTTCCTCTCGCCGGGCGTCGACATCCGTGCGCTGCGACGCGATCTCCTCGGCACGCAGCGACAACTCCTCACGGAGGCGGTCCTGATGCGCCTTGTCTTCGGCCATGCGCGATCGCTCGGCTCGAAGCGTCTCCTGCGCCTCACGAAGCGCCTGCCCCTGCTTCTCGACTTCGGCCTTCTGGCGCTCCAGGTCGGACACGATGCTCTCGCGCGCGTCCAGATCGGCGAGCCGCCGCGTATGCGTCTCGCGCAGGGCCGCGATCTCCGCCTGTTGTGCCTCAAGCGCCTTCTGGGCCGAATGGACCGATTCCGACTCGCGTGCCAGTTCCTTCGACCGCGCTTCCAGGGCCGACTCGCGCACGTCGAAGTCCGCCGCCTTGCGATCCACTTCCAGGCGCATCTTCTCAAACTCGGCCGCCTCTCGATCGAGCATCGCCTGCGCGTGATCCACTTCGCGCTGCTTCTTCTCGACCGCCGCCATTTGTGCTTCGAGGTCCAGCCGCTGCGCCTCGACCTCGCTCGCGCGATGCTCCAGGTCGATCAGCTTTTCGCGCTCCTGCGCCAGCCGCCTCGCCTCGGCATCCAGGTCGCGGTTGAGCGACTGAATTTCGTCCGTCCGCGCTTTCAGCGCTGATTCACGCGATTCCATTTCGGCGCTGCGCGCCGTCAGCAGCTCGCGCTCCTGCTCCAGATCCCCCTCACCCTTGCGAAGCGCATCCAACTGCCGCTCGATGCGGTCCTTCATCTCGCGGACCGATTGTTCTGCCGCTTCCGCCTCCACGATCCGGCGATCCACCGCCTGGCGAAGCTCATCCAGCTCCCGCCGGCGTGAATCCTGCTCGGTTTCGCGATCCTTGATGCGATGTTCACGCATCTCCAAATCGAGCTGACGATGCGAAAACTCCTGCTCGCCCTGCTCGACGGCTTCGGCGCGCGATGCCAGCAACGCCTCGCGCTGCTTCAACTCCGCCTCGACGGTCGAGAACGACTGCTCCCGCTGCGCGATGGCCTTCTCGCGATCTTCCAGCGTGCGCAACCGGTAGGCGATCTCCGCCTCGTGCCGTGCCACCGCCTCGGCCACTCGCTCCCGGATAATCGCTTCTTCCTTCTCGACTGCTTCGCGATGGCGGCGGATTTGCTCTTCCAGTTCCGCCGCGCGAGACTTCTGTTGCTCCGCTTGCGAGGCGCGCGCCTTCTCCAGCGCATCAGACTTGCTGCGAATCTCCGCCTCCAGCCGTGCCACGGCTCGCTCACGCTCCTCGATTTCCGTGCGGCGCGCCGCTGACTGACGATCCATCTCCGCCAACCGTGCAACGATCGTCTGCTCCAGTTTGGTCTCGCGCTCGAACAGCGATCGTTTCTGCTGCTCCAGTTCGGCCTGCTCTTCGGCCAGCCGCCGGCGAACATCGCCCACGCGCGACTGCACCATTTGCTCAAGGTCGGCCTCGCGCTTGGCCAGCGACGCCGCCCGGGCACGGACTTCGCCTTGCTCGTCCATCAGTTCACGGCGAAGCTCGCTCACGCGATTGCTGACCGCCTGCTCCAGCTGCGCTTCGCGCTTGATGAACTGATCCTGCTTGGCCGCCAGTTCGGCCTGCTGCTGTGCCAGCTCGCGCTTCATCTCTGCGATTCTGGCCGCGGCGGTCTGCTCCACCTCCGCCTCGCGCTTCATCAGCGCGTCGCGCTTTTTGTCCAGTTCGGTCTGTTTCTCGACCGTCTCGCGCTTCAATTCGGCCAACCGCGTGCTGACGTTTGCTTCCAGTTCAGCCTCGCGCTTGAAGAGCAGGCGCTTCTTGGCCTCCAGCGCGGCCTCGCGCGCCGCCATGTCGCGTTCCAGTTCCGCCAGTCGCGCCGCGCGCTCGGCCTCGATGCGATTCTCTCGCTCGTTCAATCCTCGCTCACGCGACTCCAGTTCCGTCTGTCGCGCCGCCAGTTCCTTCTTCGCTTCGGCGAATCGAACCTGAACTTCGCGATCGGCATCCGACAGACGCCGACCGGCCT
Organism: Phycisphaerae bacterium RAS2; assembly: GCA_007753915.1. Taxonomy (NCBI): domain Bacteria; kingdom Pseudomonadati; phylum Planctomycetota; class Phycisphaerae; species Phycisphaerae bacterium RAS2. Next base: position 2,897,005 of record CP036352.1, read on the forward strand.
CGCGCTCGGCCTCGTCCAGCCTTGCCTTGGCGCGCTGATCAAACGTCATCTCGCGTTCGGACAGGACTCGCTGGCGCGTCCCGAGTCGACCTTCCCAACTCGCCGCCTCGCGCTTGATCTGCGCCGCGCGCGACTGAATCACCTCGTCCAGCTTCGCCTCGCGCTCGACGAGCGCCCGTTCGCGCTGCACCAGCACCGCCTGCCGCGCGGTGAGCTGCGCCTTGACCATCTGCTCCAGTTCGGCGCGGCGCTGCGCCAGCTCCGCCTTCGCGGTCTCGCGAAGCTGCGCCTCAAGCTGCTCCAGCTCGGCCGTTCGCCGGGAAAAATCCGCCCGCTGAACCTCCAGCTCTTCCTGCCGCCGCGCACTGTCCGGTCCGTACACCTGTCGCCGCGACTGTTCCGAAAGCTCCGACGCGCGCCGCTGCAGTTGGGCGTGATAGGCTTTCAACCGGCTGCGTTCCGCCGCCAGAGCCTGTCTCAGTTTTCGCGCGCGCTCATCCAGCGCCTGTTGCGCCATCACGACGCGCTGACGCAACTCGGTCGCGCGCTTGTCAATCTCTTCTCGCGAAAGCCCGCCGGCTGAACCAGCCTCTGAACCGGCATTCGTCGTTGCGTCGGCTCGAGTTCGATTTGTCGCTTGGCCGGGTGCGCGCTGCTGCTGCGTGATGGTCTCTCGTGCCTCGGCCAACTGCTCGCGCGCCTCCTGCAGTTCCTTCTGCATGCGGCCCAGCGTCTGCTCCGAAACACCTTCGTCCAGCAGCGGATCGTCCCCGGTCGACGCCCCCGACGACGACTGCGCCGCCTGTCCCATCACGAAATCCCTGGGCATCGGTTTTCCCATGTTGAGCGCCGTTCGAATGCGACCGCCGGCTGAACCGGCGCCGTCGCCGGTTGACTGCTGTGGTGACGCGGCCGAACCCGAGCCAACAGCCCGTTCGTGCGCGCGAAGCGTCGCTCCGGCATCCGGCCAGAGCGGCTTGGAATTCCTGGCTGCCCCGTCCCCCATCCCCGCCGAAGCCCCCCCGCTTTGGAATTGTACCCCCGTCTGCGGTGAATGCGACGAACCCTTCGCACCGATCCCGGCACCATCAAACCCCGACCCCAGCGCCGCCAGCGCCGCCGCTTCATCCGCGTATTGGTCCGCCCAACCAAGCCCGGCGCCGAATCCATCTGCAACCGATCGAAGCTTCTCCAGGTCACGCGTCAAGTCAGCCTCGACGGAGGCCGCTGCCGTCGCAAATTCCGAGGCAACATCCAATGGATCGCCCAGGCTTGGGCTGCCGCCGGATGCCATGGCTGATCCGAGATCGTGCGCCGCGTCGGACGAAGGCGCGCCCGAATTCGGAAAGCCTTGCTCTGTGTTGTCTTCGTATGGAGAACCTGGGTTGTGCATACTGGAACGACTCCGCCGTACCGTCGCATCAGATTCAGTGGGTCACCCATCCATGGGCGACTCCGGGCGCGATGGCCCGCTTTAGGAACCTTCTCCTTCAAGGGGAATCGGCTCCAGAGGTTTCCGGCCGTCGGGAGCAACTTGCACCCGCAGCGACGCGATCTTTTCGCTCAATCGCGCCTTCAGCGCCGTGGGCCAGCGAGACTTTTGCGCGGCGTCGGTCGCGCTGGTGTTCGGATCTGACTCCGGCGCCACCTGCGGAATTCCGCGAATCGCGTCCTGCAGGCCCTCGATCTCGCGCTGCAGGTCAGTTAACCGGCCTCGCTCCGTAGACGTCGCAGCCGGAGCCTCCACCCCGAATTCATACGACTCGGCCGACCCGGAATGCCCGTTCGAAGGCGTCGCGTCGAATCGGGTCGAAGGGGTCGCACCCATTCGGGATTTTGTTTCTCCTTCGGGCGTCGTGCCGCACGACAATGCATTCATCCACGAACTCAAGCCGCTCTGACGCGATTGAATCTCTCGCTCGATGTCCGTCAGCCGCGCGTTCAGCACCTTTTCCAATTCGCCTGCAGTTCGATCCAGTTCGAATCGTCCGGCTTCCTCGATTGCCAGGCGCTGCGCCCGAATCTCGCGCTCGCGAGCTTCCAGCGCCGATTGCTGCCGCGCCAGTTGGTCCTCGATTTGCTGCCGCCGTTCGCGAGCCATTCGCGCCAGCTCGGCCGCGCGCCGTTGCATCTCCGATTGGCGCATCTGCAACCGCAATCGCTCGGACTCCAGCGTCTGGCGAAGTTCAGTGCGACGAGACTCGAACTCATCACGGGTCGCCGCCAACTGTTGCGCTTCTGCCGCGATCTCCGCTTGTCCCTGCTCGGCCTCGGCGAGGCTGCTGTTCACGGTCGCCTGCCGCGCCTCCACCTGACGAATCCGATTCATCAGCGCTTCGTGCTCACCCGCCAACGCCTGGTGCGCACGGCGAAGCGTCTGGACGCGCTCGTCCAGTTCCTTGCGCCGCACGCGGTGTCTGTCCTCGGCGCGGTCCAGGTGGCTCCGCAGCCGCTCAATGTCAAATCGCAATGCCTCCAGCCGCGCGTCCGTTTCATCCACTTCGCTTCGCTCGGCGCGAACCAGCGACGCCAACTCCGCCGCCTGGGCTTCCAAGGAGTCGGCCGAAATAACGGTAAAGGGTTGCGTAGCGGTCGCCGCGTCCGAAGTCGTCGTGCCTTCCGCCCGGCGAATCGCATGATCCGTCGCATCTGCGTTTCGCTTCGTCGCCTCGGCCGGTTCAAATGCCCCACCGAAAACGCGATCCACCTCGCGGCGGTCGATGAGTGGCGGAACCGGTTCGGCACGCTCGGCGGCCTGGTTGGGGTCGGCCGCGCCGGTCTGCGCCTGGAGCGCCTCGCGTTTTTGCATCGCGGCTTCCAGCAGCTTGCGGGCCTTGGATTGCAGTTCGCTGTGATAGCCGCTCAATCGTTCGCGTTCCTTCGAAAGGCCGTCCCACAGCTTTTTCGCGCGCTCGTCGAGCGCATGCTGCGCCGCGGCCACGCGCGCCTTGAGGCGCTCGCTTTTCTCATTCACCACTTTGAGTCGTGCCGAGACAACGGCATCGTTCGCATCACCCATGGACGCCGTTTCGGTGGATGCGCCCCGCTCGCCGGCGACGTGAGACGCTTCCGCCGACGCTGCAATGGCTTCCTCGATTTCCGTATCGTCAATTGTCTCACCAAGCGATTTCGCGCCGCCCGCCCCGGTCAGTATCGAATCCGGCCACGGTGTGTCGGCGTGCGACATCTGGCTCAAGATTTCTGCGAGGCTCGTGCCGCCCTCGGCGCCGGTCAGGGTCGCGCTTCCCGCGCCAACCGCCTGCTCGCCCGTGGGAACGGCGATCGATTGGGCCCTGCACGAGAATGCAAGCTCGTATGGGCCGATGCCGATCCGATCGCCTTCGCACAGAGTCGATTGCTGCACGTGCCGGCCGTTGCGCCGAATGTTGAAGCTGCCCACCAAGTCGCGCAGCACGGGCCCCTGCGTCGTCCAGGCGATCAACGCATGACGCGGACCAATCGAGGGATCGGCCAGCACGACATCGCACGCTGCGTCGCTGCCGATTAACAGCACCGGTTCCTGACTTGTTATTTCCCCAATCGTGCGGTCATCGCGCAGCGTGAACGTTCCATAGGCCGCGTTGCCCGCAATCGTGTTCGACAATTCAACGCAGAAGGAATACGGACCGATCTTGAGCACGGTCCCGTCGCTCAACCGCTCAAACCGAATTCGCCGCTCGTTCACGATCGTGCCGCCTGCGCCGCCGAGATCGCAGGCGAACGCCGCGGCGCCAATGCGAAGGATCGCGGTGTGTGCCGCATCGACCCGGCTGGATGAAAGACAGATTTCACAGCCATCGCCCGATCCGATGATCGTCAGGTCCTGTTCGACGCCGCGCACCCCCGGGCGGACCGACGGATCGGTGGACACGAGGCGAATGCGAGCTTCCGAGACGGCATTGGGCGCTGGGCGGGTCTTCACGAGCGTCTCACCTCATTCACACGGATTTCGAGAATCCGTGCGCCATCTACGGGTTCCGTTTCTGCGCCGCGCGCCCGCATCCGTCGATACCGCAAGGATGCGTTGCCGCTGCGCAGGGCCACGCCAACTTTGCCTGGCCGACCATTTCCATGTTCCTGCAACCGCCTCGGCGGATGCCGATAATATCAGCGCAAACCGCGACCAAACCAAGCTTTATCCCTGTTATCGGATCATTCATGCCCGTAACAATACTGGCGATTGAATCCCGCGCCACTAGCAGGCCACGTTCCAGGGGTCAAGAATCCGGGAGGTGTGCGTGGACGAACAGTATCCCATTTGCCCTTCCAATCTGGACGAGGCCGTGTTCCTGATACTGAAATCGACGTTTTTGCAGTGATTGGCGAGTCGGCGGCCGACCCACACGAGCCGGACTATCGGCGTCAGGGGGAATCGTTTGCGGCAACAGCCTCGCTGGACAAGGCCTTTTGAACTTCGAATGAGCGGCCGGTCAGAAGGTCTGTGAAGACCACCACGGCGGTTACGGACTGACCGGACGGCTTGCGGCAGTTGGGTCCGAACGGCAGCCGCAAGGTGTAGTGAGAGGTCATGAAGCGGCCGAACCAAAGGGGCTTCAGCTCTTCCGCGGAATAATCGAGCCGGGCCAAGGATTGCTGCCCATCGGGAAGTGACAAGTCATAAAGTGAGACGCGAACTGAACCCGCCGCCTTGAGAACGTCATTGTCGGCGTCATAAAGACGAACATAAAGCACGATGCCGTCGGGCACGCCGTCGCGATTGTCGTCATACATTCCCGAGAGGCGGTCCAGGTCGATGCGGTCGACACGCACGAGGCGGTCGTACCGGGCGCGATCATCCATGCCGCGCAGTCGCTGAATCTCCGCGGCTTGTTGTGCGAGGGTCGCGTCCTTCTCGGCGAGCGACCTGCCCTGCGCCGCGACTTTGTCTTCAAGCTCCTGAATCTGTGCGATGTGGGCGTCGGGCCGCGTGTTGCAGCCGAGACCCGCAAGCATCAGACCGAACGCGATCGCGCCGGTCAGGTGAATTCGCCACCGGCATGCAACGAGGTTCGCATGGCTGTGCGGGACGAAGCCCGCGGCTCGTTGAGCATCAAAGTGAGGCATCAGACTCGTTAGTCCTCGTCGGAATTGGCACGGCGGACCATTTCGGGCTGCCGCTCGAGAATCTTGTCCACGAGGCCGTATTCGGTCGCTTCCACCGGATCGAGCCAGAGATTGCGATCGCAATCCTTCTCGATCTTCTTGATGTCGGCGCCGGTGTGCTTGCGGATGATGCCGTACAGCACGTCTCGCAATCGCAGAATTTCCTTCGCCTCGATGGACAGGTCCGTGGCCGCGCCCTGCATGACACCGCCGATCAGCGGCTGGTGGAGCAACACGCGCGAATTGGGCAGCGCGTAGCGTTTGCCCTTGGCTCCGCCGCACAGCAGGATCGCGCCCATGCTGGCCGACACGCCGACGCAGTAGGTCGCCACGTCGCAGCGGAGAAACTGCATGGTGTCATAGATCGCGAGGCCGGCTGAAACGCTGCCGCCGGGCGAGTTCACATAAAAGTGAATGTCGGCCTGCGGGTCCTCGTTCGAGAGGAACAGCATCTGCGCGACGATGACGTTCGCCACTTCGTCGTCAATCGGCCCCCCGAGAAACACGACGCGGTCCTTCAGCAGCCGCGAGTAGATATCGTAGGACCGTTCGCCCCGGCCAGTCTTTTCAATGACAAACGGAATCAGGTTGTTGTTCATCGCCATCGTCGGCACTCCTTCGCTCGCGTGCGTTGCCTTCCGTTGCGTTACTTCTTCTCTTCCAGCTTCTTGCCCGGGGCGTCGAGAATCTCATCGACGAGGCCCCACTTCACCGCCTCGGCCGGCTCGATGAATCGATCGCGTTCCGTTTCTTCCTCGATCTTCTCCGGCGTCATGCCGGTGTGTTTCGCCAGAATCTCATTCAGCTTGCGCTTGTCGCGCAGGATCTCCTCGGCCTGGATTCGAATGTCTTCCGCCTGACCGGTGATGCCGCCCCACGGCTGGTGCAGCATGATCTTGCTGTTTGGCAGGGCGAAGCGCTTGCCCTTGGTGCCGGCCGTCAGGATGACCGCTCCGCCGCTGGCCGCCTGCCCGATGGAATACGTCGCGATGTCGCAGGTGAGAAATCGCATCGTGTCGTAAATGGCGAGGGTCTGGTCGACCATGCCGCCGGGGCAGTTGATGTACAGATGGATGTCCTGGTCCTTCTTGATGCTTTGAAGGTACAACAACCGCATGATCACGAGGCTCGCCGAACGATCGTTGATCGGCCCGGCGAGAAAGATGATGCGATTCTCCAGGAGCATGTCCTCGATGGACATCTCTCGGATGCGCTGATAGGGCGCGCCCTGCGCAAAGGTGTCCGGCATGAGCCGCTGAATCATCCCCATCGCCGCGCTTCTGGTTCCATCCATGGTATTGCCCTTCGTTCAAACAACCCCGACCCGACGGCCGGGATCATAGTCGCACAATCATCGGACACGGCACGGCTACTTCTTCGACGGCGGCTTGCGCGCCGGCTTGGCTGCGTCGCCGCCGGACTCCTTCTTCTTTTCGGGCTTTGGAGCGGCGGCCTTCGCCTCTTTCTTGGCGGCCGGCGCCTTGTCCGATTTCTCGGCCGTTTCGGCCTTTTCTGCCTTTTCGGGCTTGGCCTTGGCTGCTTTCTCGGCCTTTTCGCCCTTGCCCTTGATGTCCGGCTTCGACTCTTTGATCACCGCATGCTTGATGACGTGGTCCAGGCACTTGTCGTCCCGAACCTGGAGGTACAGCGATTCGATGCCGTTGTTCTTCATCAGGTCGTCGCGCACCCGGTCGAATCGGCGGCCGTACATCTGGGCGATGGAAGCGATCTGGGCGTTCAACTCCTCCTCGGAGACATCCAGTTCCAATTTCTCGGCGATCTCCTCAAGGACGAAGTGCAGCTTCAATTCAGCGAGCGCGTCTTCCGCGGCGCTAGTGCGAAGCTCGTCGGCATGTTTTTCAATCTCCTCCATCGGCACGCCCTGGCGCTGCAACTCTACGATGCGGCGCACAACGGCCCGCTCCACGGTCCGCGAGCTTAAGCCTTCGGGGAGGTCCAGCTTCGTATTGTCGAGCAGGTATTTTCTCGCCTGGCCGCGCATGCCCCGGCTGATGGCGGTCGACAGCTCGCCTTCCATCTGCCGGCGAAGGTGCTCGCGCAGGTCCTTCTCGGAATCGAAGCCGAAGCTTTCCAGGAATGCTTTGTCCAGCGGCGGCAATTGCAGCCGCTTGATGTCGTTGACCTTGATCTCGAACTTCGCCTTCTTGCCGCGGGCGTCCTCCACGTCGTAGTCGTCGCCCAGCGTGCCCTCAAGCGTGCGCGAGTCGCCGACCTTCGCCCCCTTGATCGTGTCGCCGAAGTCCTCGAACGCAACGGTCTCGATTCGCTGCGCCCGGGCCGCCAGCGTGACGTTGTCCTGCTTTTTGACTTCCTTCCCGCCCACGGAGACGACCAGGTCGCAAACCACGATGTCGTTCGGCTCGACCTTGCCGTCCACCACCGGAGCGAAATGCCCGCGACGCGAGCGAAGCCGGTCGACCTGCTCGTTGATGTCGTCTTCGTTGATCTCGACCTGCGGCTTCTCGATCTCCACGCCTTCGAGCTTCGGCAGCTCGAACGACGGCTTGACCTCAACCTCGCATCGGAATTGAAGCGACCCTTCGGCCGGCAGCTTCATGCCCTGCAGGTACGTCGTCATCTCGACAAGCTGCTCTTTTGCCTGCGGGTCGCTCTGTTTGTCCTTCGGAACCGCCCAGATCAACGGATCGCCCAGGACTTTCAGATCCTGCTTTTCAATCGCGGCGAGGTAGGCGTTGGACACGATGCGCGTCTGGACCTGTGCACCGACTTCTCCGCCGAAGCGTTTCTCGACCAGCCGCCGCGGGGCTCGACCGCGCCGAAAGCCCGGCACGATCGCCTCGCGCGTCAGCTCGCCGTATTCCTTGTCCAGCTCGCGGTCGATCGCGTCGCGCGGCACCGTCACTGTCAGGCTCTTGCGCAGCACGCCGGCGTCGGCCACCTTCACGTCGATCGCCTTGGCCATCAGCGCCTTGGGGTCCTGCTCCTCCTCGGCTTCGTCCGCCGTCGCGTTGTCGCCGTCGGTCTGTGAACCGGTGATTCCCTTTGCCGCCATCGCACGCCTCCTGTCTGTCGGCCGCCGGGAAACACGCCCGGTCGTCCGCGCAACAAAAAAAGCCGGTCAGGCGTTTGACGCCCGACCGACTCTGGTGTCGATCTCCCCGGGGCACACGCATCCGCAGCCAACGCCTGACCATGTGAAACGGTCGGTACCCTGCGGTGCTATTGATTTTCAGCCAACTGAACGGCCCCGCGATCCGCGGCGACCATCCAATCAAAGCGGGTGATGAGATTCGAACTCACGACATTCACGTTGGCAACGTGACGCTCTACCACTGAGCTACACCCGCGTCGCTCTCCCTTTCATATCGGCCAGAGGGAGACCCCTATTTCTAAGGGTGATACGCAAAATCGTCAAGTCGGGCACTACTTCACTGACTTTTCCATCGGCGGACACGTGCAGAACAGGTTCCGATCCCCATAGGCATTATCAATCCGCCCCACAGCGGGCCAGAACTTGTGATCCCGCACCCACGGCAGCGGGTAAGCCGCCTGTTCCCTCGCGTACTTGTGCGGCCAATCGTCCCGTGCGACCGATTCGGCCGTGTGGGGCGCGCCCTTGAGCGGATTGTCGTCTCGCGGCATCGCGCCGTTCTCGATCGCACGAATCTCTTCGCGGATGGCGATCATGGCTTCGCAGAAGCGATCAAGTTCTTCTCGCGATTCGCTCTCGGTCGGCTCGATCATGAGCGTGCCGGGGACGGGGAAGGACATGGTCGGAGCATGGAAGCCGAAATCGATCAGGCGCTTGGCGATGTCCTCGACTTTCACGCCCGCAGACTTCTCGAACGGGCGGCAGTCGAGAATGAATTCGTGCGCGACGCGACCGTTGTTGCCGCGGTAGAGGACGGTAAAGTGCCTCTCCAGCCGGCGTGCCATGTAATTGGCATTCAGAATGGCAACCTGCGTCGCGCGCTTCAACCCCTCGCCGCCCATCGCCGCGATATAGACCCACGAGATCGGCAGGATCGACGGGCTGCCGTATGGAGCGGCCGACACCGCGCCGACTGCTTTCTCCCCCGCGGTGCCGGGCCGGATGACCGGATGCCCCGGAAGAAACGGCGCGAGCGCGGCGGTAACGCCGATCGGCCCCATGCCCGGTCCGCCGCCCCCGTGTGGAATGCAGAACGTCTTGTGGAGATTGAGATGGCAGACGTCGGCGCCGATGTCGCCGGGGCGGCAAAGCCCGACCTGCGCGTTCATGTTCGCGCCGTCCATATAGACCAGCCCGCCGTGCTGATGGACGATCTGGCAGATCTCGCGGATGGCCGTCTCAAATACGCCATGGGTGGACGGGTAGGTCACCATCAGCGCACCAAGGCGGTCCTTGTGCTCGGTGGCCTTGGCGCGAAGATCCGACACATCGATGTTGCCGGCCGAGTCGCACGCGACGGGCACGACGGTGAACCCGGCGACGACGGCGCTGGCGGGGTTGGTGCCGTGCGCCGAATCTGGTATGAGACAGACGTCGCGATTAGCCTGGCCGCGCTCCTGATGATACGCCCGGATGACCAGCAGCCCGGCGTACTCCCCCTGCGAGCCCGCGTTTGGTTGCAGCGACACTCTGGCGAAGCCCGTGATCTCCGCGAGCCAGCCCTCCAGTTGGGTAAACACCTTCTGATAACCGGGCCACTGATCGGCCGGCGCGAACGGGTGCATCGCCCCAAACGCGGGCCACGTCACCGGAATCATCTCGCAGGTCGCATTGAGTTTCATGGTGCAGGAGCCGAGCGGGATCATCGCATGAGCCAGCGACAAGTCTCGATTCTCCAGCCGCTTCATGTAGCGAAGCATCTCGGTCTCGCTGTGATACAGATTGAAAACGGGATGCGTCAGATAGGACGATTCGCGTTGCGGTAGATCGGCGGGCGCTGCCTTGTACGGATGTACCGAGCCGCTGCGGCCGGCGCTATTCGCCAGCGTGCGGAGCGCTTCAATCAGCCTCGCGATGTCGTCTTCCGTCGTGGTCTCGTCCACCGAGATCGACACCTCGGCCTCGCTCGTCGCACGGATGTTGAATCCGGCCTTCGCGGCGGCATCCACGAGCGTTGCCGGCGCGCCGACGAAATAACTCTGCTCGTCGAGATGAACTGTGATCGTGTCGAAAAACCGATTCGCCGGCAGGCAGAAACCCAGCGATGCGAGTTGCTCGCGCAATCGAGCAGCACGACGGTGAATCCCCTCCGCGATTCGCTTCAACCCCGCCGGGCCGTGATAAACCGCGTACATGCTGGCCACGATGGCCAGCAGAGCCTGGGCCGTGCAAATGTTGCTGGTTGCCTTCTCGCGGCGGATGTGCTGCTCGCGCGTCTGGATGGCCAGGCGATAGGCCGGTCGCCCGTGGACATCCTTCGAGACACCGATCACGCGGCCGGGAATGAGTCGTTTGTATTCATCCTTCGTCGCCAGGAACGCCGCGTGCGGCCCGCCCAGGCCCATCGGCACGCCCAAGCGCTGCGCCGAGCCGAGGGCGATGTCCGCGCCCCACTCGCCGGGCGGCGCGATCAGCGTGCAGGCCAGCAGGTCCGTCGCCGCCGCGACCGGTACGCCGAACTCGTGCGCCCAGGCCGTCAGCCCGCGATAATCTTCGATCCGCCCGTCCGTCGTCGGGTATTGCAGCAACAGCCCGAACAGGGTCTTCATCCGGGCGGCATCCTTTGACCGGAGCAACTCGGCCGGATCGCCTGTCGTGACAACGATCCCCAGCGGCTGCGCTCGCGTCGTCACGACGGCGATCGTCTGTGGATGACAATCGGCCGCCACAAAAAATACATTCCGCTCATTCGATTCGCCCGCGATTGACCGGCACATGTGCATGGACTCGGCGGCGGCGGTCGCTTCGTCTAGCAGCGACGCATTGGCCAGCGGCAGGCCCGTCAGGTCGGCGACCATTGTTTGAAAGTTCAGCAATGCTTCGAGACGGCCCTGCGAAATCTCGGCCTGGTACGGTGTGTATTGCGTGTACCAGCCGGGGTTTTCGAGGATGTTTCGAAGGATGACCGGCGGCGTGATGCAGTCGTAGTAGCCCGTGCCGATCATCGAACGCAGCACGCGATTCTGCGCGGCATGGCCGGCCAGCTCGCGTAATACGTCGGTCTCACTGCGTGACGGACCAATTGCCAGGGGTTTCTTCAGCCGGATGTCTGCGGGCACCGTCTCGTCGCTTAGTGCATCCAGCGATGCGCAGCCGACGACGGCGAGCATCTCCGCGATGTCGTGGTCGCGCGGCCCAAGATGACGCGGGACAAACGTGGCGGCGGGGTCGATCGGTTCGGCTTCGTGGGAGCGCGAACCAGGGTCGGTCGCGCCGGATGAACTGGACGACGAAGACATGGATGCGGGCTTCTCCCCTGCGGCATGCTGCGGCCGCGGCGACGCGGATGTTCTAGTCATCCGAATATCGTCGGGCAACGGGGGAGAATTGGCAATGTCAACGAGAACGTTTAGTGCTGCTCAGCTTGCATCCAGTAGTTGGCTGGAGGGGCAGTGTTATCCGATGCGAGGGTAAACGTGGATAAGCAGCGGTGGGCAATGCCCACCCTACCCCAACTGCTTCTCGTAATCCCCCGCCGAGAGCAGGCCCGCATGCTGGGCCGCGTCGGATACCTTCACCTTAATCATCCAGCCACCGTCGAACGAATCGTTGTTCACCAGTTCCGGCGAATCGCTCAACTTCGCGTTCACTTCGGCCACGGTGCCGCTGACGCCGGCGTACAGATCGCTCGTCGCCTTGACGCTTTCCACCTCGCCGAAGGGTTTGCCGGCTGTCACCGCCGCACCCACTTTCGGCAGCGAGACGTACGTGATGTCCGTCAATTCATCGGCCGCGAACTTGGTGATGCCGATCGTGCAAAGGTCGCCTTCGAGCTTGTGCCACTCGTGGGAGGAAAGATATCGCCGGTCTGTTGGTACGCTCACGTTGTGCCCGCCCTTTCTACCATCATCTCGTTCAATCGGGCCAACACGGCCCGGCTCCGATCGCTCGTGCGATCGGCTCTTTGCGTGCAATCCTCTTACGGTCTGCGCCGAATCAACCGGCGCGTTTGTAAAACGGCAGCGACACGACCGTCGCCCCGATGCGCTCGCCGCGCACATCGACGCAAAGCGCCGCGCCGCTCGACAACGCCGCCGCATCGACATACGCCATCGCGATCGACTCCTCCAGCGTCGGGCTGAACGTCCCGCTGGTCACCTCGCCCGCTTCGGAATCGCCGACAAGCACCTTCGAGCCCTGCCGCGCGATGCGTCGACCCTCAAGCACCAGCCCCGTGATCTTCCGCTTCGGCCCGTCCGCCGCGATCTTCCGCAGCGCCGCCGCGCCAAGAAACTCCTTTTCCAGGTCCACGCACCAGCCACACCCGGCCGACAATGGATCAATCTGTTCGTTCAACTCGTGCCCGTAGAGCGGCATGCCCGCTTCGAGGCGCAGCGTGTCCCGCGCGCCCAGCCCGGCGGGCCGCACCGTAACGCGATCGGCCCCGCCATCCTTCGTCAGAAAATCCCACGCCAGCACGCCCAGCCCCGCGCCGAGCACGACTTCCAGCCCATCCTCACCGGTGTAGCCGCTGCGAAAGATGCTGTACTTCTGGCCCATGTACGAGCCGCTAATGAAGCCGTACCGCCCCATGTCGTCCACTTTGAACGGCATGTGCTTCTTGAACAGGTCCATCGTCGCCGGCCCCTGCACCGCGAACATCACCGACGCCGCCGTCTGGTCGTCCAGCTTCACGTCGCGCCCGGTCATGTGCTGCTTCAGGTGCGCCACGATCTTCTCGCGATTGCCCGCGTTGCACACCATCAGCCATTTGTCTTCATAACGCGAGACGATCACGTCGTCGAGAATTCCTCCCGCTTCATTGCACACGTGGCTGTACCCGCTGCGGCCGACCTTGAGCTTGCTGACGTTTCGCGTGCAAACGTGCTGGAGCAATGCCTCGGCCTCCTTGCCGGTCAGATAGAGCCGGCCCATGTGGGAGACATCGAAAATGCTGCTTGCCGTGCGGGTGTGAACATGCTCCTCGACGATGCCGCGATACATGACGGGCATCTCCCAGCCGCCGAAGTCAATGAGCCGGGCGCCGAGCGATTTATGCGTGTCGTAAAGGGGGGTTCTAAGTTGCATTTGTGGCATGTCGTTCAGTTTATTGTCCGCCCGCAGTGGAGGCAAGAATCGTACATTGCGCACGGCTCCTCGTGCCCGTCGATGCACCAACAAAAAAACGGAAGCGCACCGCATCGATGCGCTTCCGTCAAGTTTACACAAACGCTGGCGAGCTGATTAGATCAGCCCATCGTTCGCGCGTCGCGAACGATTACCACTCGCGTCCGCCGCCACCGCCGCCGCCGCCGTAGCCGCCGCGACCGCCGCGACCACCACCGCCGCCGCCGCGTCCGCCGCCGTAGCCGCCGCGACCACCGCCGCCGCCGCCGTAGCCGTAGCCGCCACCGCCGCCGCGATTCTCCTTCGGTCGCGCCTCGTTGACCGTCAGCGCCCGGCCGCCCTGCTGGGAGCCGTTGAGCGCGTCGATCGCCGCCTGCGCCTCGGAGTCGTTGGACATTTCAACGAAACCAAAGCCCTTGCTTCGGCCGGTGTCGCGGTCGCTGATGACTTGTGCGCTGGAGACCGAGCCGTGCGCCGAGAAGAGTTGTTCCAGTTCGCCGTCGGTCATCGAGAACGGCAGATTTCCCACATACAGTTTCTTCGCCATCTGAATTTCTGGCCTCCTGGCCATCGAACAAAAGACCCGCCCAATCAAATACTTTCCGGGCGGACAAGAAAGGGCCCGTGGTCACGGACCAGAGAGGCGGAGGCGTGCGACCGGGAAGCGGAATCATCTCCACGAAATGCGCGAACCCAATTCGAACGTCAAACCGACCGGCGGATAGCATAACCCGGACCGCTCCCGGCTGTAAACAAGCGATTTTCGTGGGTTTTCCGGGGGAAAGTGCCCCTTAACCTCCCCCCGCCGGGCGTGTCTGAAGGGAAGATAGCAAGGCGAAATCCCCCCGCCGCGCTGCATGACGGGCCGCGGCTGGCTATTCTCTTCCAACCTTTAGCCGTCAGGAGACGATTCATGCCCAACGTATCGCCCCCGGTTCTCGTTGCCTTGACCGCATTGATCGGGCTGACCGCCACAGCCTACGCCAAGGAAAAGCAGGTCGTGACCGTGTCGTATGTGGTCGGGCCGGAGAAGGGTCCGCCCGAGGGAATCACGACGGTGGCCGTCATCGACGCGGGTGTGGCGAGCATCGACGGCATCAAGGGCAACGCGCGCGAACGAAAATGGGCTGGCATCGCGGCGGATTTGCTCGAAGCCATGTTGCAGGACGGCGCGGCACAGGCGACATCATCAAGTCACAAGCTGACGGTCGTGCAGCGCCGCGCGACGAAAGCGATCCTCGATGAGCAGGACCTGCAACTGGTCGGCATCGTCGAGGGCGACGCAGCGGCCCGCGCGGGCAAACTGCTCTCGGTGGACGGCCTCATCATGAGCCGAATCAACATCAACATTGATGTCCAGAAGCGGACAAAGTCGCAAATCGATTGGGGCCAGATGCTGGGCGGCGCGATGGGCGGTCCGCCGCCGGCACCGCGCGATGTGCGCTATCGTGGCGGGCCGGGGCCGGGGCCGGGTCGCGGTCGACCGAGAGGCGGTGGCGGGCCCGGGCTGCCGACGCGCGAGATCGAGGAGATCAGTCGGAGTCTGACGGTGCAATGTTCGTTCAGCCTGGTCGATGCGGTGACGGGCAAGAGCGTGTTGCACCATGCGCCGCCGGTGTTCCAGAAGACGGACACGAAATCGCCAGATTTCTTTTTCGGGCAGTTCATCGAAGCGGGCGACCTGGATCCGGTGGATCACTTCATCGGTGAACTGGTGGAGCGGGCGGCGCGGGATTTTGCCAGCCGGCTGGTGCCGGTAACGGTCGAGCAGCAATACGAGATCATCGGCCGCGGCAAGTTCGGAGAGAAGGCCGTGCGAGCCTTGCGCGGAGACGACCTGGCGCAGGCGATCCAGCTCTTCGAGAAGGCGCACGCTGACGAAGACGACGAGCCGGACACCGTTTTCGCGCTGGGCGTAACGTGCGAGCTGGCGGATCAATATGAACAGGCGCTGAAGTGGTACCAGAAGGTCGTTTCCATGGAAGACGCGGATGAGGACGATCTGCCGATGTACCTCGACGCGAAAAAGCGGCTCACGGCACACATCGGGCGAATTGTTCGAAGCGGCCCGACCGAGGCGCCATCAGCCGGCGAGCCGGCACCGGGCGACGGCGGCCAACCGAAGCCATGATCTGATTGGATTGTATTGATGATCGACGGTATCGCGCGCTCACCCGGGCAGAACACTTGAAATGCAGCCCGTCGTAAAGGTAGGATTGGACGCATGAACACGTCACGAATCTTAATGATCGGTTCCCTGGTAGCGCTTGCCGCGTTGTCGAGTTGTTCGCAATCGGCCGGACCAGTGAAACAGGCGCCGGACTTCACGCTTGACAGCCTGAATGGTGGAAAGGTGTCACTCGCGCAGCGCCGGGGGCAAGTCGTGCTGATCGGTTTTTGGGCGGTCAAGTGAGGGCCCTGCCGTGCGGAGGCTCCGCACTTCAAGGCGTTGCAGGCGAAGTACGCGTCGCGCGGGTTCACCATCCTGGCGGTCAATGCATGGAATGAGTCGAAAGACATGGTTCAGGAGTTCGCGACGAAGAACAGTCTGAACTACCCGATTCTCCTCGACGGGAAGCAAGTCTTCCGCGATGACTACGGCGGCAAGTCGATTCCTCATTCATTCCTGCTCAACAAGCAGGGCGAGGTGGTTTGGTCGCAGATCGGCTGGGGCGACGAGCTGACGGACGTGCTGGAGAAGAAGATCGAGGAATTGCTGGCCCAATAGTGAAGCATCTTTCACCAGGGCGAGATCACAGAATCCGATCGACGAACGCGCAAGCGACGGCAGCCGCCCAAGCGAATTCGACGTTGAGGACTGGAATTTGGGATTTAAGAGTTCAGATTTGAGATTTAAGATTTACCACTTGGCATTTAAGATTTAGGATTTGAGATTCGAGAATCGACGCTTGTCACCTGCGCGCCTTGACACTTGAGTGATCCGATTGCAGCCTTGACCACTTGAGAGTTGCAAACCGCCTATTTGATTCGCTCAACAAGAGCGGAGCACCATCATGAAATACTCCCGCTTTGAGGACTTGCCGGTCTGGAAGGCCGCGCAGGATCTCGCCGAGCGGGTTTATCGAATGACAAAGGACCGCGCATTTCATCAGCCCGGTGATCTGCTGGATCAGATGCGTCGCGCGGCACTTTCAGTATCCAACAACATCGCGGAAGGGTTCGAACGCGGCTCGACGGCCGAACTCCTGATGTTCATTTACATCGCGCGGGGGTCTGCCGGAGAAGTTCGCTCGATGCTCCACTTGTGCGAGCGTCTGCCGGAGTTTTCAAATCTCAAATCTGAAATCTCAAATCTGAAGAGTCTGGCGGAATCGTGTTCCCGTCAACTTCGCGGCTGGGCGGACAGCCTGCAGAACACGGAGATCAAAGGCCAGCGACATTTGAACGATCAATCTCGCGACGTTTATGAGCACCGGCGACGCGCGTCCGCGTTCTGGGAGAAGATCGAGAAGATGCACGAAGCAAAGATGGAGGCACTTCGGCGAGAGCGCGAATCTGAAGAGCGCGAATCAGAAGTGAAATAGCGAGGAATTGAGGAAAACGGAACGTGAAGTTACGCCGCCTTTTTTCATCCGGCCATCAACGAAATTGGGGTATAGCATCGCGAAGTTAAGGCTGCCCGTCAAGTTCCTTCGCTGAATCGCACGAGCGGCAATGGTCTGTTATCCTTTCGCACCATGCACATCGCCGAGTCCATCGCTTCGGTTCGCCCGGCCATCGCCGCGGCGCGCGCGGGCGGCCGCACGATCGGCTTCGTGCCGACGATGGGCGCGCTGCACGCGGGGCATGTCAGCCTCATCGATCGCTGCCGGGCCGATGGGTGCTTCACGGTCGTCAGCATCTTCGTGAACCCGACCCAGTTCGGGCCGAATGAAGACTTGAATCGATATCCGCGGACCTTGGACGCCGATCGCACGGCCTGCGAGCGGGCCGGGGTCGATGTCATCTTCGCGCCGACCGCCGAGGAAATGTATCCACCGGGGGAGCAAACGCGCGTGCGGCCTGGCAGGTTGGCCGATACCCTGTGCGGGCCTTTCCGCCCGGGGCATTTCGAGGGCGTCTGTACGGTCGTCGCAAAGCTCTTCAACATCGTGCAGCCCGATGTTACCTATTTTGGACAGAAGGACGCGCAGCAGGCACTGATCCTCCGACGCATGGCGATCGACCTTGCCATGCCGGTACAGATCGTAACGTGTCCGATCGTTCGAGATGCCGACGGCCTGGCGCTCTCCAGCCGCAACGCATTGCTTTCACGCGAGGAGCGCAGTCATGCGTTGGCTTTGTATCGCGCGCTCTGCATCGGACGCGACGCGATTCTCCGAGGCGAGGCATCCATCGGCCGAATCGTCGCCGCGATGCGGAATGCGGTCGTTCAAAGTGCGGGCTCGGCTGTGATTGATTACTTGAGTCTCGTGGACCCCGATACGCTGGAGCCGATCACCCCGCACTGCCCACGGGTGTTGATCGCCGGTGCGATTCGCCTGGGCGGCGTGAGATTGATTGATAACCTCACCGTGGAAATCCCGCCGCCGACCCCATAGGATGCCTCGCGTGAACCTTCCAACGCCCTGAACCCGCCGCGACCCCATGTATCCCACGCTTTTCAAGATTCCCTTCCTTCCCGACTGGCTGGCCGACGTCAAGAGCTATGGCGTCATGCTCATGGTCGCGTTCCTGACCGGCATCTGGATGGCCTGCCGACGGGCGGACCGGTCGCAGGCCAACGCCGACACGGTGCTGAACATCGGGTTCCTTTCGTTGATCTGCGGCGTAGCCGGCGCGCGGATCATGTTTGTGTGGCATTACTGGGATTCACGCTTCGCGAACACACCCAATCCGCTGGCGGCGGTGTTCGATCTGCGCTCCGGCGGGCTGGAGTTCTGGGGCGGGCCGCTGCTGGTGATCCCGGTTTTGATTATCTATCTGCGTCGATATGCGAAGGTGTCGGTTCGCTGGTACCTCGATATCACGGCCCCCTCGCTGGCGTGGGGTCTCGCGGTCACGCGGATCGGTTGTTTCCTGAACGGCTGCTGCTGGGGCGCGGCCTGCGTCGATCACACCGACCCGGCGCGCGAGCGGGCCGAGGTTCCGTGGGCGGTCCATTTCCCGTATGGCAGCCCGGCGATGGTGCAACAGTTCAAGTTCGGGCAATTGACGATCCCCAAGGAACTCATCACCATCGATCGCGCGGGCGAATCGACGCCCTTCTATGCCGAGTACCTCAAGCTCGCCGCGGCCGACAACGGAAAAACTTACACGGCCCTGAATGACCGCCTGACCGCCGCGCGACTGGCGCCGGCGCGACCCGAGATTGCAGCTGACCCAAATAAACTCGCCCGGGCGAATGAAGAATTGCAGGCCGCCACGCGCGCGCTTCAACAATTCACGCAGTCCGATCCCATCGGCGCGGTCGAACAACACGCCCGGCGGTTCGGCCTCACGGCGGCGCAGCTCTGGGAGATGGCGCAGCATTACCATTCCAAGCCGGCCCATCCCACGCAACTGTACGAGACCATCTCGGCGTCGATTATCTGTCTCGTCTTGACGCTGTTGTTCTACTATCGCGAGCGGCACGGAATCGTCCTGGGATGGTTCCTGATGCTGTATTCCATCTCGCGCATCCTGAACGAGTCGATTCGGCAGGACAACCCGCTCGACTCCATGGGCCTGACGATTTCGCAGTTGATCAGCATCGGTACGTTCGTAACAGGGCTGGCGTGGGTCATCGTGCTGCACGCGAAGTTCCCGAAGTTCAGCCCGCGGGCCGTGCCGTTTGTCTATCCCGACGAGCCTTCGCCGCAACCTGCAACGCGATAAGTTACGCAGCGTTCCAGTTACAACGACGTTCACGGGGTATAATCCGTGTGCGAGCTTCACCGCCTGATCCAGCCCGTTAACGGTCCTGCCATGTTCACGCGTCACCGCAAACTCCTGCATACGCTCGGGCTGCTTGCTGCATTCGGCATCACGTCGACGACATTGGCCGGCGATCCGCCGCGCAAGCCCAAGCCTGCTGCGAAGGAGAATCCGGCGAAGAAGCCCGTGCCCCAGCGGATGGACTTCAAGAACAACGTGCTGCCGGGGCAGCTTGCGACCTACGAAGTGCGCCGGGCGACGCGTCGCTCGCGACCGATCGGCAAATCGCTCGAGACTTTCAGCTACGAGCAGGTCGCGACGTGGACACAGATCAACATGGCCGACCCGAAGCCTGCAACGGCGACGTTGTATCAGATGATGGCCGACGGTCCGGCGAAGGTGCTGGGTTACTTCAAGGACAACAAGCAACTCAAGAGCGCGCCGAAGGCATCGCGTTCGCTGCTCTCGCGCGGAAGCACGCGGCTGGAGAGCGGCGAGAAGTCGATGCGCGACAGCCCTGCGCTGACGCCGCGCGTCGAGGGACCGGAGCGCGCGATCCTGGAGCTGGTGCTGGACTTCGCACACTGGCCGCCCAAGCGGATCGAGGCGGGCCACAAGTGGGAGCGCGACGTGAAAGCGCCCGACTTCTCCGGAACGCAGACCTTCGAGTTCGTCGACCTTTCGAAGGAAGGCGGCGAGACGCTGGCGCGATTGACGATGTTTGGAAGCGGACGATTCGCCGGCGGCCTGGAGCGCGAGTACGAATTCGGCAAAGTGCAGGCGGTCATTCATTGGGCACGGCTCGATCAGCGGCTGGAGCGCATCGAGGCGCAGGCTTCGTGGCGGCGGCTGCGCGGCGACGCGCCGATTGAGTACGATATGAAGATCCAAGTGAAGCTGATCCACGCGCAGCGCCTGGCTGAATCGGTTCAGGAGCGGCTCAAGCAGCAGGTGGAGGCGATCAATCTCGCGGCGCGGGAAACGCAACTGGGCCACACGCGCGACGCGACGAAGCTGGTGGACGGATTTGTCCAGCAGTATCCCGACTCGCCGTGGATGCCCGTGATCGCCGACCTTCGCGCGAAGATCAAGGCACAGAATGACGGGCAGGCGCGATTGAGCAACGCGGAATTGCTCAAGTCGATCGGCACGCTCTTTCTGGAGCTGGAAGCCGCCAACGAAAAAGCCGATGACGACGCTCGCGAAAGCGCGACCAGCCTGCTTGCCGCGCTCGCGAGCGATTACGGCCCGCGGCTGCGCAAGCACGCGCAATCCGACGATGAGCAGACGCGCGGGCTGGCGATCTTTGCCCTGGCGTTCTCAACGAAGCCCGACGACTTCGCCACGGCCGAGGCAGGCTGCTCGGATTCGTCTTCGCGCGTACGCACGCTGGCCATTTCGGCCATCGCCGCAAGCGGCCGATCCGGGGTCAGCGCCGACCTGCTGCTCAAGCTCCTGGAAGACAAGACCGCCGGCGTCCGCGCTCGCGCGGCTGACGCAGTTGCGGCATGCATCCGGCGCGATGATCTGTCTGTTCAGCCGCTCGTCGATGCACTGGACAAGATGATGGTCCACGACGACACGGTTGCCGTTCGCCGCAGCGCGATTCGCGCGATCGAGGCCATCGGCGGACCGGGCGACATCCCCCGATTGGAACAAGCGCTCTCTCATGAATTGGACCGCGGCAATCGCGCCGCGATTCAACGAGCCATTGAACGGCTCCGCACGGGCGGTTAGACCCGGTTGAAACACGGCTCCGGTTTATAACCGCAGGCCGTCGCGCTTTTACGTTATATTCCCGTAGCGAGGAGCGCGAAGCATGTTTCTGCCTGTCACATTCATCGTTCTGCTCATCGTAGCCGCGTGCCTGTACTTGGGCATCTGGTTGCTGCGACGCGCCACGCGGCCGGACAGCCGGTCCCGTGAAGCAATGGCTCGTCCCGCGCCGCGCGGGGTGCGCTGTTCGAAGTGCGGGCAATCCGAAGAAGGCGACGCGCATTTCTGCGGTCACTGCGGCGCGCGGTTGACGTAGCATCGTCTCGCGGGCATTCTCACTCGCGCAAGGAGGATTCGTATCATGACGAATTCCGATTCCGAATCAGGTTTCCCGCGGCGACCGCTGCGACCGATGAACTTTCCGCGAAGCGGCGGGATCGTCGGCCTGCTGCTGCTGTTGCTGGTCGGCGCATTGGGCTTCTTCTGGTTTATTGTGCGCGTCGAAGTGCCGACAAACAGCATCCTGGTGCTCGTGAACAAGACGGGCAAGGTGCTGCCGCCGGAGCTGCGCGACCAGCTCGGTGATCAGGTGGTGCTGTACCCGGAACTGGTCAAGTCGATCGCAGAAAAGACCGGCAGCACGCCCGAGGCCGTCCGCGTCGATTACAAGGGCGTGCGATTCGAGGTGCTGCCCGAGGGGCGACACTGGTACAACCCGTTCAGTTACGAGCGCGTGGTCGTGCCGGCGACGCTCCTTAAGCAAAACGAAGTCGGTGTGCTGATCCGCAAGTACGGCAAGCCGCTGCCCTTCCCGAAGACCGTGGCGACCGAGCCGGACGAGCGCGGGCCGGTGGGCGAGACGTTGTCGCCGGGGCGGCACAACATCAATCCGTTCGCTTACGAATTGCAGAAGTTCCCGGCGATCGCGATCCCCGAGGGTCACGCCGGCGTGGTCACGCTGTTGAGCGGGACGGACCCGGTCAAGAAGAATACGTTTGTCGTGGAACCCGGCGAAAAGGGCGTGCAGCGCGCCACCCTGCCGCCCGGGCTGGAGTACATCAACCCCTACCTGAAGCAGATCGACATCGTCGACGTGCGCAGCCAGAAATGCGACATGGTCGGCGACGACGCGATTCATTTCCCCTCGTCCGACAGCTTCACGATCACCATCGAGGGCACGATTGAATGGGCGATTCGACCCGATCACGTCGCCGAAGTCGCCGTCGCCTATGGCGACAAGCGCGATATCCTCGACAAGATCATCCTGCCGAACGTGCGCAGCCTCGCCCGCATCCAGGGGTCCAAGCTCCAGGCACGCGAGTTCATCAGCGGCAAGTCGCGCGCCGCGTTCCAGGAGCGATTGTTGAGTGAACTCAAGAGCGAATGCTGGACACAGGGCATCGACATCAAGTCGGCCCTTGTGCGCGACATCAAGCCGCCGGCCGAGATCGCATCGCTCATCAGCCAGCGCGAACAGGCCGACCAGGAGATTGAGCGCTACACCAATCAGATCGAGGAGGCGAAATCCGAAGCCCGGCTTGTCGAGCAGCAGGAACTTCAGAATCAGAACAAGTCGCTCGGCGAGATGCGCACGGAGATCGTCACGCTGACCAAGGAGGCCGAGCAGCGCAAGAACGTCGCCGTGACCAAGGCCAACCGCGAGCTGGCTGTCGCGAAGCTGACGCTGGAGGCGGCCGAGAAGGAGGCGGCGGCGCTTCGC
This sequence comes from Phycisphaerae bacterium RAS2, assembly GCA_007753915.1. Lineage (NCBI taxonomy): Bacteria > Pseudomonadati > Planctomycetota > Phycisphaerae > Phycisphaerae bacterium RAS2. The sequence continues at coordinate 2,919,621 of CP036352.1, forward strand.
TCGCGCGGCCAGGCCGATGCAAACGTCATCTTGTTCGGCTATCAGGCCCGGGCCGAGCCGCTCAAGGCCGCGGTCAACGCCTTCGGCGACGGCACGACCTACGCCCAGCAGTTTTTCTATCAGAAGGTCGCCCCGTCGATCCAGAGCATTCTGACAAACGTCGATGGTCCGTTCGCCGACATCTTCCGCAGCTTTGATTCCAGTCCGTCGGCCTCGAAGGGAGGCAACCGCTAATGGGAAACAAACTTCGCATCCTGATGGGGTCGATCCTGGTCCTCGGCGGCGTATTCACCGCTGTGTTCTGGTTCTCGTTCCGCATTTACGTGCCGCCGAACAAGTGCGCCGTGCTGGTCCGCAAGATGGGCACGCCGCTTCCCGCCGGGCAGCTTGTCGCCACCGAGCCGGGCCAGAAGGGCATCGAGCTGGACGTACTCGGCCCCGGTCGGCACTTCCGCGACTCGTTCCGCTACGAGTGGGAGCTGAAGGACCTGACGGTCATCCCGGCCGGCGACCCCGCCACGTGGGACTGGATTCACACGATTAACTCGCGGGCCAAGCAGCGCCTGCGCGGGGGCCAGTTCTCGCCGCAGGGCAAGTTCCCCATGATCGGCGTCGTCACGCGCCGCATCGGCCAGAAGCCGCCACCGGGGCAACTGCTCGTCAAGCGCGATTCGCCCTATGCCGGCATTCTTGAAGAAGTGCTCACACCCGGCACGTACAAGATCAATCCGTACGCCTACGAAGTGGAGCTGCACCCCTCCACGGTCATCCCCGCAGGCTTTGTCGGCGTCGTCACCAACCTGTTCGGCAACGCGCCGGAGCAGCGCGAGTCGGCCATCCTGCCCGAGCTGGACTCCAACGACACGACCGAGTCGGCCGCCTCCAGCCAACTGGTGAGTTTCGTTCGACCGCTGGCCAACGCCGGCGAGCGCGGCACGTTGAAGGACGTGTTGCAGCCGGGCGTCTATTTCATCAACCCCAAGCTGCAGAAGGTGACGCTGATCGAGATCGGCTTCAACGAGTTCAGCACGACGAACATCCCCGGTGAGCGGACGTATCAAATCTCGTTCCCGTCGGACACGGGATTCCTCATTCGCGTCGGCGTCACGGTTGTCTGGGGCATCGACCCGCGCCACGCGGCCCAGATCATCAATGAGTTCGGCAATACCGACGGCGTGATTGAGAAGGTCATCGAGCCGCAGCTTCGATCCATCTGCCGGAACATCGGCTCGACCTACGCGGCGCGCGATTTCATCCAGGGCGAGAAACGCGAGAAGTTCCAGCGCGACCTGAAGGACGAATTGAAGCGCATCTGCCGCGGAAAGAACATCGAAGTGCTGCTGGCGCTGGTGCGCGAGATCGACGTGCAGCCGCCCGAGTTCATGACCGGTGGCGAAAGCGCCGAGGACCTCAAGCGCACGATTCAGGAGAGCTACGTCGCCAAGGAAAAGCAGCTCACCAAGGAGAAGCAGCGCGACGCCGCGACGGCCAAGGCCCAGCTCGAGGAGTTCAAGAAGAAGGTCGATATCGCCCGCGAGACGATCCGCGCCGAGACGCGCATCGGTGTGGCAAACGTGCAGGCCGACGGTGAGAAACTCGCCGCCGAAGTCGACGCCCAGGCAGCGCTGGAGGTCGCGACGATCCAGCAACAGGTCGCCCTGCTCGACGCGCAGCGGACGGAGATCCTGGGTCAGGCCAAGGCCGACGTGGAGAAGTTCAAAAAGGCGGCCGAGGCCGAGGGGTACAAGCTGCTCGTCGGCGCGTTCGGCAGCGCGAAGGCGTACAATTTGTATACCTTCGCGGAGAACTTCCAGCCGCAGTCGATCAAGCTCTTCTTCGCCGGCGAGGGCACCTTCTGGACCGACCTTTCGCGTTTCGAAGAAATCGGCGCGGCCAAGATCATGCAGGACGGGGCGAAGACAAAGCCATAGCGTTGCAGCACGCAGCAGCAACTCGCATGGTGGTAACAGCCCACCACGACGCGGCGGTGATCGCGCTCATTTGATAGACGGTGCCCGCGGTACGAACCAAGCCCCTCTCCTTCTCTCGCGCATTCAATTACGATAATGCTGACAATCCGCGCGCGGGGCCGCGCGGCAGGAACCAAGCGCCGACGCGGTAAGAACCGTGAGCCACGACCGCCGATTCCCCTACTACGCCCTCGATAACGACGGACGGCTCTCGTCGGAGACTCCGTGCAGCGCATGCGGGTACAACCTGCGCGGGTTGTCGCCCGACGGCGTCTGTCCGGAGTGCGGCACGGCGATCAAGCATTCGCTGCTGGGGGATTTTCTCTATTTCAGCGATCCGATCTGGCTGCGAAGAATCGTGCGCGGGATGGACATCCTGCACATCGGACTCGCGGGGTTCTTCGCCGTCGCGTGCGGCACGCTCGCCCTGCTCGCGTCGAACCATCTTCGGAGTTCCACCGCGCTCGGCACCATCGGCTTGGTGTTTGTCGTACCGCTCGCCGGCCTGTGGCGCGCGACGCTCGCCGAATCAGCGGCCGTCGAGGACCGCCGTCCTTTCACCTTGCGGCGCGCCGTGCGGTTTTCGATTGTCAGTTGCGGGGCGTGGCTTTTGCTCGGATTGCTGTTCGCGCTCGGCGGCGGACCGGTGAGTTGGGAAGGCTACGCACTGATCGGGGCCGCCCTCATGCTGCTGCTGCTTTCGAGCTACCTCCTTTACCTACGATCCCTGGCCCGGCGAACCTACGATCGCGAACTATCCACGTCCTTCACCGGCGTAATTGGAGGCTGGGGAGTGACATGCGTTGGCGCCCTGGTCCTGACTGCCTGTTACTTCTACCAGGTTCCCAGGTCCGTGCTCGTAAGGACATTGGTCGGCGCGGCGACCTGCCTCGGTCCCTTTTCTCTGCTCATGCTCATCGCCATGACGCCGGCCCTGCTCCTGCCTTTCCGAGAGCGGCTTGCGCGCATCGCCGACATGGCCGCGGACACCCGGCGCAAGGCCGAGGCGGGCTGGACACCCATGTGACTTGGCAAACGATCCAATGCGCATGAGCCGGCGAGTTAATCACGCGTGCCGCGCCAGCACCTGCGCGAAGCGCCAGACTTCGTGATACGTGTTGTACAGCGGCACCGGAGCCACCCGGATGACATTCGGCTCGCGGAAGTCGGCCTTCACGCCGGCCGCTTCCAGCGCGTGGAACAGTTCCTTCGGCCGCTCGTGCGCGAGGATCGAAAGTTGGCAGCCGCGGTGGTCCGGCTGACTGGGCGTGATGACCTCGTACCGCTGCGACGGCATGCGATCCAATAGGTATTGCAGGTACCCGGTGAGCCGCAACGACTTGGCCCGCAGGTTGCCCATCCCCGCTTCGTCGAAGATCGCCAGCGACGCGCGAAGCGGCGCCATCGACAGGATCGGCGGGTTGCTCACCTGCCAGGCGTCGGCCCGTGCGACCGGCACAAACTCCTCATTCAAATGCATGCGGAAACGCGTCGCCGGGTCGTTGCCCCACCAGCCGGCGAAGCGGTCCAGCCGCGGGTTGGCGTGATGGCGCTCGTGGACAAACGCGCCGGCGACGGCCCCCGGCCCGCTATTTAGATATTTGTAAGAACACCACGCCGCGAAGTCCACGCCCCACTCGTGCAGCGCGAGCGGCACGTTGCCCGCTGCGTGCGCCAGGTCCAGCCCGACGACGCAGCCCTCATCCCGCGCGACGGCCGCGATGCGCTGCATGTCAAACACCTGCCCGGTGAAATAATTCACGCCCGAAAGCAGGACGAGCGCGACGCGGTCGCCGTGGTCCTCCAGCTCCGACTCGATGTCTCCGGGGTGGATGAACGACTCGCCCTCGCGCGGGCGGATGATCGCCAGCGCGTCGTCCGGATCGTGCCCGTGAAATCGCAACTGGCTCGCTGCGGCATACGTATCCGACGGAAACGCCGCGTCTTCCATGAGAATCTTGTACCGCGTGTGCGTCGGCTGATAGAAACTGACCATCAGCAGATGCAGGTTCACCGTCAGGCTGTTCATCAGGACGACTTCGGCGGGCTTCGCACCGACCAGCCGGGCGGCCGGTTCGCGGAATTGCTCGTGATAGGAATACCAGGGCGAGCGACCCTCGAAATGCGCGTCGACGGCGAGGCGAGCCCAATCATCGAGTTCCTGGGTCACGGCGTCGCGAGCGGCGCGGGGCATCAGGCCCAGCGAATTACCACAAAAGTAAATGACCGGTCTGCCGTCGGGGCCGGGTGGAATCTCAAACCGCTCTCGGAATCGTGCCAGCGGGTCGCCGGCGTCGAGCGCGAGGGCGGCGGCCTCTTCCGGGGCAAATGCGGGATCGGGCGGAGTTTGCGCAGTCTTCATTTTCGTAAGTGTATGCGGGGGCCGGGACGGGGTGGAGTGCCTTTCGGCGGCCCAACGGAGCAGGGTGATTTTGGTGTTGGAGAGTACGAATGATGCTTGTCAAACAGGGTCCGTCGGTGCTATGCTGGAGTGATCTGACGGGGCGATTCGCCCGGAGCCGGGCCGGCGTGCGGATGCGCGGTCTGCTCGGCGATGATTCAGAAACACGGAGACACGACCCATGAAGAAGTTCGTTCTGCTTGCGGCGGTGATGTTCGCGCTGTCCCAGACTCCGGTTGCGCGGGCCGTGGAAGTCGGTGAAGCCGCGCCGGAGATCAAGGCGGACTACTGGATCAACATGCCGGGCAGCGCCAAATCGCTCAACTCCGAGCACTTGAAAGGCCGGCTCGTGTTGCTGGAGTTCTGGGCGACGTGGTGCGGCCCCTGCCGGGAAAGCATCCCTCACCTTGTCGAATTGAAGAAGAAGTATGAATCCAAGGGCATGTTGCTGGTCGCCCTGTCGGACGAGCCGAAATCGAAGGTCGGCCCGTTCGTTGAAAAATACAAAATGCCGTACGTCGTGGGAGGCGGCGCCAAATCGACGCTCCAGAAGTACGGAATCAACTCGCTGCCCACGGCAATTCTGATCGGACCGGATGGCAAGGTTCTTTGGACCGGCCATCCTGCGGTCGTCGATTCGGAGATCGAATCGGCACTGAAGTCCAATCCGCCGAAGAAGAAAGGCAGCCTGTCGGATGAGTCCGCCGCATCGGTGCTGAAGAAGGCCGACAAACTGTATCGCGAGGGCAAGTTCGCCGATGCCATGGACCTCTTCACGCAGGTAACAGCTGAACACAAGGGGTCAACACAAGCCAAGAAGGCGAACGAACAGATCAAGAAGATGAAGGGCAACAGCACGATCATGGAGGCGCTGCGGCGTGCCGATGCCGGCAAGAAGTGCGGCAAGTGGCTGGCCTGTGCCCGCGTGCTGGCCCAGAACGGCGAAAAGGCCGACGCGGCCAAGTACTACGACCGGATCATCAATGAGTTTGGCGAATTCGAGCAGGCCAAGATCGCCCGAGCCGAGCGCAAGGCACTGGCCTACGAAGGCAAGACGGAAGCTGCCAAGCCCTCCAAGGCTGCGGCGCGCAAAGCGGCCGACGACGACGAGGATGAAGACGACGACAGCGAGGACGACGAAGACAGTGATGATGACGATGAGGACGACGACGGCGATGAAGAGGATGACGAGGACGACGGCGAGTAGTTTGTTCGCTTTGTACGAGAACTGATTCAACGCACGCGGTCGGTGGCGATTGTCACCGGCCGCTTTTTTTGTGGAAGCACCGGTCGGCACGACCGCATTCGAACCGGCCCATCACTTGCAGGGCCGCGCCATGCGACAGAGTCGAACCAGTTGCAGCACCTGCTTTTTGATCTGCTCGACGGGAAGCTTGCGCGCGACAATGGACTCGACCTGCTCGGCGGCCTGGCCGATCGGCGCGAACCCGCAACTGTGCGATTCGCCTTTCAGTTGCCGCGCCAGCGAAGCCAATTCGTCAAACTGCTCCCGTGCGACCGCCGCCTCCAGCGCCGTCATGCGGTGGGCCAGCTCCTCGACGAATTGGTTGATGACCTCCGGGGCGCCTTCGACCGTCGCGATGCTGCTGATCAGCGGTTGCGAATCAAGGCGCTTAAGCACCCCCTCCACCTGCTCACGCGAGAACGGCTTTGCCAGGTATTGCGTGAACCCCGCCGCCAGCATGCGCTCCCGGTCGCCGGCATCCGAGAACGCCGTCATGGCAACCACCGGCCCGCTGTAACCGCGCTTCTTTAATTCTGTCATCGCGGTCAGGCCGTCCATCTCCGGCATTTCAATGTCCATGAAAACCACGTCGAAGACGTCGCGCTCCAGAATCTCCAGCGCCTCGCGCCCGTTCTCCGCGGTCGCCACTTGCGCGTTCAGCTTGCGCAGATGAAACTCCGCCAGCTTCCGCGCGAACACATCGTCTTCCACCAGCAACACACGCCGCGAGACCGCCAGCACCGAAAAGATCGTCACGTCGATCTGACGGTCGAATTGCACCGCCACCGTGTGCACGCCGTGCTCGACGTATTGACAGCGTACGACGCGGCCGTCGATCTGAAGCGGCTCGCCATACATTGAGTGCAGCTCGGTTCGACAGCGGCAGCCCGTGTGAACGTAGCTCTGGGACAGGAACTCTACGCCGCCTCGGCTCAAGTTTCGCGTCGGCGCCTTCAGTACGGAAACATGACCGCTTGGTTGCCGAAGCTCGATCGAGGCGATCTGGCGATAGGTGAACCTCGGATAGACGCGACGCTCATGGGGCGTGGCGTTGACGCCCGAAGCGTCGAGGCGATCGAGCAACTTGCGCAGCGCGGCGTCGTCCATCCGGACGCCGTTCGAGCAAAGCACACCACCCGGCAGGAGTTCGCTCATAGCTCATCGCGACGAAGCCGTCGCTCCTCTTTTCGTCAAACCTTCGACGCGGACACAATTGCCGGCCCGGCAAGCGTGGTGCGGCCGCGAGAATGGGGCCGGCCCCCCCTCTCCATATCGTTCAGCCGGGATAATGCCTTCGTAGTTATCCGTGCACGATTTCAACTCCATTTAGACGATGGGGCCCGCACGCCCATTCTCGGACGATTTTCCGGAAGCGTCAGGGAATAGGAACCCGCAGCAAGCAGTATTAGGATTCCGAGGCCGCTGAAGCATGTCCCGCGCGGTGCGCGACCCCGGCGGCGGCGAATGGAAGACGCTCATGCTATCATTGCGAAATTCGAAGGCGGCGAAGGTGCTGATGTTGGCTTGTTTTGCACTGGCGGGTTGCAGGCAAAACAGCGAATCAAGCCCGGGCGCGACCGTGCAAAACGCCGATTCGCCGCGCCCAGCGGACAAGTTGGATTCCCCATCGAGGAAGGCGAAAGATTCACCTATGAAAACTGAACTGGCGACGTTTGCAGCGGGTTGCTTCTGGGGCGTGGAGTTGGAGTTCTCCAACATCCCCGGCGTCATTAAGACGACCGTAGGCTACACAGGCGGAAAGACTGCCAAGCCGACGTACGAACAGGTCTGCTCACACACCACAGGACACGCCGAAGCCGTGCTTGTTGAGTTCGATCCGACGCAGGTCAGCTACGATAAGCTGCTGGACAACTTCTGGGCGATCCACGACCCAACGCAAATGAATCGCCAAGGCCCCGATGTCGGCGATCAATATCGTTCGGCCATTTTCTACCATTCACCGGCACAGGAGAAAGCCGCTCGCGCCAGCCTCGAGCGCCAGCAGAACTCCGGCCGCGAGAAAGGCAAGATCGTCACGCAGATCGTGCCCGCGGTGGAGTTCCACGCCGCCGAGGACTACCACCAGCAGTATTTCACGAAGCGCGGTCAGAAGTCCTGCCACATCCGCCGCTGGTAGCGTTGCGCGACCGCGAAACAGGCCCGAAATTGACAGTCCCCGCCGCGGGACGTACATTCCCACCGACGGACGCGCCGGCAAACTTCCGGTGATTCGTCGGTTTTTTTCGTTGCGGCGGATTGTCGGATTCGCGAAAGCGGCAGCATCCCCCGAGAACCATCACGGTCGGCGTCACGGCGACCTGCGCCTGTCCATCGCAAGCGCGGCGCGCGGTCTCTCGCCCGGCAGAACGGAGTCAGGATCTTCATGGCGGAAAAGTTTGTCTATTTCTTCGGCGGCGGCAAGGCGGAAGGCAAGAGCAGCGAAAAGCATCTGCTCGGCGGCAAAGGCGCGGGCTTGGCCGAAATGACCAACATCGGCCTGCCGGTTCCCGCGGGTTTCACGATCACCACCTACGCCTGCAAGTATTACTACGAGAAGAGCCGCAAGTGGCCGACCGGCCTGGAGGCGCAAGTCCGCCAGAATCTGGTCAAACTCGAGAAGTGCTGCAAGAAGAAGCTGGGCGACGCGCGCGACCCGTTGCTGGTTTCTGTGCGATCCGGCGCGCCCGTCTCGATGCCCGGCATGATGGAGACGGTGCTCAACCTCGGCCTGAACGACAAGTCGGTCGAGGCCCTGGCGAAGAACACGGGCAACGCGCGGTTCGCGTGGGACTCCTATCGCCGTTTTATTCAAATGTATTCAACCGTTGTGGTCGGCCTCTCGAAGGAAATCCTGGAAGAAAAGCTCGCTCATAAGAAACAGACGCTGGGTTTCCGACTCGACACCGACCTGACGGCGGACCACCTCCGGGAGTTGTGCGCCGAGTTCAAGGAGTTCTTCCAGTCGCAGACCGGCCGCGGCTTCCCGCAGGAGCCTTGGGAGCAGCTTCGCGGCGCGATCGACGCGGTCTTCAACTCCTGGATGGCCGAGAAGGCCGTCAAGTACCGCGAAGTGGAGAAGTTTCACGGCCTGCCCGGCACGGCCGTGTCCATCTGCCAGATGGTCTTCGGCAACATGGGCGAGGACAGCGGCACGGGCGTGTGCTTCACGCGCGACCCGAACAGCGGCGAGAACCGCTTCTATGGCGACCTGCTGATGAACGCGCAGGGCGAGGACGTCGTCGCCGGCATTCGCACGCCGATCCCGCTGGAGGAGCTGAAGCGCAAAAACGCCGAGGTCTATGACCAGTTGTGCGGTGTGCGTGTCATTCTCGAGACACACTACAAGGACATGCAGGACCTGGAGTTCACCGTCGAGCGCGGCAAGCTCTACATGCTGCAATGCCGCAGCGGCAAGCGTACACCGACCGCGACGTTCCGCATCGCCGTCGAGCAGGCAACCAAGCCGCTGCTGAACAAGGCCGAAGCATCGCGCCTCGTCAAGAAAAAGTACTTACCGGGGCGATACGCTGCGGCGGCGACCAAACCCGTGCTGTCGAGCGACGAAGCCATCCTGCGCATCACCGGCGTCGACATCGAGCGATTGTTCTACCCGATCATCGATCCGCAGTTCGACTCCAAGAGCCTTTCGATGCGCCAACTGGGCATCGGCATCAATGCCGTGCCGGGTGCAGCGTGTGGGCAGATCGTCTTCACCGCGCCGCAGGCCGAACGCTGGCACGCCGAAGGCAAGAAGGTCATTCTTGTCCGGCGCGAGACCAGCCCCGAAGACGTCGGCGGCATGCATGTCGCGCAGGGCATTCTCACCGCGACCGGCGGCAAGACCTCGCACGCGGCCGTCGTCGCGCGCGGCTGGGGCAAGTGCTGCATCGTCGGATGCGAGGCGCTTGAGATCAACGAGCGTCAGGAGACGCTTCGCCTCAACGGCAAGACGCTCCGCGCAGGCGACTACGTCACACTCGATGGATCGGCCGGCACGATTTACGAAGGCGAGTTGGGCCTCGTCTCGCCGACGTTGCCACAGGAGTATTACGCGCTAATGAAATGGTGCGATGCCCGGCGCCGCCTTCGCGTGCGCACCAATGCAGACACGCCCTACGACGCCGAGAATGCCGTGCGAATGGGCGCCGAGGGAATCGGCCTGTGCCGCACCGAGCACATGTTCTTCGACACCGAGGAGCGTCGACGCGCGATCCAGGAGATGATCGTTGCTGAAACGGCCGACGAACGGCGCAAGGCGCTCTCGACGCTTCTGCCTTTCCAGCGGCAGGACTTCATCGGCATCTTCGAGGCGATGAACGGCAAGCCGGTCACGATCCGCCTCGTCGACCCGCCGCTGCACGAATTCGTGCCGCACACCGAGGAGAAGCAGCGCGAGCTGGCGTCGCATCTGCGCGTGGACTACGAAAAGGTCCGCCGCCGCGTCGAGCAGCTCCACGAGTCCAATCCGATGCTTGGCCACCGCGGCTGTCGTCTGTGCATCACCTACCCAGAGATTCTCGAGATGCAGGTGCGGGCGATCATCGAGGCGGCCGTCGAATGCGTGCGGCGCAAGATCAAGGTCCTGCCCGAGATCATGATCCCGTTGTGCATCGACTCGAAGGAATTGGGCATCCTTGTGGATCGCACGCGATACGTCGCGCAGGAGATACTCGAAACCGCCGGCGTGCGGCTGAACTACCTCGTCGGCACAATGATCGAGACGCCCCGCGCGGCGCTGACTGCCGACAAGGTCGCCGGCGTGTCGGAGTTCTTCTCCTTCGGCACGAACGATCTGACGCAGACCGTGATGGCGCTCTCGCGCGACGACGCCGGCCGGTTCCTGCCGGACTACGTGAATCAGGACAAAGCGGCGATCTTCGCCCACGATCCGTTCCAGACGATCGACCGCGACGGCGTCGGACAACTCGTGCGCCACGCCATCGAAAAGGGCCGCGGTGCCAAGTCGAACCTCAAGATCGGCATCTGCGGCGAGCACGGGGGTGATCCCGACTCGGTCCACTTCTGTCATGATTCCGGCATGGACTACGTGAGCTGTTCGCCTTATCGCGTGCCAATCGCCCGGTTGGCCGCGGCACAAGCGGTGATTCGGGAGGAATTGTCCGGCGGATCGGGCAAGGGCAAAGGCAAGGCCGCCGGCAAGAGCCGGGGCGCTAGTTCAGCGCGTCGGCGACCGTCGGGGCGACGGTAAAAACCGAGGTCAAGCGCGACAATTCGAGAATCTGCGCGATCTCCGCGGGTAGCGCCGCAAGGCGGACCGCGCATTGAACCGAAGCGAACGTTTTCTGCAATCGCAGCAGCGCCCCGATCCCCGCGCTGGAGAGCATCGTCAATCCGCTCATGTCCAGCACGACGCGTGCGGGACGCGATTCCGCCACGCGCCGGCACTGCCGGTCGAATTCCTCCGCCTCCGCGAGGCCGATCTGCCCCACGAGCTTGAGGATCGTTCCGCCCGATTGCTGTTCAACCTCGCATTGAAACGCGCTCATGCGTGTGCTCCCGATCGCTGGGCCTGCATGGGTGTGGTGCGATTTCCCGCGTCGCGCGTCGCCGTCACGCGCACACTCAATTCCGTGCGGGCATCACCGCGAAACATGCCGCGTGTCGGCGGCACGTCTGCGTAATCCCGGCCGATCGCGACACGAATGTGTCCCGCCCCGGCCGGTTGACGATTGGACGAATCAAACCCGACCCAGCCCGCGCCGGGAACGAACGACTCGGCCCATGCGTGCGTCGCGCCTTCTGACGCCACCGCGCCATCCGCCGTCACCTGCACCAGATGGCCGCTCACGTAACGGGTTGGGATGCCCATCTGCCGCGCCAGGGCGATGAACACGTGCGCAAAATCCTGGCAGACTCCCTTTCGCTGTGCGAGGCATTCCTCGATCGGCGAATCCACGCGCGTGGAGCCGCGTTCATATCGGATTGCTCGGGAGATCGAATCGTGCAGCGCTTCCAGGGTCGACCGCGGATCGCCCCGCCGTGCTACCTTCATCTCCGCGGCGAACTTCTCCAGCGCCTCGCCGGGGCGGGCAAAGTGGCTCGGATGCAGCCAGTCCCAATGATCCGGCGAGTCGCGCAACGCATCCAGCGCGGCCCAGTCATCCGCGGACCCGCGCGACGGCGGCGACGCATCGGCGACTTCCACCAGCGACACCGCGCGAACCATGAGCGATTCATGACGCGATGGAACGTTGAAATGATGCACCGTGTTGCCCAGTGCATCCGAATAGCGATACGCACGGGCCTCCGGCTCAATCGTCACGTCGAATGCCAAGCAGCGCTGCGACGCGTCCGTCCGAGGCTGCATGCGCAGCTCCATGACGCTCTCAAAGATCGGTGCGTCGTAATGAAACCGCGTCTCGTGTTCGATCCGAAACTGCATGGCGCCTCTCACCGATTGACCGCGTCGAGATCGCTCTCGCGCAAAGCCTCATCCACTGTGTAGGTGATGTATCGCCGATAGACGGCGTTGTGAACGTCCAGGCAGCGGCGAACGTACTGCCGCAGAGTCTCGGCCAGATCCACCGCATGGGCATCGTCCAGCGAGCCGAAGGCCAGCTCCGATTCCAGCTTGCCCGCGAGCCGGCGGACGGTCGCCCCGCGCGGCGTTCCGGTCCACTCACCGATCGCGCTGACGGCGGAATGAATCTGCGTCGCGCAGAATCGCATGGAGTGCGGAAACTCGGCGCTGAACAGGAGAAAATTCAGGATCCGATTCGGCCGCAGTTCCACGGTGTGACTCTTGCAATACGGCTCGAAGGCGCTGAACGAGCGAAGCAGCCCCGACCAAGCTACGAAGTCATCAGCCGTCGGCTCGCCCTCCCACTCAAGGGATCGCAACCCGAAGTGCGCGTCCAGCAGCCACGCAATGGACATCGCCCGCTCCACGAACCGCCCGAGCCGGATGTATTGCCAGCCTTCGGCGTGATCCATCGTGGCGTCGGCGACGCCGGCGAGCAGCTGCGCGCCGCGTTGCACGCTGCGAAGAAACTCGTGCGGGCCGCTCTTCCAGACCGAGTCGATGTTCCGCGCGGTCACGGCCAGATAAAGGCGATTCAGCTCTTCCCAGACATCCGTAGTAATCTGTTCACGGACCTGGCGGGCGTTCTCGCGCGCCTGCGCGATGCACGATACGATCGACGAGGGATTGGACCGGTCAAACGTCAGCGCGTCGGTCACGGCGCGATCGTCGGCGCACAGGTGCGCCGGCAGATCGGCGCGCAACCCGTTCAACAGGCAGATCCACCCCACCGAGGCAAACGCCGGCGCTTCATCGAGCGCCAGGTGAAGCTGCACGTCAATCGCGCGGGCGAGGTGCTCGGCCCGCTCCAGGTAGCGGCTCATCCAGTAAAGCGAATCGGCGACGCGCGACAGCATGGTTACCTTGCGACCTCCTGATGCAGCACCCACGTGTCTTTGCTGCCACCGCCCTGCGACGAATTCACCACGAGGCTCCCCTCCCGCAGCGCAACGCGCGTCAACCCGCCGGGAACAATTCGCACGCGCTTGCCGTGCAGCACGTACACGCGCAAATCGATGTGCCGCGGCACGATGGACCCGCCCAGCAGGCACGGCCCCACTGACAGCGACAGCGTCGGCTGGGCGATGTAGTTCCGCGGATTCGCGAGGATCAGTTCGCGAAATTCCTCCTGCTGCGCTTTCGTCGAATGCGGGCCGATCAACATGCCGTATCCACCAGACTCGCCAACGGCTTTCACCACCAGCTTGTCGAGATTCTTCAGCACGTGGTCCCGCTCGGCGTCGCGGCTGCAAACGTACGTCTCAACGTTGTTCACGATCGGGTCTTCGCCGAGGTAATACTTGATGATCTGCGGGACGTAGGCATACACGGCCTTGTCGTCGGCCACGCCCGTGCCCAGCGCGTTGGCCAGCACGACGTTGCCGGCGCGGTAGGCGTTCATGATCCCCGGCACGCCGAGCAGCGAGTCCGACCGGAAGGCCACGGGATCGATGAAGTCGTCATCGATTCGGCGATAGATGACATCGACACGGCGCAGGCCGGCCGTGGTGCGGTCATAGACGACGTTGTCGTGCACGACGAGGTCTCGCCCCTCGGTGAGTTGAATGCCCATCTGCCGGGCGAGAAAGGCGTGTTCGTAATAGGCCGAGTTGTAAACCCCCGGCGTGAGCAGGACGATCCGCGCGTCGGCGTGCGTGACCGGGCTAAGCTCGCGGAGGCATGTTAGCAGTTCCTGACAATAGTGGTCGTTCGAGCGTACACCGTAATCGCGGAACAGAATCGGAAAGACGCGCTTCATCACCGAGCGATTGGCCAGCATGTACGAAACACCGCTGGGCACGCGGAGATTGTCCTCCAGCACGGCGAACTCGCCGCTCGGCACGCGGACAAGGTCGGACCCGACGACCGTCAGATAATTCCGAGCGATCGGATCGACGCCGCACATCTCGCGCCGGTAATGCTTGCACGTATAGATCAGCTCCGCCGGAATCACGCCGTCGCGGATGATCTTTGCGTCGTGATACAGATCATGAAGAAACAGATTCAGGGCCGTGATGCGCTGGGTCATGCCGCGCTCGAGCACGTCCCATTCGCGAGCCGGGATGATGCGAGGAAGCACGTCGTACGGAAAAATCTTCTCCGTCCCTTCGTCGCTGCCGTATACCGTGAAGGTGATGCCTTGCTGGAGGAAGGACTGATCAGCCGCGAGTTGCCGCCGCTGCAACTCCTCCATTCCAAATCCGGTGAGCCGCTCCTGCAACAGCTTGTAGTGCGGCCGGGGCCGATCCGACGCTTCGAACATTTCGTTGTACGGCGCCGCCAGAGCGGCTGCGGGTCGTTCGATGGTGTCGGCAGGCGGCGGCATCGGGAGATTCCAGTGGAATTCGACCGGAAAAACGAATTACCGCGCCGAGTATAGCCGGTGGATCGGGAGATGTTAAGCGTATAGGAGTAAGAGCTTTCCTATTACTCTCGACGAACGACCTTGTCATTGCTGCGAAAGCAGGAATCCAGCGAGTTTTCGCGGCATCTGGGCACCAGCCTTCACGGGAGCGACGGCAATGGGAACGCGGTTTGAGTTATGCCGCTCCGGTTGCAACGTGCCCGCTGACGCTTGCCTGCCCGCGGCCGGCGCGCTTCGCGGCGTACAACGCCTGGTCAGCCATCTTGAGTAGATCCTGATAGGTGGTGGGATGGTTGGCCTGAAGGCTGGCAATGCCGGCCGTCATGCCCGGCGGCGGATCAAGACGGGTCATGACACGGGTCCGCTGGCGGAACATCGCAAGGATCCGTTCGACCAGCGCCACCGATTCCTTCACGTGCATGCCGGGCAGGATCAAGGCGAACTCGTCGCCTCCGTAGCGAACAACCAGATCCTCCTCGCGCGTGCATTGGCGCAACAACTCGCCGGCGAACGCCAGCACCTCATCACCCGCCGTGTGGCCCCGCGCGTCGTTGAGCTGCTTGAAATGATCCAGGTCGAGCATCACGATCGTCAGGTCCTTCTTCGCCGCGCGCTGGGCATCAAAGATCGCGGGCAGCCGCTCCTGCATCAGCCGCCGGTTTTTGACGCCCGTCAGCGCGTCGATCCAGATTTCTCGCTGCATTTGCTTGAGATCGCGCGAGATCGACTTGGTCTGTTCCGCCACGCGCGAGTCCATCCTCCGCTCGACGCGCCACGCATGTTCGCGCCAAGTTGCCGTCTCCTCGCGCAAATCGCTCATCGCTCGTGCCAGCTCGCCCAGCTCATCGCTGCGCGCGGCCAGTTCGGTATCGGTCTCAAGATGCGCCGTCGACGCGAGTCGCCGCAAGGCTTCCATCGGGCGAAGTACATTGCGACGCAGCCATCGAAGCAACAGAACAAAGACAATCCCCGCAACCGCGACCAGCGACCCCACCGCGACGCTCCAATCCCAGAACCCGGCTGGCGGGTCATTCAACCGCACCACCGCCGAAACGGCCCGCGGGCCGCTGGCTTTGGTCGTACCCGGCAGGGAGAAATCAATGCGATAGTACGCATGCGATTTGTCGACCCGACCTGCGGGCTTGAAATTGCGCGCCAGAGGAACAGCCCCGTCCAACACGGGCGGTGAGTCCAGCCCCGCCAGATCATTCTGCTGCAATGCCCGGGCGGCCAGACGCTTGCCATCGCCGCCCCAGTACGCCACGGCTCGAACCGCCGCGTGATCCAGCAATCGTTCTATATTCCAATCGGTGCATGCAGCATCGTCAGACCAGGCCATTGCGGCCTTCGCGCGCAGCGGCTCGACCCATTGCAAAGCCATCGCGCTCTGCAACCGCGCCTGCTGCCGCGCTGACTGAATGGCCAGAAGCGCCACGCCGGCGAACGCGGTGACCGCCAGCGCGAGGACGATCCGCCACTGAAGCGATCGCTCCAGCGGGCTGCGTCTGCCGCTTGCCTGGGAAGATTCCGCCGTGCCCAACCTGGATGCCTCCCGACCGCCCAACGCTGTTCAACCGGCTCGCGCGGTTTCACAGCGCGCGGCGATTCCACTTTGCGGCCATTGCCGCGTGGATAACCATACGATTCAGATTTCGACATGAATCGCCTTGAACCCGACGAGTTTGATGGGATCGCCACGTCCGCTCATCGCCGGCGCGATAATCACACTCCGCGCAGCGCGACAACTGAAGCGGCCATTGTCGGAAGAACGTTATCGGTTTGACTGGCCCGGCGAATTCGTTGGCGTGTCCGATACAGTCGGGTGCGAAGCAGCTGAAGCGTTCTCGGCAGGCGACTGCCTCGTTGTTGCGCCGCCGGGCGCGCGGGGCTTGGCCGGCCGTGCAAATCCGCTCGACTCCGATCGCTCACGCAGGGCGCGGCCCCGGGCGGGGTCGTACACCGCTTCAAAGTTGCCGAAGCAAAGCAACGGGCTGGGCCGGTTGGGCATCACGTTGAACATGGACATCTCGGAGTGCGCATGCATCCAGGCGCGAAAGCTGCCGCGGTAGCGCTGGTTCGGAAGCGTCGACACACCCGCGATGCCGGCAAACGACGTAAACCGATGCGTTTGCATGGCGTTCAAGGCGACGGCGCGGACTTCACGCTGGCGGATGGGATAGTTTCGCCCGCTGCCGGCCGGCGGCCCATCCAGCACGAATGAGATGCACAGTTCGACGCGGCCAAGCTTGCCCAGCAATCCCGCATCGCGAACGCTGCGCAGGGCGATGTTCAGGTCGCCCTGATCATCGAGCCACCAGTAGCACTCGGCGGCGTCGAACTGCCACGCCTTCGCCGGCGGCGGGTCGATGTCGGTCATGTTCAGCGAGACGAAATTGACTCGGCCCGAACCGGAGCAGCCGGCGGTCAGCGTCGCAATCGCTGCCAGCATGGGCGCCCATGGCCGCAGCCACGCCACGCGGTGACAGGTCCGGACTTCACCATGCGAGGGCCATGCGGGACGTAGGAGGGAATGCAGAATGGGAAAGGTAGAATGTAGAAAGGTTCGCATTCCGTGCCTGTCCGGGTGTCGCGATGCTGCGCTGTGCTCTCTGCCTTCTCAATTCTTCATTCTACATTCGTCTATTGTCATCCCCGCCCGTGCAGCGGAAAGCTCTTGCAGAGTTCCAGCACGTCGCCGCGCACGCGCTGCAGGACGGCCTTCGCTCCCTGCGAAGCCAGCACGTCGTCGATCAGTCCGGCGATCTTCCGCATCTCGTCGGGCCCCATGCCGCGCGTTGACAGCGCCGGCGTGCCCAGCCGCAGACCGCTCGTCTCCATCGGCTTGCGCTCGTCGTACGGAATCATGTTCTTGTTTACTACAATCCCGGCTTCACCCAGCCAGTTTTCCGCCATCGCGCCGGTCACGCTCGGGTAGCCCTTGCGAAGATCCAGCAACATCAGGTGGTTGTCCGTGCCGCCCGAAACCAACTGCTGCCCGCGGCCCATGAGCGATTCGGCCAGTGCCTTCGCGTTGTCGAGCACCAACTGCTGGTACGTCTTGAACTCCGGCCGCAGCGCCTCGCCGAATGCGACCGCTTTCGCCGCAATAACATGCATCAGTGGGCCGCCCTGCAAACCGGGGAACACCGCCGAGTCGATTTTCTTCGCCCAGTCGGCCTTGCACATCGTCAACCCCGCGCGCGGGCCGCGAAGCGTCTTGTGCGTCGTTGTCGTGACAAACTCGCACACCGGAACTGGCGAGGGGTGAAGCCCCGTCGCAACGAGGCCGGCGATGTGCGCGATGTCGGCCATCAGCATTGCGCCGACCGATTTCGCGATCTCCGCGAACTTGTCCCACTCCCAGGTGCGCGGGTACGCGCTCGCGCCGGTGATGATCAGCTTTGGTTTGCATGCGCGGGCCAGCGCCGCCACTTCGTCCATCTTGATCCGGCCGGTCTGCCGGTCGACCGTGTAATGCGTGACGCGGAACCACTTGCCGCTGATGTTCACGTTCTTTCCGTGCGAAAGATGGCCGCCGTGGTCCAAGTGCAGCGACAGGATCATGTCACCCGGCGTGCGAACCGGCTGCTCGGGGTTCTTCTCCCGCTGCTCGGCTTCGTCAAACCGCGACCCCGGCTGCAGCGCCGCCAGCAGCACGGCCTGATTCGCCTGACTGCCCGAATGCGGCTGCACGTTGGCATGTTCACAATGGAAGACGGCCTTCGCGCGATCGATCGCCAACTGCTCAATCGTGTCGGCGTTCTCGCAACCGCCGTAGTAGCGCTTGCCGGCGTAGCCTTCGGCGTATTTGTTAGTGAAAATCGAGCCGGCCGCCGCCATCACCGCCGAGCTGACGTGGTTCTCGGAGGCGATCAGCTCCAGCGTGTTCTGCTGGCGATCCTCCTCGGCGACAAATGCCTTCCACACCTCGGGGTCCTGATCGGCGATTGGGTTGCGTGCAGGATTAGCCATCAGCCGCTCCGTTTCGTAATGCCGGGGAAAAGGGACGAATCCGGCGGTCGGGTCTCTCGCGGATACTTTAGAGAGTTGTCTGGCCGCGGGCAACACGAGCCGCCCGAGTCGGTTAGAATCGCCGCGCAGCAGCGCCACGCGCCGCAACAGGAGCGATCGAATCATGAACATCCCCGTGACGACGACGTTCACCATCGAGGGGTATCGAATCGTCAAGTACCTCGGCCTCGTGCGCGGCATCATCGTCCGCGCGCCGACGATTTCGCAGAACATTTTGGGCGGACTGAAGAGCATCATCGGCGGGCGAATCGGCGCGTTCACCGAAATGTGCGAGCAGGCGCGGCAACAGGCCTATGACCTGCTTATTGACCATGCCGTCGCCATCGGCGCCAACGCCATCGTCGGGCTTCGCTACGACGCGTCGGACATCTCGCGCGGTGGTACCGAAGTCCTATGCTACGGCACGGCGGTCATCATCGAGCCGGAGCGGGCGTAGGTTGCTCCGCGGTTCAATCCTGTTTGCAGGCATGCATGTACCTGCTAGGATAAACAGTGTTTAGAGCCGGCTCGTGTAAAGCCGGTGAATGAGCGCGATGCCGAAAACCTGTGCGTCGCGCGAAGCGCCCGAGCCGGGACGGCTCGGCTCTGCAAGGAAGCGATTCGATGACGGACCTTGGTTACGGACCCATCGCAGTGTTGCTCACCGTCGTCACGGTGATGGGCCTGGTCATCCTGCTGCTCACCCATTACCTGCCGAAGCTCACCCGCCAGGGCCCGCGCAAGGACGACTCCTACGAATCAGGCATGGAGGTCATCGGCGATGCCCGGCGGCGGTTCAACGTCCGCTTCTACCTCGTCGCGATGTTGTTCCTCCTGTTCGATGTGGAAATTATCTTTATGTACCCTTGGGCCGTGACGGTGACCAACGCCCGTGCTGCCGGCGCGCCGCAGGCGGAGTTCTCCTTCCTGTTCGGCGCGATGATCGTGTTCTTTCTGATCCTGCTCGTGGGCTATGTCTATGCTTGGGGCAAGGGCATCTTCCGATATGACTGACGGCGGGCAGCGCGACGCCGCACAGCTACAATAAAACGTGACGGGGCGTTCAGGCATGGAAAAACATCAATACAACCCGCACACCATGGGCGGCGAAGACTTGTTGACGACGCGCCTCGACGCGCTGGTCGATTTTTTTCGCAAGAACGGCGTCAACTGGGCGCGCAAGAACTCGCTCTGGCCCATGCCTTTCGCCACCGCCTGCTGCGGCATCGAGCTGATGGCCACCGGCGCCAGCCGCTACGACGTGGCGCGATTCGGCGCCGAAGTCATGCGCTTTAGCCCGCGCCAATGCGATCTGCTGATCTGCGCCGGCCGCGTGGCGATCAAGATGATGCCCGTGCTCCAGCGCATCTACCTGCAAATGACCGAGCCGAAATGGGTCATCTCCATGGGTGCCTGCGCCTCGACCGGCGGCGTGTTTGATACATACGCCGTCGTACAGGGCGTCGATCAATTCATCCCGGTGGATGTGTACGTGCCCGGCTGCCCGCCCCGGCCCGAGACGCTCATCGAAGGCATCATGGCGATCCAGCGAATTGTCGATCGCGACGGCATCAAATCCAGCGCGCAGCGCGGCAAGGGTCTGCGAATGGTGCTCCCAGCCGCGGAATACGTAAAACTAGGAACAGTGACTACAACGGACAGCAATCAATAGTGCGAACGTTGCTTGTGGAGCCGGAATGATGATAGGGAAATTGAATAATATGCTGGCCGGAATGAGTACAATTTTGGATATTCGAGGTAGTTGTGCACCCCTCAAGCAAAACGGCTTTTGCAAAGATGATTTCAAGGCGGTGCAGGACGATTGGGCGACTACTTGTTCTGATATCAAGAAAGCCATGCTTCTTGACCTATTGGGAGGCCTTAGTCGTGAAGAGCGACTTACATTAGTGCTTTATTATTGTGAAGAATTGACTCTAGGCGAAATCAGCCTTGTGCTTGACTTGCCTGAGGATAAAGTCATTGAAGCGCATCAAAGAGTTCTGAAGCACTTACGATCATTCCGTGAAAAACTTTCCGCTGACTCTTTTGGCCAAGTAGCGTGAGTGATTAGCATGACAAGCGAGCAAAAGCCAGAAATCGCAGCATCCGTGTTGAAGGAGTCCATTCAACAAGAGCTGCCGCTGGACAAGGAGAAAATCGAGCTCTTGGCCACGTTGTACGCCGGTCCCCTGCCTCCACCGTCGCTCTTGGCCAAGTTCGAAGAGATCCAGCCTGGGTTGGTAGAGCGAATCGTCCTGATGGCGGAGCGACAAGCTGCCCATCGTCAATCCATGGAGCTTAAGCAGTTTGAAGAAGCCGTCGCTGACCAAAAAGCGGCTCGAATGGAGGCTCGATTTGGCCAAGTGCTTGGCTTCTTAATCTGCGTATTCGCACTTATTGGCGGCACATATGCTTCTATCAATGGGTCACAGTTCTTTGCAACCGTGATCGGCGGCGGTGGTGTTGTCGCGCTCGCGGCCGTATTCATTCATGGAAAGCGAGTAGAAAACACGAAACGTCAGACTAGTCCTGTGGTCGCAAGCACCAAACAATCCGGGGATTGACAAGGAAACTCCTCGACCAGACGGTAGCTAAATGGCAACCCTTGAAGTCATCGTATCGGTGCTAAAAGATCGCTTCGGCGCGAAAGTGGGCGACGCACAGCCTCTGCTCACGCGCGGCGGCGGCAAGCCCGGCGATCAGTTCTTCGTCCGCGTTGAGCCGGCCGATCTCTCCGGCGTGCTGCGATTCTGTCGAGATGAGCCGCGATTGCTTTTCGAACAACTCATCGACCTGACCTGCATCGACTATCTCAACTTCCCCGGGGCGGCCGACCGCTACGGCGTCATTTACTCGCTGCTTTCGCTCACTCACGGCCATCGCCTGTGGATCAAGTGTTTCGTGAACGACCCGTCGCCGGCGGTGCCATCGGCCACGCCGATCTGGCCGGGCGCCGAATGGATGGAGCGCGAGGTGTTCGACATGTTCGGCATCCGATTCGAGGGTCACCCCGACTTGCGCCGCATCCTGACCTGGGATGGCTTTGAGGCGAACCCGCTGCGGAAGGATTACCCGCTCCGAGGCAAGGGCGAGCGCGAGAATTATCAGGTCGTGCATCGCGAAGATGCGTGATTCCGCCCTTCCTTGTCTATGTCGTACACCTCATTAACCGGTGCCGTTCAGATTTTGTCTTAGGCGTGGTATCGTTCCGACATTCATCGGAGCAATCACCATGCGCCACGTCCAACGTCGATTCGTTCTAGCTGCGCTTGTTTTTGGGCCGTTGGGAGTCCAAGCCGACGAAATCTGGAACCCCGTCGCCGATCCGGGCGCGGTGGTCGTCTCCGGCCTTGCGCGCTTCACCGTGCTGACGCCCGGGCTGATACGCATCGAGTGGTCGCCTGACGGCACGTTTGAAGACCGCGCGTCGCAGGTCGTGGTCAATCGCCGGTTGCCTGTGCCGAAGTTCACGCAATGCATGGAACGCGATCTTCGCGTTTCGACCCAGCCGGCGGCGCTTAACAATCCTCCCCACGACGTGGAATCGGACGAGGGCGGAAAAGTCCTGGTCCTGCGGACCGACCGCATCGAACTTCGCTACCTGCCGGACGGCAATCCAATAACCGGAAGCAATCTCCGAATCGCCGCGCGAAGCGGCCCGGGTGAAACCTGGCAACTGACATCGCCGCCCTTCCTACAATGCCGCAACGTCGACGGCGGCCCCAACCTCGGCAGCACCGTGCGCACGCTCGACGGCGTCAACGGCGGCACGCCCCTGCCCGACGGCATCCTCTCGCGCACCGGCTGGTACCACCTGAACGACTCCAATACGCTTGTCTTCGACGACGGCCCTGATCCGTGGATCGGCCCCCGACGGCGCGACGGCGCGACCGACTGGTACTTCTTCGCCTACGGCACGGACTACAAGCAGGCCCTGCGCGACTTCACCGCCGTCGCCGGTCGCATCCCCCTGCCGCCGCGGTTCGCATTCGGAACGTGGTGGAGCCGCTACTGGGCTTACAGCGATCGCGAACTCACACAGCTCGTCAACGACTTCGACAAGAACGACGTGCCGCTCGACGTACTTGTCATCGACATGGACTGGCACCTCGACGGCTGGACCGGCTACACGTGGAACCCGCAGTACTTCCCCGAGCCGGAAAAGTTCCTCCGCTGGGTCAAAAGCCGCAGCCTGAAAGCGACGCTCAACCTGCACCCGGCCGAGGGCGTCGGCAAGCACGAAAAGGCCTTCCCGCAGGTCGCGCAGGCCATGGGGCTGGACCCGGCGACGACCGACCGCGTGCCGTTCGACTGCGCCAGCCGGGAATACATGAATGCCTATTTCAAGTTTCTGCATCACCCGCTTGAGGAAATGGGCATCGACTTCTGGTGGATGGACTGGCAGCAAGGGCAGCAGACGAACATCGAGGGGCTCGACCCGCTCTACTGGCTGAACGTGCTGCACTGGCGCGATATGAAGAACCGCGAGCCGCAGACCGGCCGAAGACCGCTCATTTTCTCCCGCTGGGGCGGACTGGGGAATCATCGCTATCAGATCGGCTTCTCCGGCGACACGTTCTGCAACTGGCCCTCGCTCGCCTATCAACCCTACTTCACTGCCACGGCCGGCAACGTCGGCTATGCCTACTGGAGCCACGACATCGGCGGGCATCAGCCTGGCAAGGTCGATCCCGAGTTGTACACGCGCTGGGTGCAATGGGGCGCGTTGAGTCCGATCCTGCGCACGCACACGACAAAGAATCCCGAAGCCGAGCGGCGCATCTGGGAGTTCCCCGCGCCTTACTTCGAGGCGATGCGCGCCGCGTTTCATCTGCGCTACGAATTGATCCCATACATTTACACCGCGGCGCGGCAATGCTACGACACCGCCCTGCCGCTT
Source organism: Phycisphaerae bacterium RAS2 (assembly GCA_007753915.1). Lineage (NCBI taxonomy): Bacteria > Pseudomonadati > Planctomycetota > Phycisphaerae > Phycisphaerae bacterium RAS2. The sequence continues at coordinate 2,943,055 of CP036352.1, forward strand.
TGCCGCCCGCTTTATTACGAATGGCCCGATTTGGAGGAGGCCTACGCCTGGAAGAATCAATACCTGTTTGGCGATCAGTTGTTGGCCGCCCCGGTCACGCAGCCGGCCGATCCGCTGACAGGTTGTGCCATGATCGAGGCATGGATTCCGCCGGGCAAATGGACCCACTGGTTCACCGGCCGCACGTACGACGGGCCGGCGGTCGTCCCGCTCGTCGTGCCGCTGGATGAAATCCCGCTGTTTGTGCGCGACGGCGGCATCGTCGTCACCCAGAAGAAATCGCTCCGCAGCGACGGCGCGAAGGACGAGCCGCTTGTCGTCAACATTTTCCCCGGCTCGACGGGCGAATACACGCACTATGAGGACGACGGCACAAGCGACGGATACCTCCGCGGCAAGTACACGACGCAGCGGATTCGCCATACGACGGCCGGACGGACCAAGTTGTGCACGATTGAAGCGCCGCAGGGGACCTACCCGTCGATGCCGAATCGATCAGGGCTGGAGATTCGCTGGTGGGACGGGGAAGCAATCGAAAAGCTTACGATTGATGGCCGCGAGATCGAGCGTGCGGATCAGCCCATGCCCGAAAAGACCTGCTGGGGATGGGACCTCGCTCGCATGTCGGCGTGGCTCCGCATCGCGGCGACGGATGTTCATTATCCGATTCAAGTTCGCGCGTTGCTTCCCGAACAGGATGAAAAAATCGCATCTTTCCTACGCAATGGCGGACGCGGGATGTCGAGACTCTACAACGAGGTTCTCGCGAGTCTGAAGAAGCGCAATGTCGTCTTTCGTGAGAACGAGTGGGTGATTGATCCTGCGGCCCGAGCCTCAAGTCGCACTCTGTCTGGCATCGTGTTGCACCAAATGGGCTGGAAAAGCTGCATGGAACTCGTCGCCGACAAAGTCACCGACCCTGCCGAGCGAAACCGCCTCCTCCTTCGGATGCTCGGCGCGTGGTACGACATCGACGTGGCCCGCTCGCCGGACGGCCACCGCGCCGAGGCGATCATCAGGCTCCAATCCACGATACTGAATTCTGGTTTGCAATTGAGCCTCGAACAAGTTCCCGACAACGCGACGCTGCGGCACTTCACCCAGTTGCCGCGATTCAAATCCGAGGACGAGCCGCTCATCGCGCGCATGCCGCTGGAGGCCGCCGATTCGCGCGCCACACAGTTGGTTCGATTCAACGCGCGCGTCGCATGGGAAGACACGGAAGTCACATTCGAAATCGCCAAGACGATCCTCCCCTCCATCAACGCATGGTGGGTCTGCGGCCCGTTCGACGCCCCCGGCGGCGCGGGCCTGAACAAACCCTTCGGCCCGGAGGAAAAACTCGATCTCGCCGCGCGCTACACCGGCAAGGAGGGCCATGAGATCGGCTGGCATCGCTTCCTGCGCGTCGTCAAACCCGGCGACGATCTCACCGCTGAGTTCTTTGTCGACTTCGATGACGTGTACGGCCGGCGCGTTTACGACTGCGTCGTCTATGGCTTCACGTTCCTCGACGCGCCGGAAGACATGGACGCTGTGCTGGCACTCGGCACCGACGACGGTTGTGCGATCTGGCTCAACGGCAAAGAAGTTCACCGCATCGACATCGGCCGGCCCTATACGTCGAAGCAGGACCGCGTTCCGGTGCGTCTCAAACAGGGCGAGAACACACTGCTCATCAAGGTGTCACAGGGCGGCGGCGACGGCGGCTTCGGCGTGCACATCGAGGATTCGCAAGGCCGGGCGTTGACGCAAGTCCGCCCGCGCCTGGACCCACGATTGCCCAATTCTAGCCCGCGCCCGTGACAATCCGTGGCCCCGCTTACCCGAGCCGCGACCGTGAGGGAGCGCCGGGAAACCCTCCCCATTTTGGGGACATCTGCCCGTAGCAAAACACGGCCGCCCGGGTGCCCCATCCTCGCACAGCGAGGGTGGGGTCACGATGACAGGAATCGAATAATCGCCCGTAATGAATTCACGACGCGTGCGTGCGTTGCCCGTTCCACTGCGGCATGTTCTGAATCGCGTGCCCCGCCGCAGCCTCGGCAATGATATGCATGTGCGGCAGCCGCGCCCGGCTCAACTGACGCAACTGCTTGCGCTGCGCCCTCGCATACGCCAGCGCCCAATTCCCATTCGGGTCTTCATTCAACACGCTTGACGCCTCGCCGCACGTCAGCACGTCGACGATCCGCCCCAGCGACGCCTGGTGATAACTCGCCAGCGTGTCGGCATCCAGACCGAAGCGCGACAGCCTCGCCCAGAACAGCACCGACCGCCGCCACGCCGCCTCGGATGCCAGCAGGTTCATCCGCTTGAAGATGAACCGGTTCGTCCGGAACGACAGCAGCGTCTCGCGCAGATGCGCTTCCAGCAGGTGCTCCGGCTCGGCGTAGTCCCGTTGCAGCGTGCGTCGCAGCGTCTGAAAATGAATCGGCGCGACCTGCGCATCGGCCCGCACCTCCCAGTACAAATGCCCGAACGCCACCGTCGAGCGGCTCACGGCCATCTGCCGAGGAAGAAACTTATTGTGCGCGATCGTGTCAGCCGCGAGGTGCGCCAGGTAGCCATACGCGAAAGCCCGCCCCGCATCCGACTCGGCCGAATGGAGAAGCGAAAACCCGGTGTCCCACCTGTGGCACACCTGCTTCACCCGGCTCATCTTCTTCGCCAGCACCGTATCGGTCGCCACATTGCCGTAAATGAAATGCCGTCGATGCCTTGCCAGAAGCGCCGCGATCGCCGGCGGCAGCACCCATAGATTGGACAGAATCTCCGACGCGAATTGAACGTGCGAACCCGGCCCCCACGCCCAGGCCTCCTGCACGCAGCCGAGGACCAGCGCGACCGTCGCGGCAACAATCCAACCGTTCACGCAGTTCGATGAACCCGACTCACGATTCATGATAGCGATGTCCCCATCCTTCATTACACGCTGCGAGGCATCCCTGTCGAATCCGGCATGCGAATTGTAGCATTCGCCCCGGCCACAACCAAAGTCCCGCCGCCCTGCTCGGGCATATTCGACTTTCGCCCGCCTGCACCGCTCTTATACTCACGCCCATGACTAACGGCTGCGACTACATCCTGTTCGCGCCCAGCGACTACGCCGGCCTCTCGCGACGATTGATCGCACTAGTCATCGACCTCGCCATTGTCATCGCCGGGGTGTCGGGAATCTCCTCAGCCGTCGCGGCACGCGTCGTCCCGCCCGATGTCTGGCAGGTCACGAATCGCGCCGAGCGACAGCGCAAAATGAACGAGGCCATGAGGCCCGTCCAACTGCCCACCACGCTCGGCTGCGTCGCATTTGCCGTGATCTACCATGTCCTGGGGCGCACGCTCCGTGGCGGCACGATCGGCTATCGCATCGCCGGCATTCGGCTCGTCGACGCCGCAGGCCGCACGCCGCCGCTCGCCGTTCTGTTCAAACGATTTCTCATGGCCGTGCCCTTCACGCTGCTGCTCGGCGCATCTTATTCTTCGGTCCGCCGCAAACTGCGCCGTCAGACGACGCACGATCAATGGTCCGGGACGTGGGTCGTCCGAAAAGCCGCCGTGCCGATCGGCCCCGCGAAGCCCGCCTATCAGACCAAGCTGCTCGGCACCATGCTGTTCACCTGGCTCGATCTTGAACCCGTCGACGCCGCCCCCGCCGATAACGCGCCGCCGCTTTCCGCCGCAGCCTCCTGACTGGATTCGCCCCCGCCGGCGTGCATAAAGTTGTTCAACGGTCGTCGCGCCGCCCCCCTGCGCGATCGGCTGAATGGGGAGGAATCACGTCATGGGGATGAAATATACACAAGTCGTTGTTTGCTTTTGCGCGCTGGTTGCGCTGAAGGCGACGCTGCCCGGCGCGCCCGCGCCGCAGTCAGCCGCCGCGCAGGCGCGGAACTGCCCCGAGGCCCACGATCAATACGTCGGAGTCTCCGGCGGCGCGGTGGCCTTTCGCCTGCACATCGACAACCCCGACGACAGCCGCATCTCCATCTTTCAATACCCGCTGGGCGGCATCCTCGAACAGACCGGCCCGACGGACATGGACTACGTATTTGTACCCTCGGCGGATTTTCGCGGGACGACGACCTTCACCTATCGCCTGATCCCGCCACTGGGCTGCACGCGCTCCACGCAACTGGGCCGCGTCACGCTCGCAGGCGGGCCGCTTCCCGGCGGAAGCATCGACACTGCGCCGAGCGGACTTGTCCCGCCGCCCGAAGAACCTGTCACCTGCGGCGTGCTGCCGCTGCCGTTGTTTGCCTCGGCCGGTGCGCTGGGTTTCGTCGCAAGCCGTCGAATGCGCCGCCCGCGATGCTCGCGCTCGTGCGAGCAGCGTTCGCGTCCTTGAAACAGCGGCGTCTGCGCGGGCGATGAAATGCGGGCAGACGTGTCGGCCCCATTGCGGGCCTTGACCCGTCGGTCGCCGCGGCTACACTTTCTCGTACAAATTGGCCCCTAGTGTAACGGTAGCACGACAGACTCTGGATCTGTTTGTCAAGGTTCGAATCCTTGGGGGCCAGGTTTTCCCGCATCGTCTCGCGCCCCCGTCGGACCCTTTCGCCAAGCCCGTCCCCGCCAATACGCTCTCGTGAAATACTGCGACGCGCCCGTCCCGGTCGATACTCTTCACAAGTCCTCGAAAGCTGGCGCGGCGCGGGTCATGCGCTTACGGAGCCATCGTGAAAACGCTACGACGATGGGTGAACTGGCAGTTGGAGAAAGTGCTGCCCGACCCGAAGCAGAGCTTCCAGCGCATCGAGCCGGACCGGGTGCTCTTCGACGAGATCGCCTGGTCGCCATCGGAACGCGTCCTCGACGTCGGCTGCTATCGCGGGCACTACCTGAACACCCTCGCGCCGCGCGTGCGATCCGTCGTCGGCATCGACCTCAATCACAGTGCCTTGATCGGCTCTGCATCGTGTGTCTGCGGCGATGGCCAGTCGCTCCCGTTCGCGGACGGATCATTCGACACCATCTTTTGCCACATGACCGCGAATCTTTTTCCGCGACCCGATGCGGCCGCGCAAGAATTTCTCCGCTGCTGCGCGCCACGTGGTCGGCTGATCGTCACGGTTTGCAATCTGCACGCCCCGTACCAGCGCGTGAATGCGACCCTGGAGCGCTGGTGGCCAAAGTGCGATTGGGCGACGTTGCGTCCCTCGCAGAATCAGTGGACAGCCCCGCACTGGTGCGAAGCAATTCAGTCCCGCGGCGCCTCGCTCGAAGCGCTCTATTCGTGCAACCTCTGCTGGCCGCTTGTCCCGCGCCTTCGCGGCCGGTGGATTATCCCAAATCGTGTCATGCACGCGTGGAATCAGACCATTCGCAGGGCGAGTCATTTACCGATGCAAACCCGACGGCCTCACTTCGCCGCACATGATTACGTCCTCGTCTTTCGCAAGGGATGACAAACAGACAAACGGGGACGCAGCTCTTTTTTGATGCTCTTTTGACGTGTACTTCCTTCTTGACCCCACCGCAAGCCTTCGGTTACCCTGCCGCCATGCCAAGACGCCCTCGCATCGCCCCCGGCGGCCACGCCTACCACGTTATCAATCGCGCCGTCGCGCGGTTGCCCATCTTCCGCAAATCGGTCGACTACGAAGCCTTTGAGCGACTTCTCACCGAGGCCATGCAACGCCATCCCACGCGGCTGCTCGCCTACTGCCTCATGCCAAATCACTGGCACCTCGTGCTGTGGCCGCGGAAAGACGGCGAGTTGACCGCCTTCGTCCGCTGGCTGACGCACACGCACGTCATGCGATGGCACGCGCACCACCGCACCACGGGCTCGGGGCACCTGTACCAGGGGCGGTTCAAGTCGTTTCCCATCGAGCGCGATTCGCACGTCCTCACCGTCTGCCGCTACGTCGAGCGCAACGCGCTGCGGGCCGGCCTTGTGCGAAAAGCCCAGTCGTGGCGATACAATAGTCTATGGCTGCGGGAGAACGGCGACACGCAATCGAGGGCGATTCTGGCCGACTGGCCCGTTCGCCGGCCGCGAAACTGGGCCGCGATTGTCAATCGGGCGCAGAGCCGGGAGGAGCTGGAGGCATTGCGAAAGTGCGTGGCACGCGGCGCGCCGTTCGGATCGAGCGGATGGCAACAGCGGATCGCGACCCGGCTGGACCTGTCGCATACTCTGCGCCAACGCGGCCGACCCAAGAAGACGCGAAAGGAGCCTTCGAAATGAGCTGCGTCCCCTTAGATTTTTCCCCCCTTAGATTTTTCCGTCCCCTTAGATTTTTCTGGCAGGCGTATCAGAATGTGTATAAAGATTATCCTGAATGGCTGAATACCATCGGGCACCTTTTCAGATGAAGAAGACGGCCTATATATCATTCAATGAAGGACGAATGCGGTATCCGTTCGTTCATGTCCTCTTGAAAAGCATTGATTGCGAAGCGGGCTTAGCTGGCCCAGAGAACTTTCTGTGCGGCCTATATGGCCAGACATTTGACGATAGAGATCCCCGTCTCCAAGCATTGCGAGATACTCTGAAACGGAACGGCATCAAATGGTCAGAGCGCATCGAGCACATTTATACGGACGCGGAGTTGCGTGCATTTCCCTACCTGCGTCTGACCGTCGATCGCAAGGAGATTGACCCTTCGGGGCCGAGTCACGGGACGACGTATGATCTCTCGAACGCTTGTCCGCAATGCGGTTGCGGCGCAGTGCAAACGTCGCCGTTCTACGCGCCGGCCAAGTCGCTTCCCAGGACCGGCCTGCTCTGCGCATCAAACACGGAAGTATTCGTGGCCGAGAAGCTTGCGGATGCCTTTCGCCGCGCGGAAGTGACGGGTCTTGAACTGCGGCAGGTGCTGTCGGCGCGCGAGCATGAGGCGCTGCCGTGGTGGCAGATCATTCCACGCTTCACCATGCCGAAGTTGAGTCCTGCAACCAAGGGAATCGTTCGCAGCGATCCGCCACCTTGCACGCTGTGCGGACGTGACGGTCATTTTAATACCATGAAAGAACCGGAAGAGATCGTTTACTCCAGTGCAGAAGTCGATGCCGCCGCGTTGCCCGACATCGTCGCGACATGGGAGTGCTTCAGCGTATCGAGGATCGATCGTGAAGACTTCAGGAACAGCCGATTCGCCCAGCCGGCGATTTTGCTTAAACCTTCGGTATTTGACATTTTCCGTAAGCTGAAGGTCAAGCACGCACGGCTTGCACCGGTGCAGATTGAATGAGGCGGAATGGTTGCCAACGATTGGGACCAGCAGAGCGAACTAAAATGTCCAGCAACGCTTTCCTTGCCTGCGCGCAGATCCACCAGTTCAGTAGGGTGGGTCAGTCGTATCGACCCACCATTCGTTGAGCAATCAATTATCATATCCGCGACGCGGACGCGGTGTGCTGCAGAAAGAGTCGGCGGGGCGATGAGACTAACCCACCCTACCCGGCTTGATAACGGCATAGTGCAACGTCGAATGCAGGAGCGTAGAGGTGGAAATGAAGAGTGATGGTGATGAAGATGCTATAATTCGTGCCATCGAGCATGCTCTGGATCAGAACAATCCCAATAGGGCAATGCGCCTTCTGAATGTCGTCCAAGAAGCTGAGTCGCGAGATGTTACTCTTTGGATTAGGGTGGCTTACTCTGCATTGAATTCAGAGCAATTCCAACAAGCACTTGAAGCTGCACACAAGGCTGTATCAATTGATCCGATGTCGGCCAACGCTCACACTGTCTTAGGACATTGCTTCGAAGAGCTGGGGTTAATGGAACAAGCAGAGAATGCCTTTACGCGAGGTATCGAACTTTCACCAAGTGATCCGCGATATGTCTTCCTTGGAGTATCAAAGAGGCGATTGGGAAAGGATGATGAGGCTGAAATTGCATTCCGCAGCGCACTGTGGCGTAATGGCAAGAACGAAGAAGCTGCGTTTAATCTAGCCGTCTGCCTACGTGAGAAGTCACCCGATGAGGCAATGAGTCTATTGAAACAAGCTGTTCACATTGCCCCAGATTACGCAGACGCCTATCGCGAGATGAGTTTCATTCTGGGGAGAAGCGGGCAATACGCTGAAGCAATACTCTGCGCACGAAATGCAATTCGACATAACCCCGAAGACGCATGGTCTTGGGTCTATATTGCAGCCGCATTAGCCGAAATCCAAGAGCACGACGAGGCCGAACGTGCATACTTGAAAGCCATTGAATTAGACCCAACTGAACCTGCTTTTTGCTTTCTTCTAGGAAACTACTATAGGCACCTCTGTATTATTGATAAGGCTGTTCGAGCATATCAAAGTGCGATTGATTTAGACCCGGAGAACTTGAAATATAAGAGTTCAATTGCGATCGTTACGCAGGAGCAGCACCGTGGAGATAAAGCGTTGGATGGCGATGCCAGTTGACCGGAGCAATATCACGCGCGCGGGTTCGGCAGAGCGAGCGTACAGGTCCTCCAGTGCGGGTCCAGAATGCCGAAGAGCTTCCCTTTCAGCTTCGGAGGAAGATTTTGACTGATGAGTTTGCGGGTGAGGCGTTGCAATCGCGGGCTAAGCCAATGCGATGTGCCGTCTGCGCGGAGAAGCCTTCTACCAGATCTGGCTCGGGTTGAAATGAGCGACTTCACTCGAACCAATTCGACGGCATCGCAAGAAACAAGAAAATGGATACCATACTTCGACTCGGTCACGCCGCGCGCGAACAATGGCGCAGCAATCCGTCGAGCCTATGGTCCCCCTCACCCGACCTCTCTCCAAAGGGGAGAGGAGTTTCGAGACAGCAGCTACACATTGAACCGAAAATTGATGATGTCGCCGTCGAGCACCACGTAGTGCTTGGGCTCCAGGCGGACCTTGTTCGCGGCTTTGACGCCTTTCATATCCTTGTTCGCCTCGAAATCGGCATACGCGACCGTCTCGGCGCGAATGAACCCGCGCTGAATATCGCTGTGGATCTTCCCCGCGGCGTCGACGGCCGTCGTGCCCTTTGTGATCGTCCAGGCGCGGACCTCGTCCTCGCCGCAGGTGAGGAATGAGATCAGGCCGACGGCGTCGTAACACGCTCGGATCAGCCTCGCCTGGGCCGGCTCGCTGATTCCCAGGTCGGCGAGGAACGCGGCGCGGTCGGCCGGCTCGAGCTGCGAAACCTCCATTTCGATTTCGGCGGCAAGGGCGATGGTCGCGCGGGCGTGCGGATGCTCGAAGGGCGGCGGCTTGCCGACATCGGCCTCGCCGACGTTGACGACGACGATGACCGGCTTGAGCGTGAGAAAGCCGAAGCTCGCGGCGATGCCGCGCTCCTCGTCGTTGTGGATGGCGCTCGAGACGGGCGCCTCGCTTTCCAGCGCTTCGCGCACGCGCTTCATCATGGCCAGCTCGCGCAGCTCGGCGTCGCGCGTCTTGGTCGGCTTCTGGACGCTCTTTTCAAGTTTCTCCACGCGATTCGTCACCTGTTCAAGGTCGGCGAAGATCAGCTCGGCGTGCAGTTCGTCCACGTCGGCGCTGGGTTTGACCCGTCCCCGATAAGGCGCGACGTTCGGCGACTCGTAGCCGCGCACGACCGCCACGATGCCGTCGCACTTGCGGACGCTCTGCATCGCCTTGCGAAACTCCGCCACGCCGCCGGCATCGGCAAGCGAGAAGCCCGGGATGTCCAGAAACTCCAGTTGCGCCGGCGTGTATTTCTTGGGCTTGTAAACCTCGGCCAGGTAGTCCAGCCGCTTGTCGGGAACCGGCACGGACGCCAGGCGCTCGGCCGGGGCGTGACCGGTGTCATAGGGCTGGCCCGTGATCGCGGAGAAAAGCGTTGACTTGCCCGACTGCATCGGGCCGATGAGAGCAAACTTCATAGTGGGTACTCGGATTCAGAGACTCGTCAGGGGGTATCGTCGCGCTCGGCGGATTTTATGATCTCGTTCAGCGAGGCGTGCGCCATCCAGAACACTTTCACCTGCTGCCCATCGTACATCAGGACGTTCCGGCACGCCCGCGGAATGGACGCATGAGACTCGCCGCAGACCGCCATCGGAAGCAACTCGCCCGCGACGGGCTTTGTATGCCAGCTGCGTACAATCAGGTTGTAATGGTGCGCTGAAATCATTTCGCCACCGGGCGGATTGATCCGACGCCATTCTTCCTCCAGAAGCTCCGGCGGATGCTTCGCAAGATCAAGTCGTTGTGCCTCGCGGAAGTAGGCGCGAAGCGACTGCTCACAAGCATGGCGATGCTGCTGGCCACGCTGCCAGAGGATGATCAGCACGATGCCCGCCATGCCCAGCGCCAACCAAGCCGTTCGCCGCCAGAACACCATTTTGCGGCGGAGACTCCGCGCTTGCGACACGAGGTCCATCGAATCGGTCTTAAGCCCGCCGACGTTCGCGGGGCCAGGCTCGTTCATGCATGCGCTCACTCGACGACATGATCAAAGCGGGTTCGCCGCCGATCCGACTGTCGCCGGGGACAGTCTAACACGCGCGATGCCCTTCGGATACCTCGCAGTTCTGCCATCCGAATTCCATCGACTCCTGCTACGATATGGGCATGTCCGCGGTCGCCACATCGCCCGTGTCGCTCCCCCGTCAAACCGGATGCATCCTCGGCACGGCGGGGCACATCGACCACGGCAAATCGACGCTCGTTCAGGCGCTCTCGGGAACGAATCCGGATCGACTGCCGGAGGAGCAGGCGCGCGGCATGACGATTGAGCTGGGCTTCGCGCAGTTGAATCTATCGCGCGAAGACGGTGCTTCGTCACCCGTGTCCATCGGCATTGTCGATGTCCCCGGGCACGAGCGGTTTGTCCGCACGATGGTCGCCGGGGCGACAGGCATCGACCTGGCCATGCTGGTCGTGGCGGCGGACGACGGCGTCATGCCGCAGACGCGCGAACACGTGGAAATACTGCACCTTTTGGGAATCACGCGGGGCCTAATCGCTGTCACGAAGGCCGACCTTGTGCACGAAGATCGAATCGAGACCGTGCGCGGGCAGATCGCGGCTTTGACGGATGGTTTGTCCCTGGCGCAGTGGCCGGTCGTGGTAGTTTCGGCGCGCAGCGGGCTGGGCCTGAATGCGCTCCGGCGAACGATAGCTGCGGTGGCGGGTGATTTACCCGATCGCGCCGAAGGCGACGTGTTTCGCCTTGCGATTGACCGGGTGTTCGCGGTGCATGGCCGCGGCACAGTGGTGACCGGCTCGGTGCTGTGTGGTCAGGCGACGACGCAGGCGATGCTGGAGCTGCTCCCCTCGCGCGCAACCTGTCGGGTGCGTGAATTGCAAAGCCACGGGGCGTCGGCGGCGCAGGTCGGCGGCGGCCAGCGCGCCGCGCTGAATCTAACCGGAATTGATCGCGAGCAAATTGAGCGCGGCATGGAGCTGGCGACGCCGGGCTACCTCACGCCTTCGCGGTACGTCGATGCGCGCGTTCGCATACTGCGTCGTGGCGACCAGGCATTCCAATCGCATCAGCGCGTTCGCGTCTGCATGGGCACGCGCGAAACACTGGCCACGCTCGTCGTGATCGGTGCGCGGATCATCGAACCCGGCGGAGAAGCGCTAGGGCAACTGCGATTCACCGAACCGGTCGTCTGCGCCCACGGTCAGCGGTTCATCCTCCGCAACGAGACGGCTCAATTCACGCTCGGCGGCGGCGCGATCATTCGGCCGGTGGCGCGGCGTCTGCGCCGCTCACAGACAGACATAGCGGAGTCACTGGGGCGGGCCGATTCGCCCGATGCACAGGTTCGCGTTGAAGAGGCCCTGCGCGACGCGGGTTTCGAGCAAGTCGCGCCGGCGAGGCTCGCCTGCGCAACCGGCAGCCAGATCGGTGACATGCCTTTGATGACAGCGGTACTGCGTGACCGCGGTACGCTAATTCGCATCACGCCTGCGTGCGAAGCGCATCGTGACGCGATCGAGGCACTGGAGGCCCGCGCGATGGCCATGCTGGCGAGGCATCACGCTGCCAATCCGATGCAACCGGGCATTCTGCGCGATCGGTTTGTCACGTGGCTGGACAAGCGAAGCGGAGCGGGGATCGGTCGTGCCATTGCAACCCGACTCGAACAGGCCGGTCGCGCGGCGGCGCGCGGGCCGTACGTCGCGGATCGCGGGTTTCAGGGCGCAACGTCGCCGGAAGACGCCGCGTTGCTGGAGCGAATCGTGAGCGAGATCACGGCGGCGGGATTCGATCCTCCGCAGTGGACAGCGCTTCGCGCCTTGGCCGGCGCATCCAAGCCCCGCTGCAAGGCGCTGGAAGAACTGGCGCGGTGCGACAATCGGCTCGTGCTCATGGCGCCACAGCAATACATTGCCGCTTCGGTGTTGACGCAATTGGAAGCGACGGTTCGGGAACTCGGATCGGGCGGTCGACGGTTTACGCTGGCGCAGGTTCGCGATGCCCTGGGACTCTCGCGCCGCATTGTACAGCCGCTGCTGGAGCATTTGGATCGCAGGCGGTTTACGCGACGCGTCGGCGACGAGCGCGTGCTGGTTGAGGGCGCAACATGAGCAAACAGCAACGCGGCATGGAAAACGCGCTGCGCGAACTGCCTTCGATGACGGCACTTCTCAAGGCCGCGATGGAACACAGCGACCTCATGCATGCGTCGCGGCGAGTCCTGACCGACGCGCTGCGCGATGCGCTCGATGCCGCCCGCGGCCAAATCAGCCGGGGGACCGGCGGACCCACCGCGGCCACGGCGCAGTCTCGCGACGCGATGACCGTTTCGATTCTCGTTGACGCCGCGGCGCGCATTGCCGCGCGGCGCACACCCCGGCTGATGCGCGTCATCAACGCCACGGGCATCGTCCTGCACACCGGGCTGGGGCGAAGCGCGCTCTGCGACGCCGCCGTGCAACGGCTGACCGAAGCGGCGGGTTACTGCAACGTGGAAGTCGAACTCGATTCGGGCGAGCGCGGCCGACGCGGTTTGTTTGCCGAGCAATTGCTCTGTGAGTTGTCCGGCGCCGAGGCCGCGTTGGTCGTCAACAACAACGCCGCCGCGACGATGCTCGTGCTGCACGGACTCGCTCACGGGCGCGAGGTCATCGTTTCGCGCGGCCAGCTCATCGAAATCGGCGGGTCGTTCCGGCTGCCCGAGGTCATGTCGGCCGGCGGGGCGATCCTGCGCGAGGTCGGCACGACAAACAAGACCCACCTTCGCGATTACGAGGCAGCTATCGGCGAGCGCACCGCCCTGCTCATGCATGTTCACACGAGCAACTACCGCGTCGTCGGTTTCTCGGAATGCCCGACGGCGGCGGAACTGGCGACGCTGTCGCATGCGCGCGGACTGACGTTCTTCGACGATCTGGGCAGCGGCGCGCTGTTGGACGATGACCTGTGGCGGCGGGCGAATGAACCCACCGCGATGGCGAGCCTACGCGCCGGAGCCGATGTTGCGGCCTTCAGCGGCGACAAATTGCTCGGCGGCCCGCAGTGCGGCATTCTGCTCGGCAAGTCGGGCATCATCGATCGTCTTCGGAAGAGCCCGATGGCTCGCGCACTGCGCGTGGACAAACTGACGCTGGCCGCGCTGGAGGCGACGCTGGAGCTCTATCTCGATCCCGCACGGGCGCGGAAAGAGATTCCGACGCTCACGCGGCTCATCGAATCGATCGAGTCCGTGGAAGCTCGCGCGCAGCGGCTGCAAGATGCATTGCATAACGCATTGAGCAAGCGCCTCGGCCGCGATGCGTTCACGGTGCAGCGTGATGACAGCTTCGCCGGCGGTGGTTCGCTGCCGGCCTGGCCGCTGCCGACGGCCGTCGTTTGCTGGGCGCCGCCAGGTGATCAACCGGCCGATGCATGGTCGCGGCGATTGCGGCTCGGTTCGCCCCCGGTGCTGGCACGCGTGCAGGGGGATCGGGTATTGTTCGATGTTCGCACCGTATGTGATGCCGAGTGCGCGGAGATCGTGACGGCGGTGGCGGGCGTGGTGGCGCGCAGCGAGTGACCATGGCAAAGTACGCAATCATCCTGCCCGACGGCGCGGCCGATGAACCGGTCCCTGCGCTGGGCGACCGAACACCGCTGGAGGCAGCCGAGATTCCGTTCATGGATTCGGTGGTCGGCATGGGCCGCATCGGCGTGGTTCGGACCGTGCCCGACGGCTTCACGCCGGGCAGCGATGTCGCAACGATGTCACTATTCGGCTACGACCCGGCGAAGCACTACACCGGTCGCGCACCGATCGAGGCCGTCGCGCGAAACATCCCGATCCATCAGGACGATGTCGTGTTCCGCTGCAATCTCGTGAATCTCATGCACGGGGAGATGACAGACTTTACCGCGGGGCATATTTCGTCGGTGGAGGCCGCCGGGCTGATGAAGGACCTCGACGCCGCCTTCGCAGGCGAGGGCGTGCGCTTTCATCCGGGCGTGTCGTATCGCAACATCATGACGATTCGCGATCCGGGTGCGATCGACGTCGCCTGCATGCCGCCGCACGACATTCCGAATGAACCGGTCGATTCGTATCAACCGCGCGGCGGCGCGGCCAAGCGCATCCGCGACATCATGCAGCGCGCGACGAAAATCGTCGCGGAACACGATATCAACCACGTCCGATCCGATCTCGGAGAAGTGCCGGCCAACGCGATCTGGCTTTGGGGACAGGGCGTCGTTCCGATTATGCCGCGATTCCGGCAACGATTCGGCGTGCGCGGAGCCTCCATCGCGGCGGTCGATCTCATCCGCGGGCTGGCCAAGCTGCTTGGCTGGCCGATCATTGATGTCCCGGGGGCGACGGGTTACATCGACACCGATTACGCCGCGAAGGGCCGCGCCGCGGTCGCCGCGCTGGATGAGTACGACCTTGTCGCCGTGCACATCGAAGCGCCCGACGAGGCGGGCCACATGGGCAGCGCCGAGGAGAAGGTGAAGGCCCTGGAGCAGATCGACCGGCACATCGTCGGCCCGGTGCTCGACAAGCTGCGCATGTTTGACAAATGGCGAATTCTTATCGCGCCGGACCATCCCACGCCCGTCGGCCGCCGCACCCACACCGACACGCCCCCGCCCTTCTGCATGGCCGGAGCCGATCTGCCGCGCCTGCTGGCCTTTGACGCATTCAACGAAGCTACGGCCGTCCGCGGCGATCTGCGCATTGACCCGGGGCACGAATTGATGGAGTATTTCCTGCGGACATGATTAGTCAGTGACCAGTAGCTAGTGGTCTGTGGTCAGTGAGCGTTAGTGGTCAGTGGTCAATGAACGACGATCAGGTCGTTAGAGCTTATATGCTGCCGGCGAGCCCGCCACGGCGGAACTGCAACGTCCTCGCCGCGAATCACGAACGCCCTCGTCGCCGACCGTGCCGGCTCGGCCGAACGGCAGTTTGATTCCCGGAAAGCGTCTTTCATGACCTCCTCCGATTCACATAGCCCCTCGCCGCGAATCTCCACCAAGATCATCGCCACCATCGGCCCGGCGTCGCAGTCGCCCGAATCGCTCCGTGCGCTGGCCCTGGCCGGGGTGGATGTCTTTCGACTGAACTTCTCGCACGGTACGCTCGAGCAACACGCCCAGGTCTTTGACCGCATCCGCGCCGTCAATCGCGAGCTGGGGATCCACAAGGCAGTCATGGCCGACTTGTGCGGCCCGAAAATCCGCGTCGATCCCGTCGAGGATGACAGTTTCGCCATCGCCGCCGGCGATACGCTGGACATCGTCGGCGGGCACGTCGTCGGCAATCGCACGCGCATCAGCACCAATCGGCCTGAAATCGTTCGCGAGGTTCAGGAAGGCCATCGCATCCTGATTGACGACGGCAACGTCCGCCTGCGCGTGGGCCGCGTGCTGGAAGACCGTCTGCAATGCGTCTGCGAAGTAGGCGGAGCCATCTCCACACGGAAAGGCATCAACCTGCCGGACAGCACGCTGCAAATGTCGGCGCTGACGCAAAAGGATCGCGAAGACCTCGCCTGGGCCGTGCAGCACGGCGTGGATTACGTCGCCATGTCGTTCGTGCGAACGGCGGACGATTTGCAGGAGCTTCGCGCGCTGCTGCCGCAGACGCCCGACGCCCCTCGCGTCGTTGCGAAAATCGAAACCGTGCAGGCCATTCGCCATCTGACCAACATCATTGATGAGGCCGATGTCGTCCTCGTGGCGCGCGGCGATCTTGGCGTCGAGATGGACCTCGCCCGCGTGCCGCTGCTGCAGAAGCAGATCACGCGCCTCTGTGCGCTGGCCGCCCGGCCGGTCATCATCGCCACGCAGATGCTTCAATCCATGGTCGAATCGCCCACCGCCACCCGAGCCGAAGTCAGCGACGTGGCCAACGCCATCCTCGACAAGGCCGACGCGATCATGCTCTCGGCGGAGACATCCGTCGGCGAGTTTCCGATTGACGCGGTCAACATGATGGTGCGCATCGCCATTGAGACGGAAGGCTATGTCTCGCTGCAGCTTCGATCCGATCAGGATGAAGCCACCGATGCCGTCAGCCGCGTCGCGACGGCCGTCGCGCACGGCGCGAGCCTGCTGGCGCGGCAGCTCGATGCGCGGCTCGTGGCGGTGTGGACGCAGAGCGGCAACACGGCGCGGCTGCTTAGCAAGACGCGCATGCCCGCCCCGATCATCGGCCTGTCGCCCAATGACTTCGTCTGCCGCCGGATGGCGCTTTACTACGGCGTGACGCCGGTCTGCCTGAAACGCGAGGAACGCATTCTCGCCATGCTGCGCGACGTCGACGACGCTCTCATCGAGAAGCGAATCGCCAGGCCGGGCGATCTCGCCATCGTCATCGCCGGCACACACCTCAACGACGTCGGCGCGACCAACGCCCTGCTCATTCACCTCGTCAGCACGGCTGACCAGGGCCTGCCCCGTTTCACCGGCTGAACCGGCCGATTCCGCCGAAACCCCATGCCGCAAATCATGCGCGAATCAACGCGCGCCCGCCGTTTCGTCGATGAAGAGAGGGGGCATGAGTGGTTTGGTGGGCGATGCCCACCCTACACCTGCATGCCACAAGCCCACGACGCGCGATCCAAGGCTCAAGGCCCGTGGGCCACGGCCCATTTGACATGTCCCGAAGCTCAAGGCATTCCTTGATGTCCCAAATCACGATTTGCCATCCGATCCATCGCTGGGCTGTCGGCGGGACCGAACGGCAACTGGCAGCGATTCTCCGGCACCTGCCCGCTGATCGTTTCCGTCACATTGTGCTGACGCGCGACGGTGGTATCGCGCCGCCGCTCCCGCCAAGTGTGCAATCGATTGACATGGCGCGGCCCGAATCCGACCCGCGCTTCGCCGACGCGCTGACGGAAGTCCTGATTGCGCACCGCGTGGACATTTTGCACCTACGCGGTCTTTCGATGCTGCTGGACGGGCTGCTGGCCGCCGACCGCGCGGGGGACATCGCGGTTGTGCTGGGTTTTCACGGGTTTGAAACGGCCGAGGACGATCTTCCCGCGCTGCGCAAGCCGGCCCTGGGTCGCGCGGCGCTGCGGTGCGACGCGCGCTGGGCGGTCAGCAAATCCGCGGCGCGCAGCATCGAGCGGAGCCTGCGCCTGCCGATGGGCTGCTTCATCGCCAAGCCAAACGGTGTGGACGTGCAGCACTTCGCGCCAACGGAGGATCGCGCGGTAATCCGCGCGCGGCTGGGTTTGCCCCGTGGCGCCCGCGTGATTCTGTGCGTCGGAAACTTCAAGCCGGTCAAGGGCCAGGATGTGCTGTTGGACGCCGCGGCCATGCTACCGACGGGCGTGAAGGAAAACGCGATTTTTGTATTTATTGGGCGAGATGATCTGAACAGCGAGCTTCAGCGCCGCGCCGCGGTTTCGCAGTCAGGTTGCGCGATCCGTTTCATCACCGATTGCGATGAGCCGTTGCCGTGGTATCAGGCGGCGGATTTGTTCGTGCTGCCGTCGCGCTGGGAGGGCCTGTCCAACGCACTGCTGGAGGCAATGGCGTGCGAGCTGCCCGTGATTGGCACGCAGATCGGCGGCAACATCGACGCGATCGAGCATGACCGCAGCGGCCTGCTCGTGTTGCCCGATGATGCCGGCGCGCTTTCCGATGCAATGACAAGCCTGCTCACCAACCCCTCCAAAGCCGGCGCGATAGGCCCAGCCGCCCGCGTTCGCGTCAAGGAATGCTTTGAACAGCAAACCGCGATCGCCCGATATGCCGCCGGATACGATTCGCTTACACGAAAACTCCGCGCACGCCGCGCCGCCGACACGCCCACGATGAACATGTCAAACGATTCTGCGTTCGCTGCTTCGGAGGCGCATCCGTGACGACCCTGACCGCCCTGCGACCCGACCGCCCCACCGCGTCCGCCGGCCGACTCGGCGCCCTGTGGCGCTATCGCGAACTCATGGGCATGCTGGCCTGGCGCGACATCCGCGTGCGCTACAAGCACTCGCTGCTCGGTGCGGCCTGGGCCGTGCTTCCGCCCGTCCTGATGATGGGTATTTTTACATTCGTCTTTGGTACCGTCTCGGCCATCGACCCGCGCGGCCTCACCGGCCACGCCGGCCTGCCCTATTCCCTTTTCGCCCTCGCAGGCCTCGTCCCGTGGACTTTCTTCGCCAACGCCCTGACCGCGGCCACCGGTTCGCTTGTTGTCAACCGCCAACTCGTTACAAAAATCTACTTCCCGCGTGAAGTCTTCCCCCTCGCCGCGATTTTGAGCGCCGCCGTCGATTTCCTCATCGCGCTGGCCGTGCTCGGCGCGTACGCCGCCTACCTGCACCTGACCGGTGCGTGGCAACTCACCTTCTCCGCCGCAATGCTGGCCCTGCCCCTTGTCCTGCTCGTGATGCTCTGCT
Organism: Phycisphaerae bacterium RAS2; assembly: GCA_007753915.1. NCBI lineage: Bacteria > Pseudomonadati > Planctomycetota > Phycisphaerae > Phycisphaerae bacterium RAS2. The sequence goes on from CP036352.1 coordinate 2,961,805, forward strand.
TCATGGTCGGCCTTGCCCTGCTGCTCGCCATGGCCAATCTCTTCTTCCGCGACGTGGCGTTTCTCTTCCGCTCCGTCATTCAGCTCTGGATGTTCGTCACCTGCGTCGTCTATCAGCTCGACGCGACGGCCGGCTGGAAACGCGCCGTCATCCAGCTCAATCCCATGACGCCGATCATCCGCGGCCTGCGCGATTGCCTGCTCATGGGCCGCTGGCCGTTTGACGCCCCTTTCGCCCTCGCCGCCACGATCAGCCTTGCCACGCTCGCCGTCGGCTGGACCTGGTTCGGCCGCCGCGAGGCCCGGTTCGCCGAGTGCATTTGAAAACCGCCCGAGGTCTTTCGGTTGACTCCCTAACTTTTACCTAATATACTTCGCCGCCATGGCTCTACGGCGCGTATCCAATCCACAGAATCCGTTTATCTCCGAGGCGCGGGAATGGCTCGAATGCGAGCCGCCCGATACAAAGATCGAGGTCTACGAGGAACACGCCAAATCGATCCTCTCCGAGAACGACAGCCCCGACATCCCCTTCCGCTGGTCGATCAATCCCTACCGCGGCTGCCACCACGCCTGCGCGTACTGCTACGCGCGGCCGACGCATGAGTACCTCGGTTACGGCGCGGGGACGGACTTCGACACGAAGATCGTCGCGAAGGTGAACGCGGCCGAACTGCTTCGCAAGGCGTTCGAGAAAAAAAGCTGGCAGAGCGAGTCGATCTGCTTCTCCGGGGTGACCGACTGCTACCAGCCGCAGGAGGCGGTTTACAAGCTCACGCGCGGCTGTCTCGAAGTCTGCCTCGCCCATCGCAATCCGGTGTCGATCATCACCAAGGGCTATCTCGTCATCCGGGATATCGATTTGCTGGCGGAACTCAATCGGGTCGCCGGCGCGAGAGTCTACATCAGTCTTGCGTTCGCCGATGACGCGACGGCGCGGCTGATTGAGCCGGGCGCTCCGCCTCCTTCTCGCCGCCTGGAAGCGATCCGGCAATTGAAGGCGGCGGGACTGCGCGTCGGCGTCATGTGCGCGCCGATCATCCCCGGGTTAAACGACACGGAGATGCCCGAATTGCTGCGGCTGGCGGCGGAGGCGGGCGCGAAGTCGGCGGGGTACACGGCCCTGCATCTGCCCGGCAATGCCGCGGCGGTCTTCCTGGAGCGGATCAAGGCCGCGTTGCCGCTGCGCGCCGAGCGCATCGAAAACCGCGTTCGAGAAATGCGAAACGGGGCCTTGAACGACTCACGCTTTGGCAATCGCATGCGCGGCGAAGGCAATTACTGGCACGGGATCCGGCAATTGTTCAACGTCTGCGCGGTGAAGTACGGCCTGCGATCCGCGCATCGAACGACCCGTTCGACCGCGGCGACCAAGCAGGATCCTTCGGCTGACCTGTTCACCGCCTTGCCCGCGCCGATCGTCAAGCCCACAATCGCCGGCCGCACGATACAATTGCGGCTGTTTGATGAATGACCCCAACCTCGCCGTGCATCGGGAATCCCGCCCATGTCCTATTCCGAATTGATCGCCGTGGTAAAAGAAGCCAACATCCTGTCCTCCATCGAGGGGCTGCTCGACTGGGACAGCGAGACCGTCATGCCCGAGAAGGGCCTGGCTGCGCGAGCCGAGCAGCTTTCGCTGATGGCCGCGCTGGCGCACGCGCGGCGGACCGATCCGCGCGTCGGCGATTGGCTCGGCCAATTGGAAGGCAAAGCGGCGGACGAATCGCAGGCCGCGAACCTGCGGGAGATTCGCCGCGGCTACGATCGCGCGGTGAAGATTCCCGCCGAGCTGGTTCGCAAAATCGCGCACGCTTCGACGCTCGCGAAAGACGCCTGGGGCAAGGCCCGCGCCGAGAAGAATTTCCACGCCTTCGCCCCGCACCTCTCCACCCTGCTGGACCTCAAGCGGCAGGTCGCCGGCGCGATCGGCTACGCCGCCGAGCCGTACGACGCGTTGCTGGACGAATACGAGCCGGGCATGACCACGGCGCAGGTGGCGGATGTGTTCGGCGCGCTGCGCGGCCCGCTCGCCGATTTCGTCAAGCGTCTGCAAAACGCGCCAAAGCGGCCGGACCCGGCTGTGCTGCACCGCCGATTCGACCGCGCGGCCCAGGAGAGATTCGCCCGCCGGATGGCCGAGGTGGTCGGGTTTGACTTCGCGGCCGGTCGGCTGGATGTCTCCAAGCACCCATTCTGCTCGGGAAGCTTTCCCGGCGATATCCGATTGACGACGCGGTACTACGAGGACTTTTTCTCGCCCAGCGTCTTCGGCGTGTTGCACGAATCGGGCCACGGGCTTTACGAACAAGGCTTGCCCGTGGAACACGCCTTCACGCCGCTGGGCCAACCCGTCAGTCTCGGCATTCACGAGTCGCAATCGCGGATGTGGGAGAACTTCGTCGGCCGCAGCCGGGCATTCTGGGAGAAATTCTACCCCGAAGCACAGGCCGCGTTCGCCGATTCGCTGCGCGACGTCAGCCTGGATCAGTTTCACGCGGCGATCAACGTCGTGCAGCCGTCGTTTATCCGCGTCGAAGCCGACGAGGTGACGTACAACCTGCACATCATCGTTCGGTTCGAGATGGAGCGGGGGCTGGTCAGCGGGAAGCTCGCGGTGAAAGACGTCCCGGAAGCGTGGAACGCACGCATGAAGGAGTTCCTCGGCATCACGCCGCCTGACGATGCGCAGGGCTGCTTGCAGGACATCCACTGGTCCATGGGCGCATTCGGATACTTCCCGACCTATGCGCTGGGCAATCTCTACGCCGCGCAGCTTTTCGACGCCGCGAAGAAGGCCATCCCCGACCTGGACGGCAACATCCGCGCGGGCCGGCTGCGCCCGCTGCTCGACTGGCTGCGCGAGAACATTCATCGGCACGGCCAGCGCTATCGCGCGGCCGACCTCGTGCAGCGTGTCACCGGCAAGCCGCCGTCGATCGAGCCGTTTCTTGCGTACGTGCGTGAAAAGTTCTCCCCTGTTTATGGACTGTGAACACCATGGACCTCAAAGCCGCCCTGTTGCAGAACATCGACAAGCGATTCCAGCAATTCCGCGAAGCGTTCGGCCGGTTCGACGATGCGTCGGCCGAGCGCGAGATGGTCGGCCCGAAGTGGAACGTGCGCGACCTCGCGGGGCATCTGGCGCATTGGACGGCCGAAGGCGCGGCGCAGATTCCCGCGCTGGCGGCCGGCAAACCCATGCCCGACTACGACCTCGAAAAGGTGAACGACGAGGTGTATCGCAGGAATCGACGCATGTCGTTCGTGATGTTGCTGCCGCAGATGCGCGCGGCCGAGGAGCGGTTTCTCGCGGCGGTGAAGACCGTGCCCGACGCCCTGCTCATTGATTCGCCGGTGCGCGAGTGGATCGGATTCACCGGCGCGGGGCACTATGAGAAGCACTGGGAGGGATTGAAGGCGGCGGTGGCGAGAGTGAAGTAAAGAGGAATGGTGACGGCAAGAATCACGGCGCGGCGGGCGATACGTCCTCCCCGAACTTGCCTCCGAGCGACTTCAAATATGATTCCAGCGTCGACGTGTAGCCGAATACGAATCGCGCCAGGCATCGGAAGATTGGATTGTAAATCTCGCCTTCTTCCGTGATCGTCACGCGGCACCCGTCCGCCGTCTCTTCGATGTCGAAAATCCATCTCCCACCGAACGGCAGGCTCTCGTCGGCGATGCGCGTCACCAGTCTCGTGGGTCGCGCGGTTTCCACCCGTTCCAATGTCATCGGCCCATTGCTACCGTCCTCCGTCCAGACGGGCCGGTCGTCGCGGTTCGGCTGCCGCGTGACGGATTTGAGGTCCTTCCGCCAGCTCGCGGACTGCTCGAAATCCGCGATCACGTCCCAAACGGCGTCGGGCTTCTGTCTCAATGCGATTCGTCGAGCCGCGACGTGCCCCTGCGGCAGCAACAACCCGACCCCCGCGATCAGAAGCACCAGCCCTGCCAGCCCGCCCGCGCCAACGAGTATCCATTGCCACATCGGACGCCTCTTCTTGTTCGCTGACGTCGCCGCCATGCCCCGGACCTCGCTTGCCTCACCGAGTTGTCGCGTCGTCCTGACCCGAACCAGTGTACCGCCCAACTGTGTAGATTGCATTGGCCTTTGATACTTGCCCGCGCGTGCGATTCCGACGTTACAATCCCCGGTTCAACCGCGTCGGCGTCGCTCGTGTTCGGCACGCCGCGAATCATGGACAGGTGTCGTCATGCTCGGCGAACTGCTGCGACCGGAAATCGAGGAGATGCTCGCCGCCCGGCACTTCGCCGGACTGCGCGAGGCCCTCGCCGATCTGCCCGCGGCCGACATCGCCGATCTCTTCGCCGATCTGCCGTCCGAACAGGTCGCCGTGCTTTTCCGCATTCTCCCGCGCGCCCAGGCGACGGACGTCTTCGAGTACCTGCCGGTCGACGTGCAGGAGAGCGCGCTCCGCGCCATGGGTCAGGAGGACGTCGCCGCCGTCCTGAACGAAATGGACCCGGACGACCGCACCGCCCTTCTTGAAGAGATGCCCGGCGAGGCAGCCCAGCGGCTCATCAACCTGCTCTCACCCGACGAGCGGCGCATCGCGTCCAAGCTTCTCGGCTATCCCGAAGAATCCATCGGCCGGCGAATGACGCCCGACTACGTCGCCGTGCGCGAAGACTGGACGATCTCGCACGTCTTCTCGCACCTGCGCCAGGTTGGAAAAGACAAAGAAACGCTCAACGTCGTCTTCGTCACCGACGAACGCGGTCGCCTGATCGACGACATCGCCCTGCGCCAGCTTGTCCTCGCCGATCCGAACGATCTCGTGAAGGACATCATGGACGGCCATTTCCCGCACCTGCACGCGCAGGACGACCAGGAAGAAGCCGTCCGCACGTTCAAGAAGTACGACCGCAGCGTGCTGCCCGTCGTGGACAGTTCGAACATCCTCGTCGGGATCGTCACGGTGGACGACGTGCTGGACGTCGCCGAGCAGGAAGAAACCGAAGACGTGCAAAAGATGGCGGCTGTCGGCGTGCTGGAAGAGCCGTATCTCGACGCGTCGGCCATGACGATGGTGCGGAAGCGCGCCCCGTGGCTGTTGCTGCTGTTTGTCGGTGAGCTGTTCACCATCGGCGCGATGCACAAGTTTGAAGCGACGCTTCAGGCCGTCGTCATTCTGGCGATGTTCATTCCGATCATCATGAGCAGCGGGGGCAACAGCGGCTCGCAGGCGGCGTCGCTGGTCATTCGCGCGCTGGCGGTCGGAGAGTTGACGCTCGCGGACTGGTGGCGCGTGATGCGGCGCGAACTGCTTTCCGGGCTGGTGTTCGGTTCGCTGTTGGGAATCGCAGCGTTTGTCACCGCATTTGCGTTCGCGCTCTACCGGGGGGCGGATGGGAATCCGCTGGAGCAGAATATGCTGCTTGGTTTTGCCGTCGGAACGGCGCTGGTCGGCGTGGTGCTGTTCGGAACGCTCGCCGGCTCGATGCTTCCGCTGCTGCTCAAGCGCGTGGGGCTGGACCCGGCCGTTTCTTCCACGCCGTTTGTCGCGACGCTGGTGGACGTCACCGGGCTGCTCATTTACTTCACAACGGCTCGCTTGATTCTCGCCGGCACACTCTTATGACGCCGATGGCTTGGCCTTCTGCCGGGCCCGGAGAAATTCAACAACCATGGGCAGCACCGAGATCACAATGATCGCAATGATCACCAGCTCGAAGTTTTTCTTGATGACCGGGATGTTCCCGAAGAAATAACCCGCCAGCACGCAGATGCCGACCCAGGCAAGGCCGCCGATCACGTTGTACGCGAGAAAACGCCGGTAACTCATCGTGCCCACGCCGGCCACGAACGGCGCGAAGGTGCGGACAATCGGCACGAATCGCGCAAAGATGATCGTCTTGCCGCCGTACTTCTCGTAAAACGCGTGAGTTTTGTCGAGGTACTTCTTCTTGAAAATGCGACTGTCGGGGTTCTTCAACACCTTCGGCCCCAGGTACTTGCCGAGGTGATAGTTCACGCCGTCGCCGACGATCCCGGCGATCGAGAGCAGGACAATCAGCCAGAATACGCTCAACGAACCGTTCGCCGCCTGCGTGCCCGCGACAAACAGCAGCGAGTCGCCGGGCAGAAAGGGCGTCACGACCAGGCCCGTCTCGGCGAAGATCACGCCGAACAAAATGCCGTACACCCTGTTGCCGTATTCAAGGCACAGGTTGTTCAGATGCTTGTCGAGGTGGAGGAAAACATCAATGATGGACCCGAACGACAGGTCGGCCAGAAAGTGATCCATTCCGAGTTCCGATCCGCTGATCGCCCGCCGCGCCGCGCAAAAAAGAACACCGCCGCGGGCGGCGCCGGTGTTCCCTGTTACGCGGGCCACGCTAGCCGATTCGGCCGTCGCGGTCCAGATCCTCGCCGATCCGGTTCTCCAACCGTAGGATCAATTCTCGCAGCAGCATCTGCGTGCGGTTCAACTCGTTCTCCAGCCAGCGCACGCGCGATTCGAGACTCTCCGCTTGCTCGCGCTGATTGCTGATCTGACTCTGCTGCAACAGGTCCCAGAAGAAGCCCATTCTCGTTACCTCCCCAGTCTTGAGCCACGCCAAATGAAATTCGTCACCCCGGATGGTCACGCTCCGCGTTCACGGATCGAACCGCCGAACTCTGGCATCGGTAATCAGCATATGAACACGTTGATCCAGCGGACCGGCGGGGATCGAATCGACGACCTGCTCCTCGAGTGCGAAGCCGCAGGAGACGCCACGAAACTCCGGCTTACCCAGGAAGCGATCGTAGAATCCCCGGCCGCGGCCCAGCCGATTGCCGAACGGATCAAAGCCCAACCCCGGCACGATCACAAGGTCGATCTGCTGCACGGGAATGATCTGTCCGCTGACCGGCTCGCGCACGCCGAGCTGATTGTTCGCCGCGACTTCGGTGTCCAGATCCCGAATCTCCATCGGGATCATCTGCCGACTCTCCCAACTGACCTGCGGGGCGACCACGCGCTTGCCGTCCTGCCACGCCTGAAGCACGATGGGCGTCGTGTCGGCCTCCTGCGGCAGCGACAAGTAGATCATGATCGTCTCGCAGCGCCGGTATTCCGGCTCGGCGAGCAACAGTCGTGCCGCGGCGCGGGAGCGCGTGGCCATGTCATCCGGCGAAACGGCCGCCAACACGGCCCGCAGTCTGGATCGAAGTTCCTTCTTCACCCGGTCCTCGCGAATCGACTTGCCCGCAATAGAGAATATGGACTGGGCTGAACGGTTTCAATAGCATGGCGACTGGCGACGGGAGCCGCCCGCTCGATCGCCGAACCGGGTGTGATTCGTGAGCCTGAAATCCACGCTTCCCTTTGCGACGTTCGTGACCGGCGCGCTCTTGAGCGCCGCGGGAACCGCGCTGGTGCTGCGGTGGTCCACCCGTCGGGGTTTCGTGGATGTCCCCGGCGGGCACAAAGGTCACGCGCGACCGGTGGCGCTGGGCGGCGGTGTGGCTATTACGCTCGCGGCCGTGATTCCGATGTTGTGCGCGATCGCTGCGGCGAATCTGTTGGGAACAGAGGCAGCGCCGGCGTGGGTGCCGGAGTCCGTCCGCATTCACCTCGGCGGCATGTTGACCAAGACGCCGTTGGCGCTGGCACTCGCCGGGGCAGCCGCGTTCATCTGCATGGTCGGGTTGATGGATGATCGCCGCGCGATGCGACCGTTGACGAAGCTGGTCGCTCAAGTCGCCGCCGCCGCCACGCTCGTGATCGGTTTCAATCTCCGGTTGCTCTCCGATCTGGGTTACGTCCCCTCGGTCCTGCTATCGATCCTGTGGATCGTGACGCTCATGAACTCGTTCAACTTCCTCGACAACATGGACGGCCTGGCTGCGGGCGTAGCGATGATTGCCGCGAGTGTGTTTGCCAGCACAGCCATGCGCGCGGGGCAGATTTTTGTGCCCGCATGCTGCTTGCTCTTGGCCGGCGCGCTGGCGGGATTCCTGCCGTTCAACGTTCATCCCGCCCGCGTTTTCATGGGCGACGCCGGCAGCATGGTGATCGGCCTCCTCATCGGCGTGCTGACAATCCTCACGACGTTCGCCGACCCGGCGCAGGGCCAGGCCCCGGTCGGCGTACTCGCGCCGCTGGTGGTCATGGCGGTGCCGCTTTATGACACTGCCAGCGTGATCTGGATTCGCTGGCGCAGCGGCAGCCCGATCTGGGCTGGTGATCGGCGGCATTTCTCGCACCGCCTCGTGCGCCGCGGCATGCCGGTGCGCCAAGCCGTTGCGGTCATCTGGCTGGCCACGCTGGTTACGTCGCTCCCCGCGCTGATGCTGCCGCGGGCGAGCTGGCCGCTGGCGTGGGGCATCCTGTTGCAAACGCTGCTCGTGGTCGCGCTGGTCGCCCTGCTGGAGAGCGCCGGCGGCGACGGATCGGATTAGACCGATGGCCGGACCGATCGCGCGATTCATCGACCACGCTGTGCTGCTCGTCCTTCTCACGCTCATCCCGCTGCGCGCCGTCGCCGGTGAAACGCATACCTTTGAAACGCCGCGGCTGCTGCGCGGCCTCGCTTCGTTCGGCCCATCGCCGACGACGACGTTTGCGATCGCGGCAATCATCGTCGCGTGCGCCGGCTGGGTGTTCGCCTCGGGCGCGTGGCGTGGCCGGCGACTGCGCACGACCGGATTGGAGGCGGGCGGGCTGATGCTGCTCGTCGCGTCGATCATCGCATTTGCTCGCGCAGGACAGAAGCATTTGGCATTGATCGGCGCGGCCGATTTTCTCACCATCGTGCTGTATGCGATCACGCTTCGGCAGTTGCTGACGTCGCGCTGGCACCTCCGGCTGGGGCTGGCCGTCGTCATGGCGACCGCGGGAATGCTCGTCGCCAAGGCGTGCTACCAGAAATGGGTCGAATGGCCGGCGACGATCAAGTATTACGAGGAGCATCGCGCAGAGCTGCTCGGAACAGCGACGCCGGCGAACGACGCGCGATCACCGGGTGCACTCCCGGCAACACAGCGAGCGACCGCACTCTCGGATGATGCCTCCGAACAGCGCCGCGAGGGGCTGATTCACGATTACGAGGCCCGCCTGCGGTCCGGGGCGATGACCGGCTACTTCGCCCATCCGAACATTCTCGGCAGTTGCATGGCGATGCTGACGCTTTGCTGCGGCGGCATCGCTTTCACTCGCTGGCGAAGCGGCCGACGCGGCGCGATGGTCGCGCCGACGCTGCTCGCCTTCTCGTGCGCGGGCGTCCTGATCGGCTCGCAGTCCAAAGGCGCCGGGGCCGCCTGTATTGCATCCGCCTTGTTTTTCTTGCCGGGCATGGTGAGATCGATCCGACCGGACCTGATTTCACCGCGCATCACGAAACCGCTTTCGCGCACATTCGCGCGAAGAATGGTCATCGCCGGTTGGATCCTTGCGGCGGTCGGCGCATCAAGCCTCTTTGCGATGCTCCGTGCGGAACCCGGTTTGCTGGGCCTTTCGATGCGCTACCGCGCGATGTACTGGGAGGGCGCGAAGGCGATGGTGGACGACGTGGGTGTGTGGGGCATCGGCCCGGACAATTTCGGGCGGCACTTCACGCGCTATAAGCCGGTCGCCTGCCCGGAGGAAGTGGACGACCCGCACAACTGGCTTATCAAGTCATTCGTCGAATACGGATGGCTCGGCGCGGCCGGCCTGCTCGCCCTTCTGATCGGCGGGTCGCTGAAGCTGGCCACGGTCCCCTCTCCCTCCCAGGAAGAGGGTTGGGGTGAGGGTGATCCGCGCGCCGCACGCACGCAGTCCGTCGTTCTGAACCTCGCCGTGGTTCTCGCGCTGTTCGCACTCGCGTGGTGCATTCTCATCGCCGGCGCGCCGTCGGATTTCACGATCGTCATGCTCGCGCTGGGTCTCGCGCCCTTCGCGCTCTTCTTCGTCGCCGGCGCGATCGAGCGCGCGGACACAACGAGCTTCGATGAAAGTGACATGCCCCTGCTCGCCGCCGGCCTCGGCGCGGGGCTGGTTGCCTTCCTCGCGCACGCCTTTATCGACCTCGCGCTCTTCACGCCCGGCGCAGCCACGATGTTCTTCGCCGTCGCTGCCATCGCGCTGGCGGCGCGAGAACCTCGGCAATTCAATCTTCGCGGACACAACCACGAGGTTCGAGTACTTTTTCGCCAAATTGTAAAGTCGCTTGCTGTCGCAGCAGCAACGACCGCCCTGGTCGCGATAATGGGATTGCGGACGACTGCGATGTACTTCTACGGTGAGCACACACCATCCATTTCGCGAACACCGGGCAACAGCGGCTCACATGACTTTGGATTTTGGAAAACAATCGACCTAAACCCCCTAGATGGAACGGCGGTCGAGGAGCGCCTCGATTTGCTGTCGGCAAACATTGCATCTACTGCCGACACCGATTATGTGCTTAAGCTCGCTAATGTGCTCAAACGTCGCGACCCCTTCAACGCCGCTGTGTGGCACCATCGCATGGCGGCCTACTCCGCGCGGTTCGCGATGACCGGTGACGTCGCCGATCTGCGTCAAGCCGTGGCGATGCAGCAGAAAAGCGTCGAGGCTTATCCAACATCGCCGCTGCGATGGTTGGCGCTCGGCGATCTGCTCGAGCGCCTCGCGGAGCAAACGCGCGACCCTGCCGACCGCCGCGCGGCCGCTGAAGCGCTTCAGCGGGCGGTCGATCTCGACGGGCAGCGAATCTACGTTTCCAAACCCAATCGCCTGTCAGCCGAACTCGTGCAGGCGATCCGCGCGCGAGTTGAGAGGCTACGATAACCCGGACGGTACGCGGCGCTCCCTGACGGTCGCGGCTCGGATGTGCCGCGCTTCTCGGCACAAGACTCGATACCACTGCGGCTGTGCGATCCCATACAACATTGGCAAATCATCCATTAGAATGCTTCGCCATGACGACCACAGGCGTCAACCCTGCGGATCGCGCCGGCGAGCGGTTGCATCACGCAAGCGCTGCTCCAGCGCGGCACGACCTCGGCGCGATGGGTGCGAACTCCGATCGGCGCGCTTTGTCCGACCCGCTCGGCCCCTCGACCGACCACCAGCCGCTCAACGCCGCAGATCGCCTCATGCTCGTTGGTCACGACGGCATGCGCTCGATTGACCACGCCGGTTTTCAGTGTCAGTCGCACCTCTGGCTATCGGGTCGAGTCGATGTCCCGACGCTGCGGCGGGCATTGGAGGCGCTTCACTGCCACTACCCCGTCATGACCGCCCGGCTGGACAAGTTCCCGCCGGCCGCATCATCGCCACGACGCAGGCCGCAACCCGCGGGACCGCGCTGGGCGTTTCAGAATAATACAAAAGTCGAGTTTCACGAGGCGACGCTCACCGCCTCCGACGAGGCCGCCGCGTGGCGCTACGGCGAGCGATGGTTTGACGAACCGCTCGACCTGCCGCGGATGAACCCGATCGGTTTTCACCTGTTGCACCTGCCCGACGGGCGCGACGTGTTCCTGCTGCGCTGGTCGCACGTACTGATGGACGGCAAGGCGCCGGAGCTGGTCGTGCACGAAATCTCCCGGCGATTCGCCGATCCCAGCCTGCCCGCCCCCCCGCCGCCTGCCGGCGATGAAATGCAGGCGCACCTCGCGAAGTTTGATCGCAAGTTGCGTCGCAAAGCCGCCGCGCGAGTCATTCGCAGCCACATTCGCCTGCCGGTTCGGCCGCTCACGCTTGTGCCGCCCGATGCGCCGGACTGGGTCACCGGGCCGTTTCGCATGATCGTTCGCACGCTCGATGCCGATGCGACGGAGCGATTCGCCGCGCGCGTGAAACGCCTGTGCGGGTTCAACAACATGGCGCCGGTGGTTCTCGCGAGCGTCTTTCGTGCGTGCCTGCAACACACGCCGCGCCGTGTGAAGGGGCGGTTCCTCCTTCAAACAGACGTTCCGCTGAATCTGCGCCCGCCGGGTTCAACGCAGCCGCTGTTTCGCAACTTCATGGCGTTCATCTCGCTGGGCGCCCGCGTGCGCGACCTGGCCCGGCGCGACGATCTCGCGCAACAGCTCAACGTACAGATGCGCGAGCAGCTTCGCCGCGGCATCGATCTGGGCAACCTGCAGATGATGGCGTTCATGAGCCGCTACGACCGGATGCTGGCCAAACACATCAAGTCGCACATGCAGAAATCCCCCATGGCGCTGGGCTTCGGCTTTCTCGGCCCGGCGTTCGGTGGCATGGAGTCATTCTGCGACGTGCCGGTCGAGCGGTTCTACACGCTCAATTCCGCGCTCGCCCCGCCGGGCATCACGCTGCAGGTGAACGTCCACCGCGGGCGGCTGAACTTCGCTCTCACCTACGTTGGCGACGCCGTGCCCGACTCGCTGGCGCAGGCGTTTCTTGATACCATGGTCGCGGATTTGCTGGATGAACGTGCGTCGCGCTGATGCGGCGCGTTTCGTGTGAAGCGCGAAGGCCCCCGGTAAGCAACGGGGGTCTTGCCGCGAGAATCCAGAACACGAAAGCACGATGAGGAACACGCACCATGGAATTCGCACTCTCTGAATCGCAAAAGGCCATCCGCGCCGAAGCCGTTGAGTTTGCCAAGGCGCAGCTCACCACCGGCGAAGTCAACCCCACCTTCGACAAGGACGGCTGGAAGAAGTGCGCCGCCTTCGGCGCGATGGGCGTCACCGTGCCGACGGATTTCGGCGGCCGCGGGCAGTTGCTCGACGAGTTTGTCGCCATGATGGAGGGCCTGGGGTACGGCAGCCGCCGGATGGGCCTGCTCACGGCGATCGGGGCGCATGTCTTTGGTGTGGTCGAGCCGCTGAACGTCGCCGGGACCGACGAGCAGAAGAAGAAATACCTGCGAAAGCTCACGACGGGCGAATGGGTCGGCGCGCACAGCGTGACCGAGCCGCAGGCCGGCAGCGATCTGGGCGGGCTGACGACGCTGGCCGTGCGTCAAGGCGATTACTACATCATCAACGGGAAGAAACGCTACACGACGTGCGGCGCGGGGGCGGACCTGCACGTGGTGTACGCGCGGATGGACGATCCGACGCGTTATCGCTTGAGCTGCTTCCTGCTCGAACCGGGCACGCAGGGGATGACCGTGCGGCCGCTGCCGGCGATTGGTCTGGCCGGCTCGGGCCTTTCGGAAGTGACGTACGAAAACGTACGCGTGCCGGCGTACAACCTGCTGGGCAAGGAGGGCGCGGGCAGCACGCTGTTTCAGGGGTCGATTGAGCGCGAGCGGGCGTGCATCTTCGGCGCGACGCTGGGTAGCATGGCGCGCGAGATTGAGTTGGCCGTCGCGTACGCGAACGAGCGCGAGGTGGCCGGCAAGAAGATCGGCCAGCATCAGGCGATCAGCCATCGCATCGCGGACATGAAAGTGCGATTGGAGGCGAGTCGGCTGCTGCTCTATCACGTCACAGCGCTCAAAAGCAAGGGCAAGCGGGCGCCGGTGGAAGCAGCCATCGCCAAGTTGTTCGTCAGCGAGTCGTTCATGCAGAACAGCATTGACTTGATCCGCATTCACGGCGGAAACGGGTTCGTGAACGAAGGCGGCGTGGAGAGCTACCTGCGCGATTCGCTGGGCGGCATCATCTACAGCGGCACGAACGACATTCAGCGGAGCATCATCGCGGCCAATCTCGGCCTGCGATTCTGAACCGCACGCTGCGGTCTCCTCGGCGAGCGCCCATGACGACCGACCGATCGCAACCTGCTCAACCTGACGAGGCCCACCCGCTGGCCCGCCAACTCGTGGAGTTGTCCGCGCTCACCGGCGGACTGGCGCACGAGATTCGCAATCCGCTTTCGACGCTGAAGGTGAATCTTCAGTTGCTCGATGAAGACTGGGCCAAACTGGAAACGAGTGACCTCCCCGACCCGCGCGAGGCGCAGGACGTCGCCCGGCGCAGCCGCCGGCGCATCGCCAGCCTTGTGCAGGAGACACGCCGGCTCGAACGGATCCTCGCGGACTTTCTGCAATTCGTCGGAAAGCGTGAGCTTCGACTGGCCGATGTCGATTTGAACACGCTCGTCACCGAGATGGCCGACTTTTACGCGCCGCAGGCCCAGGCACACGGAATCGCGCTCGATCTGCAACTCGCGGCGCACGCCCTGCCCTGTCGTGCGGACTCGCACGTGCTCAAGCAGGCGCTGTTGAATCTGCTCATCAACGCGCAGCAAGCCATGCCGGAAGGCGGCCGCATCACCCTCGCCACGGCGCGTGACGACACCGGGCAAGTCCGAATCGACGTCGCCGACACCGGCCCGGGCATCGACCCGGCCGAGCAGGCCGATGTGTTTCGCGCCTACTACTCGACCAAGAAGGGCGGCACCGGGCTGGGGCTGGCCATGGCCCGGCGCATCGCCCACGAGCACGGCGGTGACATTACATTGACATCCACGCCCGGCCAAGGCGCCCGGTTCGCCATCCGACTGCCCGGTCTCGCCGGCGAGGGCCGTTGAACGCACGAGGAAATCCATGTCGACCAATCATCGGGTTTACCGCGATCCGTCTCATGAAACGTGGCGCGTGTTCCGGATCATGTCGGAGTTCGTCGACGGATTCGAAACGATGAGCCAGGTCGGCCAGGCGATCAGTGTCTTCGGTTCGGCACGGCTCGGCTCCGGGACGGCGGAATACCAGTCCGCGGAGCGCCTGGGGCGCATGCTCGTCGAGCGTGGCTTCGCGGTCATCACCGGCGGCGGACCGGGCATCATGGAAGCGGCGAACAAAGGCGCGATCCAGGCCGGCGGCGTCAGCATCGGGCTGAACATCACGCTGCCGCACGAGCAGGACGCCAACCCCTATCAGACAATCAGCCTCGAATTCAATCACTTCTTCGCGCGGAAGGTCATGTTCGTGAAGTATGCGATGGGCCTCGTATGCTTTCCCGGCGGCTTCGGTACGCTGGACGAGTTCTTCGAGGCGATGACGCTGATCCAGACGGAGAAATCGCCGCGGTTTCCCGTGGTCCTGGTCGGGTCGGAGTTCTGGAATCCCCTGCACCAGTTCATGCGAGACACGCTGCTCAAGCGATATCAGGCGATTTCGCCGGCGGACCTCGACTTGTTCATCATCACCGACGACCTCGACGCCGCCGCGAATCATCTGCGCACCACCGTGGATCAGTGCTTCGGCGATTTGCGCCCGCCCACGGTTTCAGAGGAAATCGCCATGCCGCGCGAGCGGCAAATCACCGGCGAGGGCATGCGATTCGGACGCAGCCCGCGGCGCGCCCCCCTTCAATACGAGTAAAGCACGCCGAATCGGCGTTTGTTTCCGGCTTCCTCGCGCGATAAAATAGACTGCGGCGACTGCGTTGACGCCGTTCTTTCGCGCCGGGCGACCCGGCCGGTGGCGTGCCATGACCTGTCCGGTTTCCGATCAGCAATTGTTCAGTTGGATCGACCGCAACGCGGACGAGCTGGAGTCCCACCTCGCCATCTGCGACGAATGTCGCGCCAAATCACGAAACATGCTCTCGCTGATTCGCGATGTGTCCCGCGCTCCGGCCGACGCGCCGATGCACTGGCCCAGCCGCATTCGCGACTACACCATCCATCGCATGATCGGCCGCGGCGGACAGGGGTGGGTCTTTGAGGCCCAGCAGGAATCGCCCCGCCGGCTCGTCGCGCTCAAAATCGTGCGCGGCGACGCGTTCCCCACCGAAGAAGACGGCCGCCGGCTCCACCGCGAGGCCCAGACGCTCGCGCGCCTTCGCCATCCCGGCATCGCCGCGGTCTATGAGGCCGGCCGCACCGAGGATGGCCGACAATTCTTCGCGATGGAGCTGGTCCAGGGCGTCCCGCTCATCGACTATGCTCGAAACCACGATCTCTCGCTCGAGCGGCGGCTGGAATTGTTTCGGAAAGTCTGCGAGGCGCTCGAATACGCTCACCAGCGCGGCGTCATTCACCGCGATTTGAAGCCGTCCAACATCCTCGTCGAAGAGGGCGACCAGCCCAAGCTCGTGGATTTCGGCCTGGCCCGCGCGGCCGCGACCGAGGCTGATCGCCACGTTGTCACCACGCTCATGGACGGCGGCGGCATCATGGGGACGTTGCCGTACATCAGCCCCGAGCAGGCGCGCGGCGACTCCACCGACATCGACGCGCGAAGCGATCTCTACTCGCTCGGCGTCATCCTCTATGAGCTGCTTACCGATCGGCTCCCCTATTCGCTGAAGCTCGAGTCGCCCCACGTCGCGATCCGCACGATCTGCGAGCAGTCGCCGGTGCGCCCGAGCCATCACAATCGCAGGCTCCCGCCTGAACTCGACATCATCACACTCAAGGCGCTGGAGAAGGAGCCGATCCAGCGCTACGACTCCGTCGCCGATCTCGCACACGACATCGGGCTGTTCCTCGGCGGCAAGCCGATCATGGCGCGCCGCCCGAGTCTGACCTATCGCGCGCGAAAGCTCGTCGCGCGGAACAAGCTCACGACGGTTCTCGTCATCACGATCCTGCTGCTCGCCGCCGGCTCGGCCGCATGGATTCGTCTCTTGTACGATCGTGCCGCGGCGCAGACTCTGTCCTTTACCCAGCCGCTGACGCCGTGGGAAATTCAGGAACGCCGCCGCCAGCTTGAGCGCTCGGACCCGCAGGCCGCCATCAGCCGAATCAACGCGGCCGATGTCATTCGGGGCGTTGGTGCGTTCGAAGAAGCCGAGTCGATCTGTCGCAAGGTGATCGATGCACAGGGAGACGCGGGCGCCGAATCGCGCGAAGCACTTTATGCGAAGGTCATGCTCGGTCGCGTGCTCATGGATCGCGGCAGCCCCGGCGAGGCGCAACCCATCCTGCGCGATGCGCTGCGGCTGCTGATTAAGAACCACAAGGATCAGAAGAAGGACATCGCCAACGCTCGTGCGGCCCTGGGGCAATGCCTAACCCGGCTGGGTTTCTATCCCGAGGCCGCGGGGTATCTTGAATCCGCCTATCCCGCCGTCGTTGAGACGTTTGGCCCGCGCGACACGCGGACGCGCGAGGTGATTCAGGCGCTCATCGACGTTTACGACGGCTGGGGCATGCCGGACAAGGCCGCCGAATACCGACTCGTCCGTCAGCGGACCGCCGGCCCCGCGCCCGCCACGGATCGAGACCCGACCGGCGCGCTCTCTACTGATGCGAACCGCCCGCCCGCTGGAACGCAGCCCTGACCCGTAAGAGCGACTTCATGAGCAACTCCACGCCGCCGCTGTCTGATGCGCCCACGCCCAATCGCGGCGCTTCCGCGTCAAACCCACCGGACATGTCGCACAGCGTTCTCACGCGATTGCGAAGCGGCGATCCCGACGCGGGTCGGCTCCTCGACGAACTCTACCGCTCGGCAATGCTGCGCTTCTGTCTCGGCTATCTGCACGACCCGATGGAGTCCGAGGATGCCGTGCAGGAAATCTTCTGGCGTGTGCTGCGATCCGACGCCCTGCCCGACAACTTCCGCCCGTGGCTGTACAAGGTCGCGCGCAACCATTGCATCGCCGTCCTGCGCGAGCGCAAGCGCCACCATGCCGATCGCAACCCCCTTCCGACCGAATCCATCCCGATGGATGAGAGTGGAAACCTGACCCGGCTCGTGCGCGCCGAGGCCCAGCACCAGCTCGCCGATCTGCTGGCGCAGCTCTCCATTGACGAGAACGAACTGCTCCGGCTGCGCTACACCGAAGGCCTGTCACGCAAAGAAATCGCCGACGTGATGGACGAGCCGGAATCCGTCATCAAATCGCGACTGTTTGAAGCGATCGAAAAACTGCGGAAACTGGCGGGGGGATAAGAGACTCAGATCAAGCTGGGCCATCTGACCGGACACTCACGAAGTTTACCAAGTGATATTCGTCGGGTCTGCTGATCCGACCTATGTCTGCACTTATGCCACTCTTGGATGTGAACTGTCCTATGGCAAAGGAAATGGGAAGTTTGACGTGTGCACAGCCTGATGTCAGCTGGCGTGCCAGAGTAATTACAGTATTGCTTTTGGTGCACTTGTTGCTACTTGGATTCAGTTGCGCTGTACGCAGTGAAGCACGAAGTAACTTTGGCCTTGCAAACAACAATAGTCTGGAAAGTCTGAGTGCGGAAAGTGCGGCATGGCGGCGAACAGACGGGAACCTTCGAATCTGGATTATCTACAATGCTCTTGCGATCGCATTTGTTCGAGTTCAACCACTACCACCTTCGCCAATTCGTAGAATTGTCGCAGCATCCCTCGTGACTTGGACAATGATAGCGCTGTCAATCGAACTAGGTACCACGTTGTTAATCATGGCAAATAGCCCGATTCACGTGTACGTTCCAACAGATTGGCGTACATCACGGATACTTCCATTGGATTTGCATTGGGTGTTGTTTACGTCGCTTGGGATTTGGCTTACTGCTGTACTTCTTGTTCTTGGCCACAAAAGGTGATCTTGGGGCAAGAAGTGTCGACTCGTAGACGTCGCGATTCGTCGTATTTGCTGAACCGACCTCCACAAATCCATCGCACTGACCGTTCCCTCACGTTCGCGGCTCGGATCATGCGGCATCCTCAAGCCCCACGACCCAATCCCCAAGCCCTTCCTAGAACACCTGCCCCGTGTCGAACCGTCCCAGCGATGCCTCCAGCGCCTGCATCATCTCGCCGACGGTCGCGTACGCTTTCGCCCCCGCAATCAACGCTTCCATCACGTTCACGCCGGCCCGCGCGTCGTCGGTGATACGCTTCAAAGCCACCTTCACCGCCGCGCCATCCCGACCTGCCTTCATCTTCTTCAAGTCGGCGATGACCTCGTGCTCGACCGCGTCGGGAATCTTCAGCATGTCAATCCGCGGGCCGTCATCGTCCGTGTAGTCCGTCACGCCGACCAGCTTCTTGTCGCCGCGCTCGACCGCCGCGCTGTAGCGATAGGCCGCGTCGGCGATTTCGCGCCGAACGTATCCATTCTCAATCGCCGCGATCATGCCGCCCATCTCGTCGATGTGCTCGATGTACTCGCGGGCCTCCGCCTCCAACTGATTCGTCAGCGCCTCGACGAAGTAGCTCCCGCCCAGCGGATCGACCACGCTCGTCACGCCCGTCTCACACGCCAGCACCTGCTGCGTGCGCAGCGCCAGCGTCACCGCGTGCTCGGTCGGGAGGCACACCGTCTCGTCCATGCTATTCGTGTGCAGACTCTGGCAGCCGCCCAGCACTGCCGCCATCGCCTGATACGCCACCCGCATCAGATTCACGTGCGGCTGCTTGGAATACAGGCTGCAACCGGCCGTCTGCGCGTGGAAGCGCAACCACATCGACCGCTCGTTCTTCGCGCCGAATCGCTCCTTCATGTACCACGCCCACAGCCGGCGGGCCGCGCGGAACTTGGCGATCTCCTCGAAGAAGTCATTGTGACTGTTGAAGAAGAAGCTCAACCGCGGCGCGAATGCGTCGATGTCCATGCCCCGATCGACGCACGCCTGGGCATAGGCCAGACCGTCGCCGAGGGTAAACGCCAGCTCCTGACCGGCCGTCGACCCGGCCTCGCGGATGTGATAGCCGCTGACGCTCACGGCGTTGTATTGGGGCAGCTCCTTCTGGCAGAACTCGATCGTGTCCACCACCAGTCGCACGCTCTCGGACGGCGGGAAGACGAACTCATTCTGCGCGTGGAACTCCTTGAGAATATCGTTCTGGCAGGTGCCGCGGAGATTCTTGCGGGGCACGCCCTGCTTGTCGGCCGTGGCGACGTAAAAGGCGATGAGAATGGCTGCCGGCGCGTTGATGGTCATGGAGACGCTGACGCCGCCGAGGTCGATGCCGCCGAACAGCACTTCGTAGTCTGCCAGCGACGAGATCGCAACGCCGCAACGACCGACCTCTCCGAGTGAGAGTTGATCATCCGCGTCGCGGCCCATGAGCGTCGGCAGGTCAAACGCGGTTGACAGACCGGTCTGCCCGCGCGAGAGGAGGAATTTGAATCGCTCGTTGGTCTGGCGTGCGCTGCCGAACCCGGCAAACTGCCGCATGGTCCACAGCTTCCCCCGGTACATGTCAGGGTGGACGCCTCGCGTGAACGGGAACTGCCCCGGGTCGCCCAGGTGCGTTTCGTAATCCACCTCGGCGGTATCCTGCGGCCCGTAAACGGTCTGCAAGGGCCTGCCCGACATGGTCGTGTGCGGGCCGATTTCACCGGGATGGATGTCGGTTTGCGATGGTCTCATTAGGCGTTCCTCAGGCGTTCCTCGGAAAACGGGACATTGTAATGGTGACTTCGAATGATGAAAACAGGCGAGGCGACCGAAGCCATGACAGCGGGACGGCCTTCCACGGATCGGAAGTAATGCATTGGCAATGGGTTCGGACGTCTGGTAGAATGCCCGTTTCACTCGGCGATCATCGCGGCCGGGGTCTGACATGGTAACTGGGGCGGGTGGGCAGGAGGCCCGACAGCGCGTCGGCGCGCGATTCGAATCGCCGATACGCCACGCAGCACGAACCGGCCAAGGCAGCATGGAGGCTAGGCTTTTTTCATGATTCTCAAGCGACTCACGGCGACGGGCTTCAAGAGCTTCGCGGACAAGACCGAATTCGATTTCGGCGGCGGCATCACCGGCATCGTCGGCCCGAACGGCTGCGGCAAGTCAAACGTCGTCGACGCCATCAAGTGGGTCCTCGGCGAGCAATCCGCCAAGAGCCTGCGCGGCAAGCAGATGATGGACGTCATCTTCAACGGCTCGGGCACGCGCAAGAGCCTCGGCATGGCCCAGGTCGATCTCACGTTTGATAATTCCGACGGCCGCCTCCCGACCGACCAGACCGAGGTGACGGTCTCGCGCCGGCTGTATCGCAGCGGCGAGAGCGAGTACCTGTTGAACAAGCAGGTGTGCCGGTTGAAGGACATCCGCGAACTGTTTCTCGACACGGGCATCGGCGTCGATGCGTACAGCGTGATCGAGCAGGGCCGCGTCGATGTGCTGCTTCAGGCCAATCCGACCGAGCGGCGGCTGATCTTCGAAGAGGCCGCGGGCATCAGCAAGTACAAGGTGCGCAAGAAAGAGGCGCAGCGCCGGCTGGAGCGCGTCAATCAGAACCTGCTTCGCGTGCAGGACATCGTCGAAGAAGTTGAAAAGCGTCTGCGCAGCGTGAAGCTGGCCGCGGGCAAAGCGCGAAACTATCAGGCCTATGTTCAGGAGCTGCGCGAACTGCGCAGTCGCTACGCGCTGGCGGAGTATCACCGCCTACGCGAGGGGCGCGACGCGGCCGAACGTGAATCGACCGAGCTTTCCGACCGCGCAACGCAGTTGCGGACCGACTTATCGAACAACGAGGCGCGCAGCAGCGAGGCCAACGTCGGCATCGTCGATCTCGAACGGGCCATTTCGCTCACCGAAAACCGCCTGCTGACCGCCACGTCGCAGATCACCGCGCAGGAAGAGCGCATCGCGGCGGCCGAGCGGCGCATCGCCGACCAGAAGGAGCTGCTCGCGCGATCGCAGGAACGACTTGGCGGATTCGACGGACAGGTGGCGTCACTGGATGGCCGGCTCGCCGAGCAAGACGCAATCATCAAGCGAATCGAGGCGGAACTGGCGGCCGTTCACGGAGAACTGTCGCGCCTCGCCGATAAGGACCGCACCTGCGCCCACGAGACCAACGAAACGAGCACACGGCTGGAGGACGAGAAGGCCGGCATCATCGACCTGCTGCGCCGCACGAGCCAGTTGCACAACGAGATTCAGGGGCTGGACCTGCAGCACGGTTCGCTCGCCCGGCAGAAGTCGCAGCTTGACGAGCGCGACGCGGCGATTGCCACCGAGCTGGCCGAGGCGATGGGACGCCAGCAATCGCATCGCGCGCGGCTCGGCGAGATCGACGTTTTGATCGCTGACCAGTCGACCAAGCTGAACGAGACGAAGGAAAAGGCCGACGTCGCGGCGAGCCACCGCGTGCAACTGATCGACCAGCTCGCGGCGGCGAAAGAATACCGCAGCGGCCTGGAGAGCCGGCGGCAGTTACTCGCCGAGCAGGATCGCAAACACGAGGGTCTGCTCGCCGGCGCGCGGGAGATTCTCGAACGGCGCGACGGCGATGAATCGGGCCGCACGTTCAACTACGTTCGCGGCGCGGTCGGCGAATTGTTCGAGGCCGACGTGGCCCACGCCGGGCTGGTCGAGGCGGTCCTCGGCAACTACGAAAAATACCTGGTCGTCGCGCAGCGTGAATCGTTGCTGGCCGACCGCGACACGCTGGCCGACCTGTCCGGGCCGGTGCGGGCGTTCTCCCTGGACTGCGTGCCGCCGCTGGTGAACGGACCCGACCTGTCAAACCAGGAGGGCTTCGTCGCGAGGCTGATTGATTGGGTGCGCTTCCCGGAAGACTGCGCCCAACTGGCGCGATACCTGCTGGGCCGAACGTATGTCGTGGAGAGCATCGACGCGGCGCGGCGACTCGCAGCAATGGACCCGGCCGGCGCGCGTTTCGTCACGGTCGAGGGCATCGTCTGGGAGCCGGACGGCCGCGTGGGGATCGGCCCGCTCGGCGCGGGGTCGGGCCTCATCAGCCGCCGCAGCGAATTGCGCGAGCTGGCCAAGGAACTGGCGAGCGTCGAGGAGCGCATCGCGTCGCTCTCGGAGCAGTTGCGTACCAGCGAGAGCGAAGTCAGCCATCTCGAACAGGTGCAACAAAGCCTGCGCACAGCCATTTACGAGGCCAACACGCAGCGCGTTGAGTCTGCCGCGAACCTCGCGACGGTGGACGAGACGGTGCGGCAATTGTCGGACGAGCGGCCGCTGATCGCGCGCGAAGTGGCGGTGCTGGTCGATCAACTCGGCGAGATGCGAACACGGCAGGAGGCCAGCCGCCAATCGCTGACGCAGCTTGAAACGCGCAGCAGCGAAAGCGAGCGGATGGTCGAGCAATTGACCGCGGCCCTGGCGGAGTTGCAGACGCGAAGGCAGCAGATCGGCGAAGCGATCACGTCGGCCAAGGTGCGAAGCGGCGAACTGACCCAGCAACGCGCTGCGGCGAATGAAAGCGCGCGGGAGCTGCAATCGGCGCGCGTGCAGTTGCTGACCGAGCGCGACCAGGCCGCGCGTGACGTGGTGGAGGCGCAGGAGCGGATTGAACAATCGCAGGGTCAAATGGCCGCTGCGAAACAGGCGCTGGACGAACACCGCACGCAACACGCGGCGCTCTCGCGCGAGGCCGCCGAACTTCGAACAAACCGCGACAACCTGCGCAGCGAGGTCGAGCAACTGGCCATCGACGCACGCCGCCTGCGAAGCGAACTGGAAGCCGTCGAAGCCCAGTTGCACGAGCGGCAACTGAAACTGCAGGAACTCCGTGTTCGCCTGGAGGATCTCGTCGGCCGCATTCAGGAAGAATTGCACGTCGATCTCGAAGCCCAGTACGCAGGCTACGCCCCGCAGGACGACGAAGACTGGCCCGCGGTCGAAGCGAAAATCGAGGAGCTGCGGCAGAAAATCGAACGCCTCGGCAGCGTCAATCTCGACGCAATCGACGAACAGGGTCAGCTCGAGACGCGCCTGGAGTTTCTCACCGGCCAACTGACTGACCTGCGCACAAGCGAGAAGCAACTGCTCGAACTGATCGACCGGCTGAACGTCGAGTCGCAGCAGCGGTTCATCGACACGTTCAAGGGCGTTGCCGAACATTTCAGCGCGCTGTTTAAGAAGCTCTTCGGCGGCGGCAAGGCCGAACTGCTGCTCATGGACGAAGCCGACGTGCTGGAGTGCGGCATCGAAATCGTCGCGCGCCCACCGGGCAAGGAGCCGCAGAGCATCAGCCTGCTTTCCGGCGGCGAGAAGACCATGACCGCCATCGCCCTGCTGATGGCCGTGTTCCGCCATCGTCCGTCGCCGTTCGTCCTGCTCGACGAAGTCGACGCGGCGCTAGACGAGGCGAACAACGTGCGCTTCAACCACGTCGTGGAAGAGTTCTCGAAGATCTCGCAGTTCATCGTCATCACGCACTCCAAGCGCACGATGAGCATCGCCGATACCATGTACGGCGTCACGATGCAGGAGGCGGGCGTCTCCAAGCGCGTCAGTGTCCGCTTCGACGACGAGCAGCAGAAGGCGTCGGCCTGACCGGCGCGATGCCTGCCGCTTCGTTTCGTGTATCATGGGCAGAATGCCCGTCCCGCGATTTGCTTCCACGTGGTCGCGTATCCAACAGCCCCTCCCCAAACCCGCAGCGCGCTGGAGCCGGCTCTTCGGGCTGGGTGTGCTAGTCGGCGTCCTGGGAGGACTCGCCGCCGCAGCATTTGAGTGGTCGCTCCATCAAGCGACACATTTCCTGATCGGTCGCGTCACGCACCTTGGCTCGCCAGACATCCTGCGTTTCGATTGGCGCGTCCTTGTCCTGCCGGCGGTCGGCGGCATGATCTCCGGCCTGCTCGTCAAGTGGTTCTGCCCCCAGAGCGCCCGCGGCCACGGCACCGATGCCCTGATCCGCGCGTTTCATCACCGCCAGGGTGCCCTCCCCCTTCGCGGTCCGGCCGTGAAGGCAGTCGCAAACGTCGCCGTGCTCTCCTGCGGCGGATCGACCGGTCCCGAAGGCCCTAACGCCGCACTGGGCGCGTCCATCGGGTCGGCCGTTGGCGGCGTCTTTCGTCTCGCGCCGCGCGAGCGACGGGCAATGCTGATCGCCGGGTGCGCAGCCGCTGTCGGCGCAATCTTTCGCTGCCCGCTCGGCGGGGCCTTATTCGCTACAAGCGTCTTGTATCAGGAGGAGGAGTTTGAATCCGACGCGATCGTGCCGTCGTTCGTCGCCTCCGTCCTGGGTTACTCCGTGTTCATGACGCTGTGGGGCGGCCTGGGCCAACCCGAGTATCTGATCCGCGGCGCCGACCAGCTTGCCTTCGGCTCAATCTATGATCTCTTTGCCTACGCCGTCCTCGGCCCGCTTTGCGGATTGGGCGCGATCCTCTTCACTCGGGCGCTGCGCCTCGTTGAAGACGGCGTCATGCCGCGTACAAAGATACCCATCTGGATTGCCCCGGCGGTCGGCGGGCTTGCCACGGGAGCCATTGCGTGCGTCTTTCCGCAGGTCATGGACGGCCGTTACGCCTTCATTCAGGGTGCCGTCGACGGACTGACCAGACCGGGTGTCAGCCCCGGCGCGTGGGCGGGCCTGCTGGCACTGATTGTCGTTTTCAAGTGCCTTGCGACCGCGACCACGGTCGGCAGCGGCGGGTCGGGCGGCGCACTGGGACCGTCCGTCTTCCTCGGTGGTGTGATCGGCGCCTTTCTCGGCGCGATGATCGACGCGGTCTACCCCGGCATGATGGGGCCGAACTCCGGCCTGCGCCCCGCCTTGATCGCCGTCGGCATGGGAGGCGTGCTCGCAGCCACGATGCGCACTCCGCTTGCGAGCATCGTGATGGTGACAGAGATGACCGGCAGCTTCGGTCTGATCGTGCCGCTGATGCTGGTGTGCGTCAGTGCGTACGTCATCGGCCGTAAGTGGGGGTTGAGCCGGGAGCAGGTGCGCACGAGCGTACAGTCGCCCGCCCACGCAGGAGATGCCCTCGTTCGCCTGCTCGAATCGTGGCGAGTTGACGACATCATGGATCGCGTCTGGCCCGAAACGATTGCCCCCACGGCGACGCTGCGCGCGCTCGTCAGCAAGCTGACACCCGGCACGCGGCCGGTGTTCGCCGTTGCCGAGAGCGGGCAATTGCTTGGCTTGATCTCAACAACCGACATCCTGCGAATCATGAATGAGCCGTCGCTGGCCGAGGCCGTCATCGCCTCGGACATGATGACGCGGCGACTGGCCACGGTGCAGCCGGACGATGACGTGTATTCGTCACTCGATGCGTTTCGCGGCAGCGATCACGATGTGTTGCCCGTGTTGAGCGCGGCCCCGGAGGGGCGGTGGGTCGGCATGTTGAGTCGGCGACGCGTGCTCGATGCCGTTCGCGATCACATGGCTGACGTGCAGCGGCTCATGATTCGCGAGCATGCCGGACTTCGCACGATGGAGGAGGATGCCCGGCTGGAGCAGCTTGGTCTGGGCATCGCACCCGCCCGAAGCGATCTGGTACAGCGATTGCCCGTGCCGACGGATGTCGTCGGTCGATCGCTCCGCGAGGCGGACTTTCGCCGAACGCACGGCGCCCAGGTCATCGCCATCGAGCACTCCGACGGCTCGCTGCAATGCCCGCCGAGCCTTGACGCGCCACTTCGGGCCGATCAGCGATTACTGGTCGTCGCGCAGTCACAATCCCCTGCCGCAAACAGCGAATCCACCGCGTCGCCTCCGGCACGCCCTTCCTCGCATAACGAATCATGAGCACTTCGCCAAAGAAAAACCCCGACGCAGGAACAGGCCTGCATCGGGGTCATTGAAGTAATGTTGATTCAGGTGCGCGTTCGGAAAATCAACGAACGCGGCGACGCATCGCAACCAAGCCAAGTGCCAACAGGACCGCGGTAGCCGGTTCGGGGACGTCATGAATCGTGGCAACGAAGTTGGCGACACCGAAGTTCGGATCACCGCCGAACGAGAAAAGGCTCCAGGCCGAGCCGTTGTAGAACGAGGCGTTGTTCGTGTAGAACCCGGTGGTCTGGCCGAACGTCGAACTGCACTGGAACCCGAACGATCCGCCGTACTCAAAGTTCGATACGCTTACGCTCCAGCCGACGTTGTTGAATCCGCCCGAAGTCACGACATTGGGAAGCGGAATCGACAATGTGAAAAACTCCGGACCGAACTCATCCGTGGAGGGAAGCTGAACATCAGGGATTGTAACGGAGTAAAGCTCCGTGCCCGGCCCGAAGACCAGTCCGCTCGGGTCACCGTCGTTGAATGTCACCGTGATGTCGGTCTCGCCGGGGAAGATGCTGCCATAGACCGCCAACCCCAGATCGATCTGATTCAGCGTGTATGTCTCGGGCTGAAACCCGGAAAGCCATCCGCTGTCGCCATACTTCACGCCCGGTGCCGTGAGCGATGTAAACGGCACAAAGTAGCCGTTGTCAAACGTGTTGCTGAAGACAATTCCCGCCTTCGCCGACGGCGCGGCAGCGAGCGAAATCACCAACGCAAGGATTGCGACGAACTTTTTCATGCTGCGATGCTCCAATTCCCCAAAGGAGTTAAACAGGCCCCCGCCCGTGGTCCGGGCTTGGTGTGCGAATGGAAATCATAAGGGAAACCCGGGAATCGAATCAAGAAAACAAAGCGGGGAAGTTCCGATAAGCCCGCGAATCCCATCAGCCCGCGGTTCTGGGCATTCGATGCTCGCCAACCGAAAGCTCGCTGGTGGAGGTTCGGGAATTGGGTGCCACACCGGTGGTGCCCGCGTCGGGACCAGGCTGATACTCGGCGACAATTTCACCAAGCTGGCGGCGGAGTTGCTCGTGCGTCAGGTCGTCGGCCGTTCGAACAAGGTCTTCCATCAACCGGCAGACTCGCGGCCAGTCTTCGCGGCGGTTGCGCCAGACATAGATTTTCTCGTGGCGCGTCTTGGCCATGTCCTCGCCCTGCACGCTCAACTCCTCGTAAAGCTTCTCGCCCGGACGGACTCCTGAAAAAACGATCTCGATGTCCTCGCCGGGTCGCAGGCCGCTCAAGGTGATCATTTCTCGCGCCAGATCGACGATTTTCACCGGCTCGCCCATGTCCAGCACGAAGATGTCGCCGTCGTTGCCCATCACGCCGGCCTGCAGGACCAACTGCGTCGCCTCGGGAATCGTCATGAAATAACGCGTCATTGCCGGATCGGTCACCGTCACCGGCCCCCCCGCCGCGATCTGTCGCTGGAAAATCGGCACAACGCTCCCGCTCGAGCCGAGCACATTGCCAAACCGCACGGTGATAAACTGGGTGCTCGCCGCTGCCGCCGGGCGGGCCCCACCGGCCGTCGCAAGCTGCTGGATGTACATCTCCGCGACGCGTTTCGTGCAACCCATCACGCTCGTCGGATTCACCGCCTTGTCCGTCGAGATCATGACAAAGCGCTGGACCTTGTGGCGCAGCGCCGCATCGGCCACCGTGCGCGTGCCCAGCACGTTGTTTTTGATCGCTTCGCCGACGTTCAGCTCCATCAACGGCACGTGCTTGTGCGCCGCGGCATGAAACACCACCGCCGGCCGTTCCGCCGCAAACACGGCTTCCAGTCGACGCGCATCGCAGATGTCGGCGACGTAGCACATTCGCGGCACGCTCGGCGCCAATGTCTGCAATTCGCGGTCGATTTCAAAAAGATTGTTTTCCGCCTGCTCGACGAGAATCAGCCGGGCCGGGCCGAAACGCAGCAACTGACGGCACACTTCCGACCCGATGGAGCCGCCCGCGCCGGTCACCAGAACGCGCTGCCCACGCAGCGACTCGCGAAGCTGCGCTTCATCCAGCTCGACCTGCTCGCGACCGAGCAGGTCCTTGATGTCCACGTCGCGGATCTGCGAAAACGTCACCCGGCCCTCGATGACCTGCTCCATGCCGGGGATCGTTCGAAACCGAACGTTCAAGCCCTGCAATGCTTCCACAATCGCGCGCAACCGCTTCTGCGGCGCGCCGGGAATCGCCAGGAGGATTTCATCAATCTGTCCGTTCCGGCAAGTCTCCCCCACTTGGTCGATCGCGCCCAGCACTGGCACGCCGTGAATCTGTGTTCCGTGCTTCGAAACATCGTCGTCCAGGAAACCTGCTACGCGATATCGCTCCACCGGCATCCGGAGCACCTCGCGCAGCAACGCCTCGCCCGTGTCCCCAGCACCGACGATCAAACATCGCCGAAATCCGGCGCTCGACACCGGCCGAATCTCCTCGTGATACAACCGCACCGCTAGTCGGGCCCCGCAAATCGCCGCGATCGTCGCTCCCCAATCCAGAATAAACATCGACGGCGGAAATTGCGTCGGGACCACCTTGCCATCCGGGCTGATCACCTGATCCAGAAACATGCTTGTGCCAAACTTCTGGAGGTGAATGTTCTCGGCAAGGTAAAAGACCACCACGAATCCGAACGTGCTGACGTTCGTCGCTTTCACCACCGCCAGCATGTCCCGCATCCCTACGTACCGCCACGATCCGCGAAACAGCTTCTGCCAGCCGAACACCGCCATCTTGATGACCACGACAATCGGCAGCAGCGGGAGATAAAAGGGCTGGAACCACAGGTAAAGATTCTTGAAATTGAAATACAACCCGAACGCGCAAAACAACGCCAGGGCGAACAACGCGGCATGCAACCCGGCCGAGATGAGGCCGCGATGCCGCGCCATCAGGCGGCGATACATCGTTTGACCCGATCTTGATTGGTTCGCCATCACTGTGCAATGAGCCGTTTGCGCCTAGTCGTCAGCCATGAGCCGGGAGCGATGATCCCGACAATTGGCGCGTCGAGAACCCACCCTGCGGCACCATTCCATCGTGCCTCCGTGGGTGTAATGCTACCTCATTTTTCGGTCCAACGGGATGGTTCAATGAGCAGGATGACCGCGTGAAACGGTACTTCCGATAAGTGGGAGGTAAGCAGTGGCCAGCGAAAAGCGGTACGTCAGCGAAGTCCGCACTAAGGCTTCTGTTCCGCGTTCCCCGTTCCCTGCTCCTTGTTCGACACACCCTGCACCTTACTTCCCGCTCCGGCCTCGACCAGTGCTTTGCGATACCGATCGGCTGCTTCGACCAGCTCGGGATCTGAGAGGCCTTTCATCGAATCGGCCGCTGAGAGGGACGTACTCATGTCGCCGTACAGGAACGCCGTGTAAGAAATGATGACGGCTGTCATGGCGCGATCATTCACCGCCGAGCAGAATGTGCTGGCCGTGTCGAACAAGTCCCGGAAATAAGCCGGGTCCTTGAAGAATCGATCCCGCTCGATGAGCAAATCTTCGGCCGTTTGCACGCGCAGGATTCCGTCGCGCAGGTTTGAGTAGGCGCGGGAGTAGTCCTTGTTCAGAAACGACACGATTCCCACGGCAAAATAGGGCTTGGCTTTGTCGCGCGAGGCATCGCGATACAGCTCAAAGAAACTCCGCGCGGTGATCAGCGCGTGGCTGGACTTGGTGAGCTCGAGGGGGTCGTAAAGCCGCGCGTAACCCAGCCCGGTCTCGTAGGCTTCTTCGGCCCGCTGCTTGATCCGCTGTTCGAGGAAATCTTGATACGTGCGTCGCTCGACGCGCTCCAGAGTCCCATCGGTCGATTCGCGGAATCCTTCACGGTGCAGGTAGGACCCGCCCATCAACAACGAAGCCGAATCCGCCTCGGAGACGGGTTCTCCCGTGCCGCGTTCGGCGAGAGAGTCGGACGGCATTGAGCTCGCCGATCCGTTCGATCCGCCCGACGATTCGATCATTCGCTCGCTGATTTCACCGATGCGCGGAGCGCGCGTAACCATTTCTTTTCGCTCCAGCGTGAAACCGCGACTCTCCGCCAACCGCATGCCCATTCTCGAACGGGGCAGGACCAGGCTCTGACGATCGATCAATTCCCGCATTGGACTGGGTCGGTAGTATCCCCGATACCGATCCGACGCCCGGCCGGTCAACCCGTCGAAATCGCGCAAAATGTCGATTCGCGTCTTCATCCCGACCCAGGTGCCGCCGGTCCCCACCGCGGACATATAGGTCGGCCGACTGGAAAGGCCGCCGGCCTTTAGCTTTTTCTTAGGGGGGGCCTGCTGCGCCGACACCACATCCGGCATCAAAGAAATCAAGGCCGTCGCCACGACGACTAGGGTGTAGCAGGCGCTGCGCGAGTTGGAGCCGTCGATGGCACTACGCGACGTCATTCGCTTCCAATCCATGGGCGGGAACATACGGTATGATATCGGCCGGTAAGTCGCCGGTCAATCGCGCAGAATGTGCGGGAAGCGCCTAACCCGCCCGTGCAGCATACGATACGCCCCAGGCGAAGGTCGAAAAACGCGTTACGAGGGGCTGTGTCGCGAGGTACAATGTCCCGGATATCCGTCCTTTCTGTCTCACTGGCCTCCAAGTGCCGCATGCTCTTCGGCGGCGCGGTGCTGATGATTATCGCCTCGGCGCTCCTCGTGCCGTGGTTGCGAATGCGCGACCTGGTGCACGAGAAGAATATCACGCAGGCGCGGCAGGCGGCGCGGCTTGCCCTCGCACGCTTTGAGCCCGGAAGCGGCAACTGGGACTACAAGCAGCGTCTGCTCAAGGCGTGGTGGCCGGCAGGGAGCGTGAAGCACGGAATTCGCTGCCCCGTTCCCCGATTGATTCCGCTTGTGGACCCGCGGCCCGATCCGGCCGATCCGCTTCGCTCGACCTCCGATCCGCAGCCGCCGCCCGGGTGCGACCCCGAAATGGCCGGCGCCATCCGCGCGCTGGCAGCCGATCATTCTCTCGCTGAAGTGCAGCTCCCGATCGAGACCATCAGCGGCAATCTGCTCTATCGCGTCGTACTGCCGGTGCGCGCGGTGGGCACCCGGTACCCGTCGGGGACGCTGATCGGCGTGATCGATGCCGAATACCCCGCGGGCAACGCGCGCGTCGATCTCTGGATCAACCTCGGACTGATCCTCATGGCCGGCGCACTTGCGGGCATGCTCGCCGTGCTGGTGTTCTATCTCATTGTTCAGAAACTCATTCTCTCTCCGGTGCGGCAGCTCACGCGGGTGGCCGATGGCGTCTCGCAAGGCGATCACAGCATTCGCAGCGCCATCGCGACGGGTGATGAGTTTGAGGAGCTGGCCCGCGCCTTCAACGGCATGTTGGGCCACTTGCAGACCTCGGAGAACGAACTCAAGACCATCAATCGCAGCCTCGACACGCGACTTGGCGAAGTCGCCGAGCGCAACGTCGCGCTCTTTGAGGCCAACAAAATCAAGAGCCAGTTCCTCGCCAACGTCAGCCACGAACTGCGAACCCCGCTCACGTCGATCATCGGCTTCGCTGAACTGCTGCGCGAAGCCGCCAGCACCGAGGGCGGCCGGACCCTGCGCTACTCCGAGAACATCATGTCCAGCGGGCGCATGCTGCTGGGAATCATCAACGACCTGCTCGACCTCGCAAAGATCGAAGCGGGCAAGCTGGAACTCCATCGCGCGTCGATCGACCTGGTCGAACTGGGCAACAACCTGATCGACTTCATGAGGCCGCTGGCGGACAAGAAGAACTTGAAACTGGCGGGGCGCTTCGACGCCGACTTGCCGCTTATCACGTCTGACGCGGGACGGTTGCAGCAGATTTTATACAACTTACTGTCAAATGCCGTGAAGTTTACGCCGGATCAGGGGCAGATTGAGCTGGTCATCGAGCGTGACCCGGAGAGGCCGACGCGCCCGGACTCGGAGCCGGCCAATGACGACACGGCGCGCGTGGTCGAGGGCGGCGTGCGAATCAGCGTCCGCGATACCGGCATCGGCATCCCGGAAAACGAACTGCCGCGCGTCTTCGAAAAGTTCTGGCAGATCGACGACTCCATGACACGCGAACACAGCGGCACGGGGCTGGGGCTGGCCATCAGCAAGGAACTGGCGACGATCCTCGGGGGAGACATCCGCGTCATCAGCAAAGAGGGCGAAGGCTCGACGTTCACCGTGATTCTGCCGATCACCCCCCCTGCCGAAACGGTCACAACCCGACTTCATGCCGTGCCCCTGACATAGGGCCGCAGCGGGTTTGAGGATGTTCCACCCCTAAGGCTCGGTCCGCAGCGCGTCGGCGGTCGCTCCATCGCCGCGCTGCGACGGATCCCAGCGCGTGTTCAGCGAGTGCGGGACACCGACCAGGTCACACAACTTGCCCACGACGAAGTCCACGACGTCCTGCACCGTCTGCGGCAGCATGTAGAACCCCGGACACGCCGGACACAGGACGCCGCCGGCGCGGGAAACGCGCATCATGTTCTCCAGTTCGATCTGCGACACCGGCATCTCGCGTGGAACGAGGATCAACCGGCGCGACTCCTTCAAGTGCACCGCCGCGGCGCGCGAAATCAGGTTCGCACCCGTGCCCGAAGCCACGTCGCCCAGCGTGTTGCTGCTGCACGGGCAGATCACCATTGCATCCGTCAGGAAACTCCCCGATGCGATCCGCGCGCCGATGTCCCGATACGAATAACTGACAACCCGCTCCGCCAGCTCTCGGCCCACAAGCGTCTCGGGCGTCGGCTGCGCGATGCCCATCTCATCCGCGAAGAGCTGACGACCATGCGGCGACACGATGAAATGCACCTCGGCGCCGCCACGCGTCAGACACTCCAGCAGCCGCCGAGCATACGGCGCGCCGCTGGCGCCGGTCACCGCGAGGACGATTCGTTTCATGGAACTCGATGCCTCATCCAGGGAATAGTCCGCCGGGCAGCGCGTTGCTAGCTCCCCGACGTGTCCTCCGATCCTTCCGCGACGGACAACGCCGCGAGGCGCCCTGCGGCCTCCTGCGCCCAGCAACTGTTCGGATACAGCCGCGCGAGATCATCATAGCGCGTTCGCGCTTCGTCGGTGATGTTGTCGTCCTCCAGCACCTCGGCCAGGCAAAACAACGCCTGCGCGGCAGACGGGCGGTTGGCCAGTTGCGACACCAGGACACGAAATCGGTCAATCCGGCGGCTGATCGCGGCCTCCTGCATGGTAAGACGAATTCGAGCGAAATCCGACGTGACCGATTCCGGGAAATGCGCAATCAGCGCCCGAAGATTCGAGGCGTAGGCCGGGGCCGTTTCATCCAGCCAGAGCAAGAGTTGGACCGGATGAATCGTTCGTTCCTCGGTTTTCGGCACGACCTCGAACACTTCATCGTAGGGTCGCGGCGCATCCCCCTGGCTGGATTCGATCAGCTCGCGAAGCCGCCGAGCCTGCAAGACCAGCCCCGCCACATCCAGGCCCAGACCGGCTGTCGGATCGGTGCGCTGGAAGACAAAATTTCGGGCATCCGGCGGCGGCATGCGCGGCTGCGTCGTCGCGCGAGCCAGATCAAAACGAAGCAGCAGTGAGTTCAGAAGTTCCAGCGCATCCGTGAGTTTCCCCTGCCTCGCATGGAGGATCGCTAATTTGTAAAGGGCCACCGCGGAAAGGCTGCTGGCTGGGAACTGCTGTCGAATGGTTTCCCACGTGGCCAGCGATGCCGGGCTCGGGCTGTCGTTCCGGTATTCAATGCGTTGGTTCCGCGCTAGGCTGGAACCAACGAGGCGATAATCCTGCACCTGGCCCTTGAGAAAGAGGACGTTTGCGACGTATCGCGAATGCGGGAATTCACGGATGAACCGGTCGCACGATTCAATCGCCCGGAGCCGATCCGATTCGGCATCGACGAGGGCGCGGTCAATGAATTGACCGAGCAATTGGCGGGAGAGTTCCGCGAAGGAGGTATCGCGTGCATCGCTCCAGCTCCTGGCCGCCTCGCGTTCGGCCAGCATCCCCGCGTCGACCCGCGCGAACAAAGTGCGCCCCGCCGGACCGATGCTCTCTTCGAGAACGCGGTACGAAAGCTCGTCGCGACCCACCTGCGTATGAAACAGAAGTACAGGGATGGCGAAAAGCGCCGTGAGCAGTGGCGGGATGCCTCCGGGACGATAGTTGATCAGTCGCGCGATGAGCAGCGCCACGGCGCAAATGACGCAGGAACTCAACAGAGCCAGGACCCACGGGGCATACATGAGCGCCTGATTCTGGAACGACCGCGGAGAGGTCGACGCGGGCTGCCACGATGCCGACACAAAGTAGATGGCGATCGGTACGAGGCCGATCAGCGCCGACGCGTAGCGGAAGGAAAAACGAAACGCAGGCAGCACCGAAAGGACGCAACCCAGCAACACGGTCAACCCAAGCCAGGGCATCGCCGCGAGGAAGATGACCATCGCGCAGAGCACAACGGCCGACGGCAGACGGTATAGAATCGTTACCAGAATTGGAATCGACGTAAGCGAGGCGAACAGCAGCCCCATGATGACAGCGTGGATCGGCACATCGCGGACGTTGATGGGGTGCGAAAGGAAGTCGGCCAGTGTGATCTGATCTTGCCCGGCCGGAATGAACGAGCGAGCCATGAGCGCCGCATAGTGATCGTAGGACCACGGCAACGGCACTCCCGTGCGCAGCCAGAATGCAAAACAACACAGCCCGGCGAAAAGCAGCCAGAGCAGGATGAGCATGATGACCGCCCGCCGCCGGTACTTCGGTGCAGTGCGCGACCAGACGTCGACGATGTCCGCGGGATCGACCGGGGGCAGCACGTCCAGGCCCGATTCGCTGCGGTTCGCGTTTTCCGCCACGCCTTCCATCTCAAGCCTTTCGAGCCAGGTAAACGGTCACGATTCCGGCCGTCATTCGGCGCGTGACGCATGATGCGAAGCCGGCCTCTGCCAGCGCGCGGCGCAGGGCCGGTTCATCCAGAAACGTCTCGACGGACTGCGGCAGGTAATCATACGCGCCGGTGCGGTCGCCGCTGATCCAGGTCGCCAGGCGCGGAAGTATGTTGCGGAAATACAAGCGATACATCCCCGCCGCCAATTGGAAGGACGGAATGGAAAACTCGAGAATCACTGCACGGCCGCCGCGTCGCAGCACGCGATGGAATTCCCCCAGCCCGCGCTCGAGATTCTGAAAGTTTCGGATTCCAAAAGCGCAGCTCACCACATCGAACGATTCGTCGGCGAACGGCAGTGCGGTGCCGTCCGCTCGGCACCACTGCGCCCGCGAGACCGGCCGCGCCGCCGCGAGCGCCAGCATTTGCGCCGAAAAATCCGAGCCGACGACCTGCGCCGGATCGGCCTTGACGAAAGCCCGCGCGAAATCGCCCGTGCCGCAGGCCACGTCCAGAACGCGATCCGTCGACTGCACGGCAGCCATCGCCACGGCCCGCCGCCGCCACGATGCATCACGCCCCAGCGAGAGCCAGCGGTTCACGCGCTCATAGGTCGGCGCGATCGCATCGAACATCGCGCGCACGCGAAGCGCCTTGTCGGGCTGGCGATGCGGGTCAGCCAGGCGGGACTCGTCCCACACGACGCTGTTCGTAGGTCCGGCCGTCATGATCGGCGTATTCTAGCGGTAATTGCTGACGGGGAAATTGAGAGACAACTAGAACAGGATAAAGAGCACGCCGATGCCCGTCATCACGACTCCAACGATGAGCGCGACATCGCTTGGCGTCCAACCCATGATGTCCTGGAGGAACCCGGACCAGATAAGCATGGGCAGCAGCGCGACGACCATTAACCCGCCCTGAAAGGAAACAAGCGACCGCCCCGCACCAAGATGGATGACGTTCACGGCGAGAATGCTGATGACCGTCAGCGCAACCCCGACGAGAAGCCGCGCGCGCTCCCATTGCGGAAGCATTCTTAGTCGCGTGGACCAACCGAAGGACTTGTCGATCGCGGTGCGCCGCGCGTCGATCAATGTAAACGGCTCGCCGCACTCCGGGCAGCGGCGCGACGTGAGGCCGGTCAGGTTGTAGTCACAGGTCGGGCAAACATGCAGGGGGTGCGCGGGGATGGGCGCTTCGTAAGCCGCGCTCGCCTGTTCGACTTTTCCGATGTCGCGCGGCCCGGTGCTATTCGGTTCGCCCGCAAGCGGAGCCAGCTCAAACGGCGGATCAATCTCCGGCGCGGGATCGTTCTCGCCGGCGCGCCCGGTCGCCTCGCAGGCATCCTTCAACGGCTGCAACTCAATCGGCTGGCTCTTCGGCGGGCGGCGTGGATTGGTCGGGTTCATGGCGCCCCTCTCGCGAGATGCTTACGGAAGACCGTACTCGCCCCAGCGACCTTCAACGAGGCGAATGACCTCATCCGGCATCGCCATCGTCCGGGGCCAGTCGCGGACGACGCCCTCGCCGGGAATCTTGCGCGTGGCGTCGATGCCCATCTTGCTGCCTGCGCCGAGGTACGGCGCCGCGTGATCGAGTATGTCCATCGGCCCATCCACGATGAACGTATCGCGGCGCGGGTCCACGTGCGCGCCGACGGCGAACATCACGGCCTGCTCATCGTGCACGTCCACGTCTTCGTCCACGATGACGATAAACTTGCTGAACATCATCTGCCCCGCGCCCCAGATGCTGCTGGCGACTTTTCGTGCCTGGAGCGGGTATTCCTTGCGTATCCGGACGAAACAAAAATTGTGAAACGCGCCCCATCGCGGCAGATTGTAGTCCACCACATCGGGAATCAGCATCTGAAGCAGCGGCAGGAATACGCGCTCCGTCGCCTTGCCCATGTAGTAATCTTCCATCGGCGGGTACCCGACGATCGTTGTCGGATAGATCGGCCGCTCGCGGTGGGTGATGGCTGTGACGCGAATCGTGGGAAACGAATCGGCAAGGCTGTAAAAGCCCGTGTGATCGCCGAAGGGGCCCTCGCGTGCCGATTCCGTGGCACTCACAAACCCTTCGATCACGATCTCGGCGTTGGCCGGCACGTCGAGCGGAAGGGTCTTCGCGGGGACCATCGGGATGCCGCCGTCGTTGAGGAACCCGGCGAACATCAATTCGCTGATTCCCGGCGGTAGCGGGCAGGTCGCCGCGTAGGGCAGCACGCTTTCGCCGCCCAGAACGATGGCGACAGGCATGTCGCGCCCCTGCGCCGCCCACAGGCGCTGATGCCGCGCCCCGTCATGATGCATGTGACAGTGAAAGATGGCGCTGCGCGGGCCGGTGACTTGAATGCGATACATGCCGATGTTCGGCTCGGAGCCGTCGGGCTTGGTTGTGTAAATGCCGGCGAAGGTGATGTAGCGACCGACGGGAAAATCGGATGATGCTCCGGACGACGCTGCTCCCGGACTCCGGCTCGACACGAGCCGGCTCTGGTTCTCATGCGTTTGGACGTTTTGACTTTTTGACGTTTCGACGTTTAGTTTTTGCAATTCAGCGTTTTGGCGTTTTGGCAGTTTCCCTGCAATCACGTCTTCATCCGCCCCGCCGTCGTGCGGCCAGCACTTGATGATCGGGAGCGCCAGCAGATCGACATCATCGGTATGCACGACTTCCTGGCAAATGCCTCGTTTGACGCGTTTCGGTGCGTAGCCGGCGATCTTTGCCAGCTCCGGCAGCATCTTGATCTTCTCAACCAACGTTGCCGGCGGCTCGGGCTTGGCCAGCTTCTGCACGCGCGCAGCGAGCGATTCAAAATCTTCGCAGCCCAGCGCCATCCGCATTCGCGCGTAACTTCCGAACAGGTTGATCGCCACCGGCATCGCGCTGCCGCGCACGCGCTCGAAGAGCAGCCCCACACCGCCGTCGCCGCCGTGAACCGGGTCAGTGCGCGGCGCGCCGGCCAATCCCTCCGGGCAGGTCGATTTGCTCACGCGATCAGCAATCGCGGAGATTTCCAATTCGGGATCGACTTCAGCGCGAACCCGGCGCAATTGTCCCGCCGACTCCAGCGCTGCGATGAATTCCTGGAGATTGGAATACGCCAAGGCGGGACTCCTCGCAGAGCAATGGCGATTGCCTTAGCGACGACGGCGGCGCGAAAGAGGGAATTTCCCTCCCAGGTTCGGAACGGGTGCGGTCGAAGCCGGCACCGCCTTCGCACCGACAGCCGTCTGAAAAGAGGAAGGGATCTCGTAGGCGCGACGACCGCCGGTCGGCTCCGCGGCCTCTCCGCGCGGCGGCGGCGTCGGTGTGAAGCCCTCCACTTCGAGTTTTTCAATCTGCCGATTGATGAGCATCTCGATTTCGGTCAGTTCGGCGCCCTGCTCGCGCGTGACGAGCGTGATCGCCTTTCCGGTGCTGCCCATGCGCGCCGTGCGGCCGATGCGGTGGACATACACCTGAATGTCCTGCGGCAGGTCGTAGTTGATGATGTGCGTGATCTGATGCACGTCGATGCCGCGGGCCGCGAGATCCGTCGCCACCAGCACCGGGATCTGGTGCTTGCGGAAACGCTCCATGATGCGCTCGCGCTTCTGCTGCACAAGGTCGCCATGGATTTCCTTCGCCTCGATGCCGATCGAAAACAACCGCTTGGTCAGCTTTCGGGCGCCGTGCTTGGTGTTCGTGAAGATGATCGCCAGCTTGGGCTGCTCCTTCTGGAGCAGCAGCTTGAGAAGTTGAAACTTGTCCCACGCCTCGACCGTGCAATAGTATTGCTGGACCGCGTCAACCGTCAGATCGTCCTTGGAGACGTTGACCTCGACCGGATCGTTCATGTACTGCTTCGCGAGGCGCTTGACTTCTTCATCCAGCGTCGCGGAGACAAAAATCGTCTGGTGCGGATGCGTCACGCGGCCGAGGATCTTGCGGATGTCGTCGCGGAATCCGATGTCCAGCATGCGGTCTACTTCGTCCAGCACCACGAAGCGAAGCGTATCCAGCTTCAGCGCGCCGCGGTTGAGCACATCCATCACACGGCCCGGCGTTCCCACGACCACGTGCGGCTTGCGGCCGAGCTGGTGCAATTGCTCCTTCATGCCCGTGCCGCCGTAAACCGGCACGCAGTGGATATCGCGGTACTTAGCGATGCGACGAAACTCTCCGACCACCTGCGCAGCAAGCTCGCGCGTCGGAGTCAGGACCATCATTTGAAGCCGACCGGCCGGATCGACCATCTGAAGCGTCGGCATGCCGAAGGTCGCGGTCTTGCCCGTGCCGGTGCGCGCCTGTCCGAGCACGTCGCGTCCGGAGAGCACGATCGGGACGACGTCCTTCTGAATCGGCGAAGGTTCCTTGAACTCCATGTCGGCCAGCGCGCGGAGGATCGGCGCTTCCAGCCCCAGTTCGGCAAATGCTTTGGGAAGTTCGACGTGACGTTGCATCATGAGGCTTGAACGAATCCTTCTGACCGGCTTGGCGTTTGGGCACGTTTCATTTGTTTACGGACCGTATCATAGCTGCCAAATCGGCTCTCGTACAGAGGGGTGCCCGTCCGGCCGCAGCCGACGGCTGAATTAGCGGGCGGATTCTCGCGACAACATGACTCCCGGCCCATCGACTGCCTAAGGTTGATTGAGGGGGAATCCACCATGAGCGCATCCGGCACGCCGCGCCCGCACAATTCGCCGCGGGCTGAATCGGCTGTTCTGAATTCGTCCGACCCGACAGACCCTGTCTTGTCCACACCTGCCGAGGTCAACCGAGACATCTTCCGCGAAACGATCCGCGGCCTGATCGAAGACAACCAGCTTGACCGCAGGACCGAGCGCGAGGCCGTCGAATTCGCGCGGCATCTTGCAATCGATGCATCCGATGCCATCGCGATGATTGCCGCAGCACGGCGCGAGGCGGGCCTGCCGATGGAGCCGTCCGCCGAACGGACGATGGATGCTGCGACGCGCGGCGTTACCGGCGTGGCCGTGATCGTGCTGCTGCTCAACGCCGTCTGGTTCTGGTACGTCCTCAGGCATTGACGTGCGTTCGCCGCGATTGCCGCGACCGACCGTTGCGTCTATCCTGACCCGTCATGTGGCGGGAATACACGCGCGAATCGCCGGCTCGCAAGGGTCTGGCCCTGGCGGCGAGCGCCGCGGCGCTCGCGGGCACCGTGGCCATGGCCTACGCGCTGACCAATCTCCGCACATCGCCGCTGGAAGCCACTCGCCGGATTCACCCTCCCTACTGGCCGATCTCATTTGAATTGCCCGAGTCGTGGGTTCGCCGATCGCTGGACGTGAACTTCCTTGAGCCCGAAACACCCGACGACCTGATCGGGCGGATTGCGTTTGAAGATCGTCGCCGCGGCAACGAAGTCGTCGCCCGTGCCACGATACTATTCACGCTGCTCGAACCGGGTGACACCGTGGAGGATTTCCTCGATTCGCTTCCCGACGACGCGACCACGGCTTCCGGTGCCGTTCAGATCGGCAATTGGACCGGGTCCTCGATTCGTTTCGATGATCCCGAAGCACAGGGGCTTCGCGCCGCGGCGGCGGTGTCTCCGGAGGGTCTGGCTATCGCGGTCATCTGTGAACATGCTCATGCCACGTCGGCGGCCGATCGCCTCGTGGAGCGAATCGCCGGCTCGGTTCGCCCGGAGCCATGGTTCCTGCCGCGATTCTGACATGTGGAAAGGCGTACCCGATCTTGATCATGTCTCCGATCGCATTCGTCGTCAGTCTGGCCTGC
This sequence comes from Phycisphaerae bacterium RAS2, assembly GCA_007753915.1. NCBI lineage: Bacteria > Pseudomonadati > Planctomycetota > Phycisphaerae > Phycisphaerae bacterium RAS2. Next base: position 3,002,729 of record CP036352.1, read on the forward strand.
TCGCTCCTGGCTCAAACGGCCTCGTCGCAACCCGGCGACCGCGACGAGGATGCGTCCCCGCCGGTCCCCGCACGACCAGCCGCTCTGATTCCCGGCCTTGAGGAACCCTACATCGACGGAACATTCGGGTTTTCGATTCAGCCGCCTCCCGGCTGGCAGGTCGTTCCCATGCGCAAGCAGGACAAGAACGAACTCGTGTTGCTGCGACTGGTGCAGATCCTTCCCGACGGACGCTTCAGCGAGATCTCCGTGCGACAAACGTCGCTCCCCCAGCGTCAGCCGATGAACGACCTGTTGAAACAGCGGGCGAGTGAGCTGGAGCTTCAATTCTCCAACGCAAAGATTCACTCGCAGCAGGTGCAGCCGATCGCGGGCCGCCCCGGCGGAAGCCTCACCGCGAGCTACTGGCGGGAGAACCGCGAACATCTGCGCGTCGAGGCGCTGGTCGACGCCGGCCGACGGCAATGCATTCGTCTTATCTGGGTCGGCCCGCTGGAGCTGCGCGCCGATAGTGAGGCGATGTTCGCTCGTGTGGTCGCTTCGTTTCAGTTGCTGCGCGACCAGGTCACCGAGCAGGAGCTTCGGGCCGCGCTTCAGGCCGGTCAGGGGTGGATGGAATCCCTCACAGCGAAGAAACTCCACGCCGCCCTGCTTGAAGACGAATTACTGCGCATCACCCATTCCGGAAAGACCATCGGCTTCATCCGTGTTCAGCAGGTCGCCGAGCCGTTTGAGAAACGCGAGGGCGTGCGCGTCCGGGAGCGCGGCTGGACCTTTGAACCGGACGGCCGCATCCGCCGGATACAAAACTCCACGTTCTTGAGCGATGATCTGAAGTACGAGCGCTGGCGAACGAGCATCACAACGCTCGTGCCGCGCCGGAGCGACGCGCCGCAGACACTCGAGGTGGTGCTGGAGGAGGGCTTGCGCACCGATCGGTATCTTCTCTCCAACCAATGCTACGACATTCTCGCGCCGGCCGTGGAGAATCCGTCGCTCACCCTGCCGAAGACATTTCTGCCCCGCGCGTTGGTTCGGATGATGCCGCGCCTGGTGGACGACCCTGCGAAGAAACAGCGACTGGGTTTCACCTATTTCGACCACCGAAAAGCCGACCTGGTTCTGCGCGTGGTGGACTTCCACGGGCCGGTTGATTCGATTCCCGAGGGCGCGGTTGTGACCGGCTCGTCGCGCGTCTTTCAGATCGACGAGCGCGAGGGGCTGGCGTCCAATCCGTCGGAGCTATTCGTCGATGACAAAGGCCGAACCGTGCTCGCGCGCGTCGGAAAGCTGACACTGACTCCCACGACGGCGAAGGAAATGGAGGAGATGTTTCTGTCACGCGTGACCGCCGCCGAAAGCGCGATGACCGAACTGGAAGCGCAGGCCAACGAAGCCATGCAGGGTCGCTTCGGCCGCAAGCCGTGACGGCAGTCGTCAGTGGGCAGTAATTAGTTAACGGCGATTAGTGAGCGGCGAGGCATATTGGATGGGTAGTAGGATGCGTCCTCGACTCACCACATCACACTCAACGCACCCCATCCAACCGCGATGATCCGCATCAACCGCCGCCGGAGACCGTCAGCCCCGCCGCCTGCTCCGGCGTGATCAGCCCCAATTCCAGCAGCGTCGCACGGACTTCTTCGTCCAGAATCGCCAGGTATTGCTGCGTGAATTCCTCATCGTGCAACACGATGCTGGTGAGCCAGGCGTTGATGATGTTTCGATAAAGACCCGGGTCGAAAAACTGCGCCGTGGCGTGTTCGCCCTCGACGATGAAGAAGTGCTTGGGCGAAGGGGCCGCGCGATACAGATCCAGGGCTCCCTCAAATGGCGCGACGTTGTCGGCCATTGAATGCACGAACAACTTCGGCTCCGTGACCTGTGCCACCCAGCGCACCGTGTCAAAATCCTCCGTCGAACTCAACGCCGCCACCGCATTGCCGATGCCGAACAGGTCGTTGCCCAGGCCGTGGCTGTCGGTCCATTGGGTGGTGATCTCCCAGATGTTCACCGTGCCGTCCATGACGATCGCGGCGAGATCAAACTCCGCAGCCATGCGAATGAGCACCGGCGCGCCGAGGCTGATCCCCAGCCCCGCGACGACCGGATCATTCTCCGTCGCATGCTTGAACACGGCGCGCGTGCTGGTGATCAGGCCGTCAAACGTCGCCGCCCCGCCGCTTTCACCGAAGCCCTGATAATCGAACAGAATGACATCCCAGCCGAAGTCGACGAAGAATTGCAGGCCGACGGTGTATCGCCCTTTGTTGGCGTCGTTGCCGGGCACGACGACGATCGTGCCGAGCTTCGTCTCCGAGGTCGTCGGAACGCGCCAGGCGCTGATCGGTGTGCCGTTCTCGTCGGTCAGGGTCAGCGTCTCATAGGTGAATCCGAACTCCTCCGGCGTGCGGCGGATCTCCTTCGACGGCCGCAACACGAGCGATTGCAGCGTGTCGCCGCAGCCGCAAACACCGGCGGCAATCAGGAGCGCTGACCACGTGAATCTCCACTTGGGGAACGGGCGAAGCCGACACGTCGAAGATCGCAACATGTTTGGAATTTCCTCCATGAACGAGGCAGGTTGGTCGGCGATTCTAGACCCGAGAATCCGGGATGGCAACGAGAACGCGCGCCGCGCCTACTGGCGCGCGATCCGCCTCACCGCCGCCTGATCCACCGCCAGCCATTCGCGCCCCTTTTCGTCTTCGCCGTGTTCGGTCTCCAGAATGCGCGGCGCGTGCGCCAGCCGCGGATCGCGCAGGATCAGCTCAAAACCGCGCCGCCCCAGTTTCCCCAGACCGATGTGCTCGTGCCGATCCCGTCGGCTGCCCAGGTCCATGACCGAGTCATTTGTATGGATGCATTGCACGCGCGGCAACCCGAACGCGCGGTCCGCCTCAGCGATCATCCGCTCGTAACCCGCCGCGTCGCGCAAGTCGTACCCCGCCGCGAACAAATGGCACGTATCCAGACAAACGGCCAGCCGCTCCGGCGATTTCACGCCGTCGATGATCCGACCCAGTTCACTTAACTCGCGCCCGATCGTGCTGCCCTGCCCGGCCGTGTCTTCCAGTCCGATCCGCGTCTTGAAGCCGCGCGTCCGCACGTGGATTTCGTCGATTGATTGCGAGATTCTCGCGATGCCGGTGTCCAGCCCCTCGCCGAGGTGCGCCCCGGGGTGCACCACGAGCAGCTCCACCCCCAGCGCCTCGCAGCGCGTCAGTTCATCCGTCATCGCATCGATGCTCTTGGCGAGGTTCACCGGGTCCGGCGCGGCCAGGTTGATGAGATAACTCGCATGCGCCGTGACCGGCCCGACGCCGGTTCGCTTGCGCGCCTCGCGGAACAACCGCACCTGCTCATCCGAAAGCGGCGCGGCCTTCCATTGCCGCTGATTCTTGACAAATATCTGAATGCAGTCGAAGCCCAGCCGCACGGCCCCATCCAACGCGAGGTGCAAACCACCGGCGACGGAAAGGTGCGCCCCAATTGAAGATTTCACAGTCATATAGGATCACCCAAAATCAACCACTAACTCACGACTTGTCTTGTAACCCCTTTCAAGATTGACCCTTACAATCTCCGAGATTGGCAATTCACAACCCGTGCACGAAAGGCCTTGTCAACATTGGCTGCGCTGATAGCATTCCCGCCCGAACAGCTCGCTGGCCCAGCGGATGGGACAAAACCAGCAGAAGGGAAGCTTGAATTGTGAACTGGTTGAGGTGCAATTGGAAGGCAATAGCGTCCATCATCATCTTACTCTGCACGATTGTAGGCACTGTAAATGCACTCATCGGCTCGAGACTTGCTGGGGAGCAGGCTTCCATTGCCCGGTCGACGGCAAGGCCAGCTGTTACAGCAAGGATAACTGGTGCCGAGTTTGACAGGAAGTATGTTCGGTTAGAGGTCGAGATCAAGAACGTGGGCCAATCATCGGCTTATATCAGCCAAGTTGCAATGGTTTTCAATAAAGACATAAGAAATCGCCTCCTTGAGTGCATGTCCATTGATGTGCTGCATGCAAACCAGCTTCGCAGGGAGATACTTATTGTCAGCAGAAACCTTGTAGTTGATAATCGATATCTAGATGTAGTTCGATCGCTTCAAGCGATGAAGAATCCCGAATTCATAGTCACATACGGTTCAACAATTATCGATCGCGAACAGTTCGTCGAGCTGTTCAGAGGCGACCGAATAAACTGGGAAGATCGATCTTGGGTCGGAATTCACAACTAGTGAGCGATCATACGCTACTGAGAGGCTTCGTCACGTCCGCAGCATCGCCATGAACTGATCGAACAGATACTGCGAATCGTGCGGACCGGGGGCGGCTTCGGGGTGATACTGCACGGCGAAGACGCGCAGGTCGTCGTGCGCGAAACCTTCCAGGCTCTTGTCGTACAAGTTCGTGTGCGTCACGCGGCCGCCGATGGCCTCGAGGCTCGGCACATCCACCGCGAACCCGTGATTCTGGCTGGTGATCTCGACGCGGCCGGTGTCGTGGTTCAGCACGGGGTGATTGGCGCCATGATGGCCGAACTTGAGTTTGTACGTCTTGGCCCCCAGTGCGAGGCTTAGCAGTTGATGGCCAAGACAAATGCCGAAGATCGGCTGCTTGCCGATGAGTTTCTTGAGATTATCAATCGCCTCGGTGACCGTTTCCGGGTCGCCCGGCCCGTTGCCCGCGAGGATGCCGTGCGGTTTTCGTTCGAGTATCGCCTCGGCGCTGGTGGTCGGCGGCACGACATGCACCGTACAACCCGCCCCGGTCAGGCTCCGCAGGATGTTGTGCTTGATGCCGCAGTCCAGCGCCACGACGCGCAGGTCTGCCGTGTGTCCGTTCTCCGGCGACCACACCGTCTCGCCGTCGGGCATCACGCGGCGCACGAGATTCTGCCCGGCCATCAATGGAATCTCCTTGGCGCGGCGAACGAGGTCAGCCGGGTCGGAGATTTCCGTCGTGATGACGCCGCGGAGCGCGCCACGCTCGCGCAGGCGCTTGGTCAGCGCGCGCGTGTCGATGCCGGTCAGACCGATGATGTTCGCACTTTTGAGAAACGCGTCGAGATCGCCCGTCGCGCGCTGGTTGCTGTAGACCCGCGAGAGCTCCTTCACGACAAAGCCCGACAGGAATTGCCCGCGCGATTCGAGATCGTCCAGATTCACGCCGTAGTTGCCGATCTGCGGCGCGGTCATCGTCACAATCTGCCCGCAATACGACGGATCAGTCAGAATCTCCTGGTAGCCCGACATGGCCGTATTGAAGACGACCTCGCCAGCGGCCGTGCCCGCCGCGCCGAACGATCGCCCGGCGAAAACGGTGCCGTCTTCCAGTCCGAGATAGCAGTTTGGTCGATTCATTGTCTATTTGTCACATGTCCGCCGGGCACTGCCCGATTGATGCTTCTCAACGAGCCGGTAAGGATCCTTCGGTTGGTGGCTGCCGTGGTTCACCGGTTCCTGCTATTGCCCAAGCTGTTTCACGTCGTTCAGATCCTTTTCGCGACCAGCGGCTCGCTTGTTGGCGATGAGATCGTCCCGACCGATGATTTGCACGGGTACGCCATCGATCATGACATTCAGCCGGCGCGCGTAGCACACTGCAAACTCAACGCCGGAGATGCGATTGATTACCTCAATTCGAACTGGCGGCACGCCCATCCGGACCACCCGGCCCGGCGTCTGGAACAACTCGGCCGTCGCGCCGGCACCGGAAAATCCAAACTTCGCCAGGACGGCCAAGGCTCTCTGTATGTTGGCGGCATCGACGGCGATCCAGATATCCAAGTCCCCGGTCGGTCGCGGGTAGCCGTAGTAACTGACGGCATAGCCACCGACCAGGAGATACTCAACTTTCTCCGAGTTGAGCAACGCTAAGAACTCTTTGAAGTCGGGCGGTAGCCGCGTTTCCATAAGCCATCCGGCGAAGATATTCCAATGCACGAAGCCGCTCGTCCGGCGACTTGTCACGCCAGTAAAGCCCCTCGTCATCCTGCTCGTCAAGCGACACGACCGAGAACGCCGAGCGGTCCAGGCGATACGAGTTTTCGATGGTGTCCGCAGATTCGTCCATGCTGCACCCGCGTCATTGTATCAGCCCTCGTGCTCGATGCGAGGGAACCGCCTCGATAAGCGTCTTCCCTACCGTATCCCCGCCGCGTAGTCCTGCAGCGCTCGCACGCGAAGCGCCTCTTTCGGTCCCATCCCCTTCATCGCACGAATTGCCGCAACGGCTGCCTGCGCGCCGGAGATGGTCGTGATGAGCGGAAGGTTTCGCGCCACGGCAGCGGCACGCCAGCGGCCCTCTTCCCACGCCGCGCCATAATGGACAGGCGTGTTAATCAACAGGTCCATCACGCCGTGATTGATGATGTCGAGCAGGAAGCCCTCCGGCGCGCCGGCTCGCTTCGACACGACGACGCTGTGAATGCCCGCTTCCTTCAGCACGGCATGCGTGCCGACCGTCGCAAACAACTTGAAGCCCAGTTCGATCAGCTCCCGTGCGATCGGCACGATGCGCGGTTTGTCCGGATCGTTCACGCTCACCAGCGCGTTGCCGGAAGTCGGCAGCGACAACCGCGTGGCAATCGCCGCTTTCGCGAAAGCCAGCCCGAACGAATCATCAATGCCCATCACCTCGCCGGTGCTGCGCATCTCCGGCCCCAGCACCGCATCGACCCCGGGAAACTTGTTGAACGGAAACACCGGCGCCTTGATCGACGTCATCACCGGGCGCACGCGCCGCCCCACACCGCGCTCCCACAACAAATCGCGCAGATTGCCTCCGAGCATGACCGCGGTCGCGATCTTAGCCCACGGCACGCCGGTCGCCTTGCTGACGAACGGCACGGTGCGCGAGGCGCGGGGGTTCACTTCGAGCACATAGACCTTGCCTTGCGCGATGGCGAACTGCACGTTCATCAGGCCGCAGACGCCGAGTCGCCTGGCGAGCAGTTGCGCTTGGCGCTCGATCTCGCGAATCAACTCCCCTGAAAGCGAGTGCGGCGGGATGGCGCAGGAGCTGTCGCCGCTGTGGATGCCGGCCTGTTCAATGTGCTCCATGATGCCGCAGACAACGCAGTCGCCGTTGGGGTCGTTGGGCGTGCGGAAATCGGCGACGGCATCGACGTCGATTTCGGTGGCATCAAGCAAAAACTTGTCGATGAGCACCGGGTTTCCGCCGGACGTTGCGGGTGAGCTTCCCGTGTGCACGGGGTTCGCCCGGTCGGTCGCCTCGAACGCGCGATGCACATAACGAATCAAGTCGTCTTCGTTGTTGCAAAGTTCCATCGCCCGGCCGCCCAGCACGTAGCTCGGACGGATTAACACGGGATAGCCGATCTTCGCCGCGATGCGCTGCGCCTCGTCGGCATTCCGCGCGATGCCGTTGGCCGGCTGCAACAAGCCAAGCTCGTTCAGGATTTTTTGAAACTCGTCGCGGTCTTCCGCCATGTGAATCGACTCGGGCGGAGTGCCGATGATCGGCGCGCCGGCGCGTTTCAACCCCTCGGCGAGATTCAGCGGCGTTTGCCCCCCGAACTGCACAATCACACCGCGAATCTGCCCCTGCGCCGCAATCGCCCGCAAGACGCGCGTTACGTCTTCCAGCGTCAACGGCTCGAAAAACAGCACGTCCGACGTGTCGTAGTCGGTGCTCACAGTCTCCGGGTTGCTGTTCACCATGACCGTGCGATAGCCCAGCCGCTTGCCTTCCATCGCCGCATGCACGCAGCAATAGTCAAACTCGATCCCCTGGCCGATGCGGTTCGGGCCGCCGCCCAGCACCACGACGTGCGGCTGCGGCGCGATCTTCAACTCGCCTTCCACCCCACTCACCACGCGACCGTCCTGCACGCACAGCAGCGGCTCTTCGTGCGTCGAATAGTAATACGGCGTGGCCGCCTCGAATTCCGCCGCGCAAGTATCGACCAGCTTGAAACAGCTCCCATCCTCCGCGGCACGATGCAGATCGCGCGGCGTCATCAGCGCCGGCATCTGCAGCGCCTGCGCCAGCTGCGCACCGCTGTACCCCAGCATTCGCCCGCGACGAAGAAACTCCGCACCGATCCCCACGCCGCCGTGCTGCGCCGCCGCGCGAACCTGATCGGCATGCGACAGAATCTCCTCTTCGAACTCCACCAGCTCGCGCCACTGATCGAGAAACCACCGATCAATTCGCGTCAGCTCGTGAACCTGCTCCACCGTCCAGCCCATCTTGAACGCATAGCGAATGTAATACGGCCGACCCTGGCACGGCTTTTCCAGCTTGTCCCGCAATGCCCGGGCATCGATCGGCCAGCTTGTCGCCGTCGATTCGTCCACATCCGGCGGCGCCTCGCCCAGACGACTGCCGCCGACCATCACCACTTCGGTCGCGGCGGCATTGCCGTTGCCGTTCGTCGGCGCGGCCGACGAATCCGCTTCCGCGCGCCGGCTCATCGAGCGATACGCGCCCGCCTCGCCGCCGGCGTGTCGCTTGTGCGCCGCGGCCAGCCACCGGTCGTTGCGATCCAGTCCGTAGCCCGGCCGCTGAATCTCCATGCTGCGGACGCATTTCTGGAACGCCTCTTTGAACGTGCGGCCGATGGCCATCGCCTCGCCGACGCTCTTCATCTGGGTCGTTAGCGTTTCGTCGGCCTCGGGAAACTTCTCAAACGTCCAGCGCGGAATCTTTACCACGCAATAATCAATCACCGGCTCGAAGCTTGCCGGCGTGTTGCGCGTGATGTCGTTTGGAATCTCGTCGAGCGTGTAGCCCACTGCAAGCTTCGCCGCCACCTTCGCAATCGGGTAGCCGGTCGCCTTGCTGGCCAGCGCCGATGAGCGCGACACGCGCGGATTCATCTCAATCACGCATTGGCGGCCGGTCTTCGGATCGACGGCGAATTGCACGTTGCTGCCGCCGGTGTCAACGCCGATCTCGCGCATGATCGCCTGCGCCGCGTCGCGCATCTTCTGGTACTCGCGATCGGTCAGTGTCTGCGCCGGGGCGACGGTGATCGAATCACCCGTGTGTACTCCCATCGGGTCGATGTTCTCAATCGAGCAGATAATCACCACGTTGTCCTTGCGGTCGCGGATGACCTCCAGCTCGTATTCCTTCCAGCCGTACAGCGATTCTTCAATGAGCACTTCGCTGATACGCGATGCCTTGATGCCGCGCGCCGCGATGGTCTCGAACTCCTCCATCGTGCGACAGAACCCGCCGCCCTCGCCGCCGAGCGTGTAGGCCGGGCGAATGCAACAGGGCAGGCCGACTCGCTGCAGCACTTCGCGCGCCTCGTCCATGTTGTGCGCCGTGTCGCTCTTGGGCACATCCAGCCCGATGCGGATCATCGCTTGTTTGAAGGCCGTGCGGTCCTCGGCCATGGTGATGGCCGCGGGGGATGCGCCGATCAGCTCGACGCCGTGTTTCTCAAGAATGCCGAGTTCGTGGCACTCCATGGCGCAGTTCAGGCCGGTCTGTCCGCCGAGGGTGGGGAGCAGCGCATCGACCGGCTGCCCGCGCGCCGCCTCGGCCGCGAGAATCTTGTCCACGAACGCCGGCGTGATCGGCTCGATGTAGGTGCGGTCTGCGAACTCCGGATCGGTCATGATCGTCGCCGGGTTGGAGTTGATAAGCACGACACGGTAGCCTTCGGCCCGCAGTGCCTTGCATGCCTGCGTGCCGGAGTAATCGAACTCGCACCCCTGCCCAATCACAATCGGCCCGGAGCCGATCAACATGATCGTCTTAATATCTTCCCGCTTGGGCATGTGGCTTCGAACCCTCTCCCTGATCCGATCCGGGGCGACCCCCGGCTGACCCGCGCGTCGGCGACCGCGCAGCGCCTCATTGTAACCCCCTTTGCCGCGACGGGTTAGTCCCCTCGGCCTCGGCTGGGTTGGCAAGGCAAGTCACGATCTTCCCCTCTGCATTCGGGTGGGCACCTGCTCGGCCCAAGCGTATAATGCTGACGGCCGGAAAAGGGTGCGATTCATCAAGAATCGGTTGTGTTGACCGAACGCATCCGGGATCAACAGACCAGAAGAGCCGACTCGGTATGACTCGAACCACAGTCATCATATCCTACTCATCTTTTCAGTCGCCCGAGCCGTTCGCCTGGCCCACGATGCCCTCCGTCCTTCAACGGGAGATCGTAAAATGGCTGGTCGAAAAGTTTCGGGGGCCGAATGTAGCAAGCTGATCGCGTTTTTATTCTCGTTTCTCGTCGCGGCATCCTTCGCGCTGGAGGTGCGCGCACAAAGCGAGCCGACGTTTCAGATTGCCAATACCTATCCCGGCGCTGGATATCCACATCTCGTTGCAACTCATTTGGCGGTTGAGGAGGGCAACGGCACGGTTCTCTACATCGGTGGTCGATTCACCTACGTTGGAAACATCGCCTCTCGTGGAATCGCCAAATGGGACGGCCGTGCCTGGAGCGGCCTCGGCGGCGGCGTTGGCGCTTGGTACGTGGGAGGAAAGGTGAACGCCATAGCCGCCTATCGCGGCAAGATCATTGCAGGAGGATCATTCCAAGATCCGGACAATCCGGACATGCGCAACATCGCCGCATGGGACGGCCATGTTTGGAGTCCGCTCGGATCAGCGGGCGCTATGACCATTGGGGGGATTCGAGCGCTCTGCGTAGTCGGAGATTCACTCTATGCTTCCGGTAGCTTTACGGTCAACGACACGGTTTATCGACTTGGCAAATGGGACGGTCTGTCTTGGAGTATTGTTGAGCCCAATCCCAACGGGCAAATTGAGTGCATGACCGAGCACAGAGGAAAACTCATCGTCGGGGGATTCTTTAATACGATTGGCGGCACAGCGTTTAATCGCGTTGCTGCTTTTGACGGAAACTCGTGGTCGACGCTGGGCAGCGGTTTTACCAATTTCGTTAGGGACTTGGTTGTATACAAGGATCAACTTGTCGTAAGCGGTCGCCTTGAGGGAGCAACAACACCCACTGGAACCATTGCCGCAACGTGGACTGGCGATTCATGGGCTGCGATAGGGATCTCAAACAACCCATATACAGAAGGATCATGCATGAGCGTGGTTGATGATCAACTTTATGTTTTCGGAAGTTTCCCCGGGCTGGTTGCCTTTGGCAGCAACTTTGCCGCCCGATGGGACGGAGACTCTTGGATGGCGATTTCTGAAACCGGCCAAAATGATCAAAACATTACTGGAATAGCCAGAATCGGTGAACGGTTGATTGCAACTCGAAGTGCCAACGTCACAACACCCTCCGGGCAACAAACGAATCTCACGGAACTCGTAAACGGCAAATGGAATGCCATCCTAAATGGCATGCAATCAGGTCCTGTTGCCGTATTCTCCACACAAGGCCGACTCCTTGGCTCTTTCTCCAAACGCCTCATCCCAGGCGGGCCGATTTTCTACCAATTGCACGAGTGCATCGGCGGGGAATGGAAGCCCTTTTCCGTCGACTTGTTCGATAACAAGATCATCGCCGTTGAAATGATCGACGGTGATCTCTTCGTCGGTGGACAATTCAAAAACGTCGCGGGTCGTGCAGCTAGCAACCTCGCCAAATGGAACGGAGTCGGCTGGAGCAACGCCGGCGCGGGCCTGTGTCATCCCACGGCAACGGGCGACCTCGTCAATGCGATCAGGAAATATCAAGGCAGGCTCGTTGTGGGAGGCGTTTTTAGCGCCGGAGAAGTGCGCGGTACGACCGTCGTGGCTCAATGGGACGGCACACAATGGCAACCGCTCGCCGAGGGACTCGTTAAGATTTCAAGCGGAGTCCGGTCTCTTCGCGTTCGCGGCGACCGACTAATCGTAGGCGGTTCGTTTCGACACCCAGTCGATCCTCGAATTATGAACATTGGCACGTGGGACGGTGTCAATTGGAGTTCACTGGATGAAGGTCTGCCCACGACTGTTGTTGGAATCGTCGAGTTTCGCGGAGAACTGATTGCAGCGATATCCCAAAATCTGGTCGAGAATACATCGGTCGTTCAGTGGACCGGCACGCAGTGGCGTGCCTTTGGAAACACCAAGGTGAGTAGCACACTTCAGTCGATTGAAGCGACTGATGACTATGTTCTCATTCGCGGCAATTCCAGTCTATATCTTTCACAGCATGACCGATTGGACCCGTACATCGACGCCCGGGTGCTCGCCTATTCAGACGGCGCATCCTGGAAGCCGCTGGGGCAAGGGATCCTGAATCTGGATTTGCCAACCTATATCACCCCTTCTTCTTTCGCAGCACATGAAAACGTTTTCTGGATTGCGGGCAACTTCCATACCACGGGTGAGGTCGTTTCGCCATTCATCGTAAAATGGGGGCCGCCGTAGGAAGCGACGCGCGGCTCCGGGGTTCACACCCACCCCCGCGCCCAATACTCCACCCACGCCGCGCACTCATAAATCACCTCCGGCAGCACGCGCAGGCGCGACTTGATCGCCTGCGGCGCGCGCTTCACGCGCGTCCAGCGCGGCTCGCGGAAGATCAGCCGGCGATAGCCAGCCTTCTCAAACACGGCCTGGCTCCGCGCCATGTGCATGAAGTTCGTCACGACGATGCACCGCGCCGTCGCCGGGTCCAGCGTTGTCGCCTGCCGAATCCCGCGCGGGTGGTCGGCCGTCGTCCATGAGAGGCGGTCCACGACGATGCGTTCGGGCGGCACGCCCCAGTGGATCGCCATTTGTCTCATTTCCTCCGCGGCTTCGTCGTGATTGCTCACGACCACCGTCGGCGCGTAGCCCTCTTTCCACAGTTCGGCCGCCTCCAGCACCCGATACGGCTCGCCGCCCAGCACGAGGATGTAGTCCGACTTTTCCAGCTCGCCCTGACGGTCGAACTTGAGGTAGGTGACGTCCAGCAGCGGGGTGAATAGCAGCACCGCAAAGAAAAGCCCAACCGCCGCAAGCAGGCGCACGCCCCATGTCAGCACACGCCGCCGGCGCGATCGACAAGGCAGCCTGCCCGTGATATGGCCCGGCTGCGCCGCTGCCGACGCAAGCAACGACTGATCTCTCGCGTCCTTCGGATTGGCGGGCATTGTTTTTTGCGGCGTCGGTTGCATGGGCACACTTTCGTACGTCCGCGAATCGCTCGGCTGCGAATCGTAGCCGAAAGGGACCAGCCGCCAACCCATAGGCCTCTCCGACGCGAACGATCGACGATGACCTGTCGTAAGCAGGAAGTGATGCCACGAGCGGGTGCGGCATTTAGCGGCTGTCCGAGTATGTTCTACGCGTCAAGCGGTCGTGACGATCGCCCGAAGAGCATGATTCGGTGGCGATCCGCGCGCGGTTGTCGCTACAATCCGATAATTGATCCGTGATTTCGCTCCGAGCCGCCGCGCGAAACACCGCGGCCGACCGCCGCCGCAGAGCCGACAGACCATGATCGACGCAAACACCCAGCGCGAACCGACCACGCCATCCGGCGCACGCTGCTTCGTCCACGCGCTGACGATCGACGTGGAGGACTATCACAATGTCATTGCGCGGGACTGGCTCGGCCGCGACGGGCCGCCGACGGACGCGGTGGTTCGCAACACCGATCGATTGCTTCAGCATTTCGCGGATCACGGCGTGCGCGCGACGATGTTTGTACTGGGCGAAGTAGCCGAGACGTTTCCCGACCTGGTGCGGCGCATGGCCGGCGCGGGGCACGAGATCGGCGTGCACGGATACTATCACCGGCAGGTGTTCAAACTGACGCCGGAGAGTTTTCGCGCGGAGGTCGAGCCGGCGCGGAAGCGGTTGCAGGACCTCACCGGGCAGCCGGTGGCAGGGCATCGTGCGCCGGCCTTCTCAATCATGCCTTCGACGCAATGGGCGCTGGAGGTGCTGGCGGACGCCGGCTTTGAATACGACAGCAGTATCTTTCCGATCCGCGGGCGACGGTACGGCTGGCCGGGCTTTCGGCATGACATTCATCGCATGACGCTGCCGTCAGGCCGGACGATCATCGAAGCGCCGCTCTCAACCGTCGCGGTTCTGGGCCGCGCGATGCCGGTCTGCGGTGGCGGCTACCTGCGACACTTTCCCGCCGCGGTCACGCACTGGGCGATGCGCCGCGTCGGTCGCCTGCGCCCGGCGATTCTCTATACCCATCCATACGAAATCGAGCTGCCATTGCCGCCGCTGGACACGCGTCATCTCGCGCCCGATGCCGCTCGACGCACACGCCGCTTTCACTGGCTTCAGCGCCGCAACCGCCATACCGTCGAACGGAAGATCATCGGCCTGCTAAAGCGATTCCCGTTTGCGCCGCTGGGCGAGGTTATCCAGCGCGCGATTGTTCGCCATGCATCCGGCGCGCTTGTCGCGCCTGGCGCGGCGTGCGACAATTCGGCCATGAATCCGTCGGCGGCCGCCCCCACGCGCACCGTGGCTCAATCCCTTGCGGAGCAAGTCCCGTGATTTCTCACGCCGGCAATGAATCTGGCGCAGTCTTTTCGCCGACGCCATCGGCCGGCTCGAACGGCTCCTCGCGCGAGGTGGACCCTCGATTGAGCACCGTTCTAATCACGAACGGCAACCTGCTATCCATGTTGTCGCTCGGCGACTGGCTGTACCATCACGGGCACCACCTCAAGGCGGTCGTCATCACGACGAAGCTGCCCTCGACCAAGTCCAACGTAACCGGCCTGTGGAAGATGTTCTGGCGGAGCGGGTTTCGTTATACCTATTTCAAGCTCAACACGAATCGGTTTCTGCCGTCGCGCCTGGCAGCGCGCGGGATGCCCACGACGATCCCGCAGCTGATCCGACTTTACCGGCTGCCGACGGACGTCATCTATGCCGACAACATCAACGATCCCGACGTGATACGCCGCGTGCGGGCCTACGAACCCAGTGTGCTGTTGAGTTTCAGCGCGACGAGCCGGTTCTCTGACGAACTGATTGAGGTGCCTTCGCGCGTCGCCCTGAACGTCCACTATGCCCTGCTCCCGGGCTACGCGGGCCTCTCCCCTTATTACTGGTACGTGCATCATCGCGAGGCGGTCGCCGGCGTGACCATGCACGTGATCCACTCGAAACTCGATGCCGGGCCGATCATCTGCCAGGAGCGATTCGACGCGCAAGGCATCACGTCTGTCACCGACCTGCTCATCCGCCAGATGGAGATGGTTTCGCCGGTGCTCTGCCGCTTTTACGACGGCGAGTTGCATGAAACCCGCGCGACACCGCAGGATCTCGGCAAGCGCACCTACTACCGCCACCCCACGCGGCAGCAGGTTTCCGACTTCAAGCACCGGCGGTTGCTGTTCACCACGTCGCAGGACGTGAATCGTGTCATGGAAATGGCACGACTCTGCCGCGATCGCGCCGCCCAGGCCGTGGCGGACAACTTCCAGCGCCGCGCCCGGCTCTGCACCCCCGCCGACCTGCGACCCAGCCTTTCCGACGGTCGCACCTCCACCAACGAGGCCGGCGCGCCGGACGCCGGGCAGGAAATCACCCGAATTGCGCAGTCGTGGTACGTCCCGCCCATGGTGCCGCGCCGCGACACGTTCCTCGTTTATTCGCTCGATTTTGTGCTGGCCACGCTTCAGGGGTGCATTGCGGAACCGCAGCGTGTCCGCCGCACACTGCCCTGGCTCACCGTCGGCGTCATCGTGCGATCTCTCATGGCCCTCATGCAGATTGTCATCATGGGGTTGGCGTGGGTGCCCATCGTCAACTGGTTTGTCGAAATCGCAGCGCGAACCTTTACTCGAAACGCCGCCGGCTTTTTCCTTCGAAGCTGTTACTGGAAGGCCCGACTCAAACGACTCGGCGTCGATACCATTATTGATCAGGGTGTCGAAATCTGGGGTCCGGCCAATGTCTGCATCGGCTCGCATGCCCACGTCGACACAAATGTGCGACTTGCCGCAGGCGAACGCCGACATCGCCAACACGGGTACATTGTCGTCGGCGATCATGTCCACCTGGGCCCCGGCGTTCACATCGCCGGCCGCGGCGGCGTGGAGATACGCGATTTCGTCGGCATCATGGCCAATGCGCACTTGTACAGCGCCACCGGCGTCATCGAGCGCCCGCAGGACCCCGGCCAGCTCATCAGCATGTCGCACATGGCCCCGCACGATCAACAGCACGTACACGAAGCCCCGATCCTCATCGACGACTTCGCCTTCGTCGGCATGATGACGCGAATCATGCCGGGCGTAAGGATCGGTTACGGTGCCATCGTCCACGCAAACTGCGAAGTCACGCAGGAGGTTCCGGCATTCGCAAACATCGGCGCCGTGCCGCGCGGGCGACAGATCGGCTGGCGTCGTCCACGGCGTCGCAGCCCGCAACTCAACGGCGCAACCGGCGATTCGGCGGCGCGAGCCGTCCCGGATGCCGCGAGTCCGTCGACACCCGACTCATCGAGAGGCTCCGACCTTGTCCGCTGACTCGTCCGCACGCGCCGCGCCCCCGGCTGATGGCGATCCGCGCGTCGCCGCCGCGAGGCTCTTTGATCAACTGGAGCGTTCGCCAGGCATCGCGAAAGTCGCTGCCTCGCTGCGCGCGCTGCAATCGGGCCGCGAAGCCATTGCAACGGTCCGCCAGCGAATCGCCCTGATCGGCACGTTCACGCTGGATGCGCTTCGTTCCGCGATCGACCTGCAGGCCCTTCGTGCCGGAATCAACGCCGAGCTGTTCTTCGCGCCCTACGGCCAGGTGGAGCAGCAATTGCTGGACCCGGCGTCGGAGCTGCATCGCTTCAAGCCGGACACGGTCATCGTCGCCACGAGGCTGATGGATGTCGCCTCCGCTGTTTACCACTCGTTCAATAGCCTTTTGCCGCACGACGCCGTCGCGCTCGTCAACGACTCCGTTGCGCGCATGGCATCCGCACTGTCGGCCTTCCGAGCGCACAGCACGGCACGGCTGCTCATTCAAAACTGGGAGCTTCCTGCGCGGCCAGCGCTGGGCATCGCCGACGCATCGGCCGCGATGTCGCAGATTGCCTTGATTAAACGAGCCAATGATCAACTTCGCACGGCGATTGCGCAATTGCCCGACGCCTACATCATGGATTACGACGCACTTGTCGCACGGGGCGGCCGCGATGGGTGGACCGACCCGCGCACGGCCTACTTCGCGCGGATTCCCGTTGCGCCGGCGCACTATTGGACCCTGGCCGGGTTCTACGTCGCGCACCTGCGGCCGCTGCTGGGGCTTTCGAAAAAAGTATTATGTCTTGATGCCGACCACACGCTTTGGGGCGGCGTCGTGGGCGACGTGGGGCTGGAAGGCATCGCCCTGGGGCCGGATTACCCCGGCAACGCCTTCGTCGCGTTTCAGCAGCGCGTGCTTGATCTGCATCGCCGCGGTGTGTTGCTGGCCTTGTGCAGCAGGAATGAGCCGGCATCCGTGCTGGCTGTGTTGGACAGGCACCCCAACATGGTCTTGCGGCGCGAGCATTTCGCCGCACTGCGGATCAACTGGGAAGCGAAGCCGGCAAATCTTCAATCCATCGCTGCCGAACTCAACCTCGGGCTGGACAGTTTCGTGTTCATGGATGACAGCCCGGTTGAGTGCGAACTGATGCGAACGACGTTTCCGCAGGTGTTGGCCGTGGCCCTGCCATCCGAGCCGGCCGCTTACCCGGGTGTGGTCGACACACTGGACTGCTTCGACCAATGGAGTTTCTCGGATGAAGACCGCCGGCGCGGTGAGCTTTATCGCGCCGAATCGCAGCGGCGCGAGCTGCAAACCGTTGCAATGGACCTGCCGACGTTCTATCGGCAGCTTCAGATGACGCTTACGGTCGCCGTCGATCAGCCGATGCATGCGGCCCGCGCGGCCCAACTCGCTGCACGCACCAACCAGTTCAACATGAACACGGTCCGCTGTTCGGAGGATGACATTCGTCGCTGGATGACCTCGCCGGATCATCATGTCGTGACGGCGGCGCTGGCTGATCGCTTTGGCGACAACGGCATCATCGGCTTGGCCGTGATTCATCGCGGGCCGACGGAGTGGACGCTTGACATGCTGCTGATGAGTTGCCGCATTCTCGGCCGGACCGTGGAGCAATCGTTTGTGCGCTGGCTGGCGGCACGGGCACGCGAAGCCGGCGCGCTGACGCTCGCAGCACGCTTCGCCGCGACCCCGAAGAATCAACCTTTCGCGGGGTTTTACGAATCATGTGGTTTCGCTCGCGACGGCGAAGCCGACGGCGCGATCCGCTGGACCCTTCCGCTGGCGTCGGCCGATACAACTACACCCGACTGGATGACAATTGCGCGGGAGCCTTGCGGTTCGGGCGGCGCGCAAACCCGCTCCGCCGGAGTGAAAGCATGAGCGATTCGAACCTGAACCGATTTCAGCGCGTCGTGGCCGCCGTTCTCGGAACGAAATCGGACGAAGTCACGGATGCCCTGACCAACGACAAGGTCGATACCTGGGACTCACTCAACCACATCAACATCATCTCCGCGCTTGAGCAGGAGTTCAGCATCATGCTCCCGACCGGCAGCATGGCCAGCCACCAGTCGGTCCGGGGGCTGAAGGCGCTGCTGCGCGAGCACGGCGTCGAGGTCTGACATGCGCCCCCCTTCCGACGTCCGCCGAGCCTGGTGCGGCACGTTTGGCGCGGCGCTGATCCTGTTCGCCTTCACGGCATCCCCCTACCCGCAGTGGCAGGATTCCGGCTGGCAGCAGATTCGCATTCTCACGCATGATCTGAACCATCCGCTCGGCCTGGCGCTGATCCATCCGCTGCATCATTATCTCGGCCGCGCGGCGGTCGCGTTCCTGCCGTTCTTCGAGCCGGCCTACGCCATCACACTGGTCAGCGCCGTCGCGGCGGCTGTCGCCGTCGCCAATATCGCGACACTTATCTTATTACTGACCGGATCGAGCGGCGCCGCCATCGTCTCCGCCGCGTCGCTCGCGCTGGCACACACGTTCTGGCAGCTTGCCACCCACACCGAGTCTTACACCCTCTTTGCCGCCCTGCTCACCGCCGAGTGGCTCTGCCTGGCACGTCATCTGCGCACGGGTCGCACCGACGCCCTGATGGCCATGGCGTGTTTCAACGGACTGGGCTTCGCCAATCACGTCATGGCGACGCTGGTGCTTCCAATCAACGCAGCGGTTTTGTATTTTGCAACAGCCGGCCGGCGCGGAGCGCTGCGAACCTGGGCGACTGCCGCTTGCTGGTGGCTGCTGGGCGCGATGCCTTATCTGGCGATTATTGTCGCGCGGATTTCACAAACGGGCGACATCGTCTCCGTGCTGCGATCCGCGTTCTTCGGTGAGTTTCGCGAGCAAGTACTCAACACGCACGTGAGTTTATCCATGCTGGCACGCGCCGGCGGGTTCGTCGTTTACAACTTTCCGAACTTGACGCTCCCGCTCGCAGCGGCGGCTCTGTTCGCTCGCCGCCCGCTTGCATCGTCCGCAGACCCGGCCCAGCGCCGCACGCGCGACTACTTCCTCCGGTTCCTGACAGCCGAATTGATCGTCTTCGGCCTGTTTGTCGTGCGATACGCCATTGCGGACCAATACACGTTCTTCATTCCCGTCTACTGCGTCGTCGTTGCGTTGGCTGGAATGGGACTGGCAAACCTCCCTCCACGTCTTCGCGCGCGGGCGCTCACCGCCTCGCTCGCGCTCATCCTTGCGATGCCGGGAGTCTATTGGGCCACCGCGAGGTTTCTCGATTCCCGCAACACGATGGAACACATGGTCCGGGGCAAGCCTGTTCGCGACGGTTATCGCTCGCTGCTCGTGCCCTGGGGTGTTGGCGATGATCACACCGTCAAAATGAACCGCGCGGCGATTGACCTGGCCGGCTCGCGCGGTCTTATTCTTACGGTTGATCCTTTGATCGCGTTCAGCCTCCGATACGATCACCTGCTGGGGCGACTCCCGCGCGAAGTTCAACTTATCGATGTGGCAACGCCAACCGACGCACGGCGGATTCTCTTGAATGAGCTCGTCCGCGCCGCCTATCAAACCGGCCGACCGATCGTGCTGGTCCCTGCCCACCGAGACCGTCCGGAAACCTGCGTCAGCGGTGCAACCTGGAAGCGCGAAGGCGATTTGTATGTGCTGTCCGCCCTCTCGAAACCATAAAGCCGGAATCGTACGGACGATGCCGGGCTGTTCTAACTTGACCGAACCTGTGAATTTGCAATAATGGCTGGATTCCTCTTCCGATGAGGGTTGGGAGCAGCCCATCTAGCGGTAGGTGAGCTTCGTTGGAATAGCCCGGAGGGAGTCTATGTACATCCTGGGGATATCCGCGTTCTATCACGACAGCGCCGCCGCGCTCGTGAAGGATGGGGTCATCGTCGCCGCGGCCCAGGAGGAGCGCTTCACACGAAAGAAGCATGACTCCGCCTTTCCAGTGAAGGCGATCCAGTTCTGCCTTGAAAAGGCCGGCATCACGGCCGACCAGCTTGACCTGGTCGGTTTCTACGAGAAGCCGCTGATCAAGTTCGAGCGCCTGCTGGAGACGTACCTTAGCTTCGTGCCGGCAGGGTTCGAGTCGTTCCGCAAGGCGCTGCCGCTTTGGCTGGGGAAGAAACTCTTCCTCCCGCGCGAGATCGACAAGGGCTTGAAGCGCAACAATAAACTGCGCTACATCTTCCCCGAGCATCACGAATCCCATGCCGCCAGCGCGTTCTTCCCGTCGCCTTTCGAGGAAGCCGCCGTCGTGACGGTCGACGGTGTCGGTGAATGGGCGACGACAACGATCGGTGTCGGTCGCGGCAACGATGTCAAAATCCTGCGCGAGATTCACTTCCCCCATTCCCTGGGCCTGCTCTACTCGGCCTTCACCTACTACACCGGCTTTGAGGTGAATGAGGGTGAGTACAAACTCATGGGTCTTGCGCCGTATGGGCAGCCAACCTACAAAGACTTGATCTATCAGCATCTCATCGACGTGCGCGACGACGGTTCCTTTTGGATGGACATGTCGTACTTCAACTACTGCCAGGGCCTGACGATGACCTCGGAGAAGTTTCACCAGGTCTTCGGCGGCGCGCCGCGACGAGGGGACGAGCGCATCACGCAGCGGCACATGGACCTGGCCGCTTCGGTGCAGAAGGTCACCGAAGACGTGATGATGAAGATCGCTCAACACGCCCACAAGGAAACCGGCTCGAAGAATCTCTGCCTCGCCGGCGGTGTCGCGCTGAACTGCGTTGCAAACGGCAAGATACTTCGCGAAGGGCCGTTCGAGAATATCTGGATTCAGCCTGCGGCCGGAGACGCCGGCGGCGCGCTCGGCACCGCGTTGCTGATCTGGCACAAGATGTTGAACAAGCCGCGCACGCCGGAAAAGGGCGACTCGCAATTCGGCTCGTTGCTTGGCCCGGAGTTCGACACCGACTACGTGAAACACTACCTCGATTCCGTCGGTGCGGCCTACGACATCCTTGAAGACGACGCGCTCGACGCACGCGTCGCCAAGTACATGGCTGAAGGCAAGGTCATCGGCTGGTATCAAGGCCGCAGCGAATACGGCCCGCGCGCGCTTGGCTGCCGCAGCATCATTGGCGACCCGCGCAATCAGCAGATGCAGACCGTGATGAACCTCAAAGTGAAATACCGCGAGTCATTCCGGCCGTTTGCTCCGTGCGTCCTTCGTGAACACGTCGATCAGTATTTCGATATGCGGGCAGGCGAAGACAGCCCCTACATGCTGCTGGTCGCGCCCGTGAAGGAGCATCGCCGCAAGCCGCTGACGCCGGAGCAGCAGAAGCTCCAGGGCATCGAATTGTTGAAAGCGCCGCGGTCGGAAGTTCCCGCGATTACTCACGTTGACTACTCCGCCCGCGTGCAGACGGTGGACGACACGCGCCACCCGCGCCTTCGCCGGCTGATGTCCAAGTTCCACGAGGTCACCGGCTGCCCCGTCATCGTCAACACCAGTTTCAATTTGAGCTGGGAGCCGATCGTCAACCGGCCCGAGGAAGCCTATCGCACGTTCATGTCGTCCGACATCGACGTGCTTGTGCTGAACAACGCCGTGCTGGTGAAAGATAACCAGCAGGCCAATCTCGACGCACGGCGCAACGGCAACAACGGTGAGTTCACCGATCCGGGGCTGGAAGCCGTCTGGGCCTGCCCGGCCTGCGGGGGCAAACTGAAAGCCGACAACGGAAAGAACGCGGCTTGCGAGAAGTGCAGCGCCGCATTCACCTGCAACGACGGCATCTGGCAGCTCTTCAGCCCGCACGAGAAGGTGCAGGGCGATGTGACTGACTTGGTGAAGTCGTTTTACGAGGAGCATCCGTTCCCGAATTACGACGATCACGACTCGCTTAGCTCGTTGATTTCAAAATCGCGCAAGGGCGTTTATGCCCGGCTGCTTGGCGATCAGATTCCATACAACGCCCGCATTCTCGAGGTCGGTTGCGGCACGGGGCAGCTCTCGAACTTCCTCGGCATCGGCTGCCGCACGGTCGTTGGCACCGATTTGTGCCTGAACTCGCTGCGCCTTGCCGAGAACTTCCGCCGACAGCAGGGTCTATCTCGCGTTCGCTTCCTGCAGATGAACCTCTTCCGCCCTGCTCTCCAGAAAGAACAATTCGACGTCGTCCTTTGCAACGGCGTGCTGCACCACACCAGCGACCCCTACGGCGGCTTCAAGAGCATCTGCAAGCTGGTCAAGCCCGGCGGCTACATCATCATCGGGTTGTACAACACCTACGGCCGCCTGCTGCTCGACGCACGCCGCGTTTTGTTCCGCATCACCGGCGGTCGCATGAAGTGGATCGACCCCTACATGCGCAAGACACGCATGAGCGCCGGCAAGCAGGACGCCTGGTTCCACGATCAGTATCGCCATCCGCACGAGTCCAAGCACACCATGGGCGAGTTGATCGGCTGGTACGAAGACAACGGGTTTGAATACATCAACGGCATTCCCAAGCCGCGCGTCTGGGATGCGTTTTCCAACAATGAGCGCATGTTCGAAAAGAACCCCAAGGGCACGCTGTTCGAACGGTCCCTCGCACAGACGAAAATGATCTGGACCGGCTCGCAGGAAGGCGGCTTCTACATCATGGTGGGCAGAAAGGTGGGCGGTCGATGATCACGCCTGATTTCTATCCGACGCACAAACAACTTCGCCAGTTCGCCGTCGCGGCGCTCTTCGGCTTCGCGCTGATCGGGTACATGTTCTTCTACCACGGCGCGATAACGACCGGCTTCAAGGTCTGCGCGGGGCTGGGTGTGGTGATCTTCGCCCTCGGCATGATCGCCCCCGAGTCGATTCGCATTGTTTATGCTCTGCTGATCCTGATCACGCTGCCGATCGGTTGGTTAATCTCCAACATTCTGCTTCGCGTGATCTTCTACCTCGTCTTCACGCCGATCGGCATGGTGTTCAAGCTGACCGGTCGAGACCCGCTGCGATTGCAGAAGCCTTCGGCCGGTAGTTACTGGCTGGAGCATCCCGAGCGCACTGACCCCAAGAGTTATTTCCGCCAGGCGTAGCGCGACTCGCCGGCGCAGGAGTTTGCCATGAGCCAGACCGATCCGTCACACAATTCCAAGAACCAGGACGACTTTACGCGCCATGCGACCGAAGCGAGAACGTCCTTCTTCGCCGAATACATCTACCTGCTCAAGCACAACAAGAAATGGTGGATGCTGCCGCTGATCCTGGTGCTGCTGGGCTTCGGTGTGCTGATGGTGCTCTCGACCACCGGCGCGGCGCCGTTCATCTACACGCTGTTTTGATCCGCCCGCTGCATCGAGGCATCGGTGCAAGTGCGCGTTGCGCCCCACAAGCCCCGGGCATTTGCCTGGGGCTTTTTTACGCCGCGCTCGACGAGGGCGGCTCCGGGAGTTTCAAAGCAGACATGTCCGCATCAACTCCCAATCCGTTTTCGCGATGCTGCCTGCCCACTCCGCAAGGCGTTGAAATCAAAGTCAAGGTCGTGCCCGGGGCATCGCGCAGTCAAATCGCCGGCGCGCTGGGAGATGCGCTGAAAGTTCAAGTCACCGCGCCGCCGGAGAAGGGCAAGGCCAACGAAGCGGTGATCGCGCTGCTCGCCGCAAAGTTTCAACTCCCACGATCAGATATTTCGCTCATCGCCGGGGCAACTTCCCCGAGGAAAACGTTTCTTGTGCGAGGCATATCGCTTGAAGTTATCGTCAGCGCGCTCGCCTCGTCCTGATCCGGACTTTGATTGCAAGCCACGCTTCCGCAGCAATGGTCAAGCGGGCATCGCAAGTCATCGAATGCGAAAGCACATTACCGAGAGTAGGACTCGATTCAGAATTGATCCTTGCGATGAATCAGTTAGTTCTCCCTTGGGGCTTCGCGATCAAATACAATCCAAATACCGTACACAGCAATGAAATGAAATACATTCCAAACACAAGCATGTCCCAATACCAGACATTAAACAAATAGTCTCTGAAAGTCCCCGTTTCGTTTCCAATCAAGAATAGGTCCTTGTTGTTCAAAAGACCGGCACGTTCATATCGCCTGTGGATCGCTGTTAGCAAGAGCGAAGTAAGCAGGGGCATGAACCAAATTGTACGTTTGGTTATGCGTCGCATCCGGGCACTCTGGAAGTCCAATCAACCGGCCTAAGATTGACGATCGATTGCGTGCGCAATAGGTACGACATGCCAACGCTCATGTGTTTCGACGTTTTGACTTTTCGAAATTTTGACGTTTATTTCTTATCCACCTTCCACACGCCGCCCTTGCTGCGAATCAGATCAAGCACCTTTCCCCGCGCGCCGGTGATCTGAATGCCCTGTTCATCAATCTGCAGATTCCACGGCCCCTTTTGCGGCGCGCCCTCGGGCAACTTCGTCAAATCCAGCGTCACGCGCGATACATTGTGCGTGAGCACCTCGATCCGATTGGCCCCGGTCCATTTCGATTCAATCGCCGCGTCGGCCGCGTCGTCGAACGCCGTTCGAAACACCACCCATGAATCCTTCGGCCGCTTCGGCGGCGCCGGAGGCCTGGGCGGCTCGACCCTCGTCGCGGGCGGCGACTGCGGCACGGCGGTCCCATCGCCCGAGGATGTTTGCGGCGGTTGCGACGATTCAACGGACTTCGCCGTGGACGGCGCGCTGGTCGCGCGGCTGCCCTGTTCGCAGCCGACCGGCCCCATTGCGAGCGACGCTAGCACAGTTACCCACACCCACATTCCGGTCGCGCGGCATTTTAATTTGAATGTCATAGCCCTTTCCTCGATCGCGCGGGCACGAATGCCCATCCGCGATATGATACCCGTGAACGTCCACAAGGATTCACCATGCCACGTCTCACGAATTACCGTTCCGATCCGCCGAGCCGGCGTCGACCGAGCGCCGCAGCCGACCCGATGCGCATCCGCTCCACGACGATCTTGAGCGTGCGGCGCGACGGCCGCGTCGCGATGGGCGGCGATGGCCAGGTCACGCTGGGCGACAGCATTCTCAAGTCCGACGCGGTGAAAGTCCGCCGGCTGCACAAAGACAGCGTGCTGGCGGGGTTCGCCGGGGCTGCCGCCGACGCCTTCGCGCTGATCGAGCGATTCGAAGGCAAGCTTGAGCAGTTCAAGGGCAACACGAAACGCGCCGCGATTGAGCTGGCGAAAGACTGGCGCACCGATCGCGCGTTGCGGCGACTGGAAAGCCTGCTCGCCGTCGCGGATCGCGAATGCAGTCTCATCATCGGCGGTAACGGCGATGTGATCGAGCCGTCCGACGGCATCCTCGCGATCGGCAGCGGATCCACTTGCGCGTTGGCGGCAGCTCGGGCGCTGCTGGCGCACACAGCGGTTCCGGCCGCGCAGATCGTCGAAGCGGGTCTGAAGATCGCCGGCGAGATTAATATCTACTCGAATCAACACATCACAGTGGAGTCGCTTTAGGCGGCGCCGTGCAACGCCACAACAAATCGATCTCAAGTGAAGGAGTCGCCCTACGTGTCTCGACTGGAAAAATTGCAAGCACTTTTGGAAAAAGAACCGAACGATGCGTTCCTGAACTTCGGCCTCGCGATGGAGTTGGCCAAGGCCGGCCGATTCGAGGAAAGCCTGACGCAGTTCGACCGCACGATCGCCAATGATCCGAATTACGTCGCCGCCTGGTTTCAGAAGGGCCGCACGTACGTAAACATGGGCGAGATCGACCGCGCCAAGGAAACGCTGCAAAAGGGCATCGCACAGGCCAACGCATGCGGAGAGGCGCACGCAGCGGGCGAAATGACTGAACTTCTGGCGACGCTCTAGAGCGCACCATCCCCAGAGTTGATTCGCATTGTATTTCCGCGTATAATCCGGCCATCATGTTGCAGCACGTTGATTCTCGCTTGGCCTGCGGGTTTGCCGCGGCCCTGGTCTTCGCATCGGGCCTGGCATGCCAGGGCGCTGGCGGCAGAGCAGCTTCGACCTTCCCGGCCGATTCCCCAACCCTGAAGATGCGCGTCAACGGGCTCTCGTGCCCGCTCTGCGCCCACAACATCGACCAGCAACTGATGCACATCCCGGGTGTCAAATCGGTCTTTGTCGACCTGGGCAAGGGCGAGGTCACGGTCGCCGTCTCCGATGAGAATCCGCCCGATCGCGAGCGCCTCTCCAAGGCCATCGCGGACAGCGGCTTCAGCCTCGTTGAAATCAAGTCCGGCGTCGGCCTCACCGCGACGGTGTGCAACGCCTGTGAATGCAGGAACTGTTCATGCGTTGCCGCCGATCCTCGTTGTCTTTCGGCCTGCCACTGCGGCTAAGCGTCTTGCTCGTGTGTTCGGCAGCGCCCGCTCTGGGGCAGGAGCCGATCAACGCCGATTCCGCCACGCAGCCATCCCCCGGCCACGTCACGATCAAAGAGCAATTGCGCTTCATGAGCCTCGACATGGACAGCGGCGCCAAGCGCGACCGCGGCGCGGTACGCGACTTGCTGCTAAGCAATTCCATCACAGTCGGCTTGTCCAGCGACTGGTCGTTGAGCTTGCGCGCGCCGCTGGCCGCTCGGTGGCGAACCTACGACAACGCCGACCGGACCGACCGCGAGCAAGGCGTCGGGGATGTCACCGCTCTGGCGAAATGGCGATTCTATCGGGAGGATCACGGGCCGCTCGACACCACGCGCATCGCAGTGCTCGGCGGATTGGAAGCACGCACCGGGGACGGCCCTTTCACCAACGACGCGTACAATCCGACGCTCGGGCTGGCGGCGACCAAGATCATGGGACGCCACGGCCTGAACGGCCATTTGCAATACACCCTGACGACCGATGGCGCGCCCGATCCCGTCCTGCCCGGAATGAGCACGGCGGATGTGCTGCGTTACAACGGGGCCTATTTGTATCGCCTTGCGCCCGAGCAATTCACGTCGGCCACGTCGGGCGGAGCGTGGTACGCCATGATCGAGGCCAACGGCGTGTACGAGACGAACGGCGATCACGAACTGCTGCTCGCCCCGGGAATCATGTACGAAGCGACGACGTGGGCCTTTGAATTGTCGGTGCAACTGCCCGCCTGGCGCGAGATCGACCACCGCGCCGCCACGGAATACACGATTGTCGCGGGATTGCGGCTGTCGTTCTGACGCGCCGCTACGGAAGCCAGAAATCAAGAATCGCGTAAGTGATCTCGAAGAGCGCGGTGCGCACCGGCAGCGAGACCAGCTCCCAGACCGCCTGCACTGCCGCCAGCGGAACGCCGTAGAAGTTCAGCCCGTACAACGTGAGCGCGGCCAGCGGCGTCGTCGTGCCCCCCTCCTGCGGAATGCCGAAGATCACGCGCAGCACGTTTCGCAGGCACGCGCGATCCACGAGTTTCCGCGGGCCATTTGATTGTTCGTTGTCGCCGGCCTGGCCGCCGTCGGTTGTCGGCGGGATCGGCAACGGCGGCGCCGGCTCGCATTCGTCGGGCGTGCCGTTGGCGTTGGCATCGGCGCTCGCGCCGCCCATGATGTCGCAACTGTCAGGCACGTTGTTGCCATTGCAGTCGGCGGCCGATCCGCTGGCGATTTCGCAGGCATCGAGCGCGTCGTTGGCATTGCAGTCCAGCATGGGGTTCGCAACGATTTCGCACGAATCGAGGATGCTGTTGCCGTTGCAATCGAGGGCATCGCTCTCGGCGATCTCGCAGGAGTCGAGCACGCCGCTGGTGTTGCAGTCCAGCGACGCATCGGCGGCGATCTCGCAGGTGTCCAGCACGTTGTTGCCATTGCAATCGAGCGCGGCGTTCTGGGTGATCTCACAGGAATCGATCGCGCCGTTCCCGTTGCAGTCCAGCCCGGGATTGCCTTTGATCTCCTGATCGTCGGGCGTCTCGTTGCCGTTGCAATCGACCGGTTCGCTGCCTTCGCCACGCGTGATGACGATGCTCGGCGTGTTGCTCTCGTAAGCTTCACCGGTGAAATCGCCCAGGAGCGGATCCGCATCGGCAAAGCGAACGATTGCGGGCAGGTTGTCCCATGTCGCCCAGGCCGATCCGCCGATGCCAGAATAGAGTAGAATGTCGCTTTCTACCGGTGGCGTGATCTCCAACTCGAACTCAAACAGGATGACCTTGCCGACGTATTCGCCGGAGAGGGTCAATTGCGTGGCATTTTCTATGACGCGGCCCGGTCCCGCGCCCAGCGCGCCGACGTAGTCCAGCGTTGCCGGTGTCGTGAACTCCAGCCAATTTGCCGCGACGTTTTCGGAATCGGTCGTGAAGAGATCGATGGCATACGCGAAAAAGGCGTCCTGCTCCGGCGCCAGGACATGGGCCTGAACCGTCACCCGAATCGGCTCGGACGTGTCTTCAACGCGAATCGTCAGCCGCTGGCCCGCGGCGCCCTGCTCCACGCTCGCGACGCCTGTGCCCGCGCCTGTCGCGCTGGTCACTTCATACCAAGCGTCAATGTCGGCCCGCGCCGGCAGCGGAAACCCGCCGGCCATCGATTGACCGATCAAACAAAGCAACAATCCCCGCAGGAATCCAATGGGCGGGCAAAGCATGGAACAACCTCTCTTGGGGGGGAGGTACCGATTCTATGCACGCAAACGCAGCCAAGTCGAACGGCTGTTTACGAATGGGTCCTCGAAAAATAGCCGGGAACCGGACCCTTACTCGAAGCGTCAAAGGAGGGAAGTCCGGACACTCGCCTCGGCGCAACGGTTTGGAGGTCTGAATTATGGGGCAAGACATTCATCTGTTGGATTCCCTGGAGCTGGCATCGCCCTGCAGTGCCAAGTGGTCCGAAATGGAAGGCAACAACCAGAAGCGGTACTGCAAGCAGTGTTGCTTGAATGTCTATAACTTCGCCGAAATGACGCGCCGTGAAGCGGAGCGAATCGTCGAATCGAATGAAGGCCGGCTTTGCGGGATTCTCTATCGGCGAGCCGATGGGACTGTTCTCACGCGCGACTGCCCGGTCGGCGTCGCCGCCCTGCGAAAGAGGCTGGCCATCAGCCTTTCATGGATTGGAACGGCGACGTTGGCCTGCATCGGCGTCTTATCGATTCTAAGTGGATTCCCCGATGGGTCGATTCCATTGCGTTCAAGAGAGCCGTTCAAGAGGCTGTGCAACTGGCTCGCACCACCGTCGCCTCCGATGGCTGTTCCCGTCGGCGGACTCGCGTATCCAGGCAGAATGTCGATTTCACCCCCGAAAACGAAACCCGGAAGCATCGCCAAGCCCATGCCGGCTCAACCGATCAGAAGGACGGCACCATGAAGCTGTTTGTTACGGCCTTTGCAGCAGTTTGGGTGGGGGTATTTGCGTGGAACGCTCAATCGTCATTTATCGCAGGTGATGCCTACCGCTATTTGCTGCAATTTGCATTATCCCTCGTTTTCGCCCCGCTGATCGCGAATGTTTCGACGGCCCTTGCAATCAACTGCCTGACTCCCCGACAACTATTTCATCGACCGAACCCGGCGTGGGCGGCGTCTTGTTTCCTCGGACTCGCCGCGGGCTTACTTTCGCTTATAGGTGCGATGTTGGGGGTCGCCTTTCTTGACCGATTCGCATCGGACTCGGTCCTCACAGCCGGATGCAGTGTGACGGGAACGCTTGCGATGGTCATTTGCCTGCAACGTGTCAGGCCCTGGCAATGCCTGAATTGCGATTACGACCTGCGGGCTTCAATTCAATCGTTGCGATGTCCGGAGTGCGGGTTTGGGACACCGGCTCGGAACACTCTCACGCCGCCGGCAAATGCAGCGTAAACGTCGTGCCCTGCCCCGGAGCGCTGGCGACGTCGATCGTACCGCCCATGTCTTCCATCAGACGCTTGCAGACGTGCAGCCCGAGACCCAGTCCGCCCTTGTCGGTGCGGCCATCAGCGGACGCGTCGGCGTCGGGGCCTCCCTTGGTCGTGAAAAACGGCTCGAAGATGTGACTGATGTGTTCGCGCGCGATGCCCGGGCCGGTGTCGGTGATTTCCACGGCCACGCGACCGCTCTCCCGCCGACCGCGGATCATCAGGCGACCGCCCTTTTCCAGCATTGCCTGCCGCGCGTTGAGGATGATGTTGAACAGCACCTGCTGCAGCGCACCCGATGCCGCACGAACCGCAAGCCCCGCCGGCGCTTCGATCGACAGTGCGATCCCGTCGCGCGACAGCTCGCGCCCGAGGCACTCCACGGCCTCGCGCGCCGCCTGCTCGATATTGACAGGTGTCAATTCATCCGGCGAGCCGGACGCCATGCCCATGATCCGGCCGCACAATCCGCTCATCCGCTGCGCCGAGCGCAAGGTGCGCTCCACGGCCGCGCGAAGCTCATCGGGTTTATCGCGCGACAAGGCGTACTGCGAGTAGCTCACTAGCGGCGTGAGCAGGTTGTTGAACTCATGTGCGAGCATGGCAGACATCGTGCCGAGCGACGCCAGCCGTTGAAGGCTGCCGACCTGGCGACCCAGAAGGGCCAGCTTGTGCTCCAGCTCTGCCAGCACACGCGGCAGGTCGGCCGGAGAAGTCAGCGCCAGGTGTTCTGTATGCTCGGTGTTGCTCATGCGAACGGGGTCCTTCCCATGGGTTACTTATCGACCGGAAACGCCATGCATCCTTGACCCCTGCACCAATCCCGCGAGAATCGCGAGTCAGATGGACCTGCACGACCGACTTGACGCACTTTTGACCCTGGCCGAGCAACTCGGCCTGTCCATTCGCCGTGAATCGCTCGGCGGCGAGGGCGGCGGATTGTGCAGGATCAAGGGGCAGTCCGTGCTGTTTCTCGACACGGCGGCCGATCTGGAGACGCGCTACGAGCGCACGCTCGCGGCACTCGCTGTGCATCCCGGAATCGACCAGCATTATCTCGCGCCTGAAGTGCGCGAAGACCTCGACCGCCAGCGCGGCGCCTAGCGATTGAAATTCTCCCCATGACACGTCACCAAGACTGCCGGAATAACCGAGCCGCGACCGTCGGGGAGCACCGAGAAAGCAACAGGATTGAAGCAATCATTACAACTCAAGCAATCCCCAAGCAATAACATCACGCGGCGCTCCCTGACGGTCGCGGCTCGGATATGACAGCACCAAACGGGACTGTTCAAAGGCCCCATTCCTTGACCGGCTGCGCCACCGCTGCTAGATTCCCCCGCTGACAGCATTACACAGTTGAACCCACGAGACCGACCCCCCGATTTGGAAGGAGTTGACCCATGGCATTTTCGCTTGCCCCGCTGCCCTACCCGCACGACGCCCTCGCCCCGCACATCGACGCCAAGACGATGGAGATTCATCACGGCAAGCATCACAACGCCTACGTCACGAACCTGAACAAGGCGCTGGAAGCTCACGCCGACCTCGCCGCCAAGCCGATTGAAGACATTTTGAGAAACATCAGTCAGGTGCCTGAGTCCGTGCGGCAGGCCGTCATCAACAACGGCGGCGGGCACGCCAATCACACCCTGTTCTGGAACATCATGGGGCCCAACTGCGGCGGCACGCCGTCGGGCGACCTCGGCGCGGCGATCGCCAGCACCTTCGGCAGTTTCGATGCTTTCAAGGAAAAGGTCTCGACCGCCGGCGCGACGCGCTTCGGCAGCGGCTGGGCCTGGCTCGCCGTGAAAGACGGCAAACTTGAAGTCTTCAGCACGGCCAATCAGGACTCGCCGTACATGACCGGTCACACGCCGCTGATGGGCATCGACGTGTGGGAGCACGCGTACTACCTGAACTACCAGAACCGCCGGCCCGACTACATCGCGGCGTGGTGGAACACGGTGAACTGGCGCAAGGTGGATGAGTTGTTCAAGGCCGCGAAGAAGTAGGCCGCGTCGTGCAGTGCGCCATCGGGTGCGTCCCCGAGGCACCAAAGTATCAATCTTCTAACGCACGACGACCACCGTCCCCGGTCCCGCGCGGAGCTGCTCCGCCGCGTGGCCCTGGTTGATGGCGATCTCTAACATGCCGGTCGAGCCGATCAGGGCAACGATTTCCCCCGGCGCGACATCACCGTACGTCCCGCGCAGCGGCCCGACGCGCAGCGGCCCCACGTGCACATTCAACCCCTCGAATGCCGGAAACGCGACACTCAATTCCTCCGCGCTGATGTTGGAAATGAGATTGCCGAACCGGTCGACGTACAACACCTGCCCCTCGATCCCCCCGCCGGCAAGCGGCGTCGCCTTTTCCAGATTCAGAATCTCCAACTGATCAATCGCCGGGCCGACCGCATCGAGCGGCAGACCGCGCGCCAGATTCCCCGCCACCGGCGCAAGGATGTCTCGCCCATGAAACGTCGTGCTCACTTCGGGTCGAAACAGCCGCGTGTTCTCAATCGACCGCAGCTCTTCCAGCACGAAATCGCGCTGCACCAGCGACACCAGCCCGTTGTCCGGCGCGAGAATCACATGCCCCTCATACCGCGCCGCGATCATCCGCCGCGTCGTGCCGACACCGGGGTCCACCACCGCGACGTGAATCGTGCCGGCCGGAAAGTGCTCCGCGACCTGCCGCAGCACAAACGCCCCATGCACCACGTCGTGCGGCCCGATGGCGTGCGTCACGTCCACGATCTGCGCGCGCGGCTCGATCTGAAGAATCACGCCCTTCATGCAGGCGACGTAGTGGTCGGCCTGTCCGAAGTCGGTCGTGAGTGTGATGATCGACATGGCGACTGCTTCCATGGCGCGCGCAACGTGCAATCCCGGTGCGTGAGCGCTTTCCAGACCGACGAGATACGGCAAAACGTCGCCTGGAGCAAGTCGGATCGCGTCTGCGTCACACAGTGCTTTCCTCCGCGAAAGCCCCAGCAAAAGCCTTGGGCTTCAACAATCATGAACAGATTGGACGAGTGCGGCCATACGTCGCTACACTCTCCGAACGACACCATGGCGCAAATCGACGTGCGGCAACTCGGCAAGACCTTTCGCGTGCCCGAGCGGGAGGGGGGATTCCAGGCGGCGATGCGAAGCTTCTTCCGCCGCAAGTACAAGCAGGTCCGCGCCGTTGATGCCGTCAGCTTTTCCGTTGAGCAGGGCGAAATCGTCGGCTTTCTTGGGCCGAACGGCGCCGGCAAGACCACGACGCTCAAAATGCTCTCCGGCCTGCTTCACCCCACCGACGGCGAGGCCCGCGTGCTGGGTTTCACGCCGTGGGAGCGCAAGACCGATTACCTGCGCCGAATCAGCATGCTCATGGGCCAGCGCTCCCAGATGCAATGGGACCTTCCCGCGATGGACTCGTTCCTCGTCCATCAGGCAATCTACGGCCTGGACCCGGCGCAGTACAAAGCCACGCTCGATGAGCTGATCGAGCTGCTCGAACTCACGCCGATCCTCAAGAAGCAGGTGCGCACCCTCTCGCTCGGCGAGCGCATGAAATGCGAGATCTGCGTCTCGTTGCTGCATCGCCCGTCGGTTCTCTTTCTCGACGAGCCGACGATCGGCGTGGACATCACCATGCAGGCGCGGATTCGCGAGTTCATTCGCAACTACAATCGCCGCCACGGCGCGACGATCATCCTCACCAGTCACTACATGGCCGACGTCGCCGCCCTGTGCAAGCGCATCATCGTCATCGACCACGGGCGCATTCTCTTCGACGGCGCGCTGGCCGACCTCTCGCGCAAGATGGCGCCCTACAAGGTTATCAAGATCGACCTAGAGCGCGATGCCAACGGCTACGACTTCGCAGCCGTCGGCGAGGTGCTCTCGCTCGAATCCCGCAAAGCCATCGTGAAAGTGCCCAAAGAGCGCGCCGCCGAACTCACGAGCCGCCTGCTCACCGATCTGCCCGTGCAGGACGTGACCATCGAAGACCCGCCCATTGAAGATGTCATCGCCCGCGCGTTCGGTCAATCCAAATACTCGCCCGCGCAAACAGCTGATTCCAAAAAGCCGACCGCGCAAGCGGTCGAGAAGCCGTAGGTGCACTCGCTCACATGACGCGCATCCTGCAAACGCTCTGGGCCTTCCTCAAAGTTCACTGCGCCACGATGCTCCAGTATCGCGGCGAGATTTTTCTCTGGGCCGTGTGGGGACTCGTCAATCCGGCGGTGCTTTACTCCATGTGGTCCGCCGCCGCCCAGAGTCGACCCGGCGGCGTGGTCGCCGGTTTCACGCAAAGCCAGCTCGCCGCGTATTACCTCGTCGTCATGATGATCGGCCACTTCGCCACCGCCTGGGATGCCTACGACATGGGCTACCAGGTGCGCTCCGGGCGCATGAGCGGGCAACTCCTTCGGCCGATCCTCCCGATCTGGCAGGCCATCGCGGCGAACCTGTCGTACAAGATCATGACGCTGCCCTTTCTCGTGCCGATGTGGTGCTTCTTCGCGTGGTGGGTGAAGCCCGATTTCGAGTCACAAACATGGCACTTGGCGCTGGGCGTCGTCGCCGTCGGGCTCGGATGCGCCATCAACTTCATGCTGGGCTACCTGATCGCGCTCATCGCCTTCTGGTCGCCCAAGCTCGACGCCGCGGGTGAAATCTATTTCGGTCTCGGCATGTTCCTCGGCGGGCGGTTCAGTCCGCTGGCGGCGCTGCCGCCGGTGATCTTCGCGGTCGCGACATGGCTGCCGTTTCGCTGGATGTTCGCCTTCCCCGCGGAGCTTCTCATCGGCAAAGTGCCGACAACCGGCGACGCCCTGACCGGCGTGGCCATTCAGGCGGCATGGCTGACAGGCTTGATTGCGGCGTTCCGCATGGCCTGGGTCGCCGCAGTCAAACGCTACACGGCGGTGAGCGGATGAATCTGCGTCGCGCGATCCATCTCGTTCGTCTCTTCATGCAGGTCAGCGTCCAGAACCTGTCCGCCTACCGGCTCGACATGTACGTCCGCATCGGCGTGTCGCTCATGCACCTCGTCTCCGAGCTGCTCGTCGTCTGGACCATCTTCCACAACACCCAGTCCATCGGCGGCTGGCGCTGGCAGCACATGCTAGTTCTCATGGGCGTCTATCGCATGATCGCCGGCGGCATCCGCATGTCGATCGTCCCCAACATGCGCCGCGTGCTCGAGGAGATCATGGAGGGCACCCTCGACTTCGTGCTCATGCGACCCGTCAACGCGCAGTTCCTCGTCAGCATCCGCGAGTTCGTCGTCTGGCGCGCGGTCGATGTCTTCCTCGGCTTGAGCATCGCCCTGTTCGGCGCGGTCAAGCTCACCGGCGTCATCCCGCTTCGCGAAGTGCTCATCTTCTGCGCCATGCTCGCCGCCGGATTCGTCATCGTCTATTCCATCTGGCTCGCACTCGCCACGCTCTGCTTCTGGTTCGTGCGCATCCAGAACATCGAGATGATCTTCTGGAACGTCTTCGAGGCCGGACGATTCCCGATCAGCATTTACCCCCCCGGCGTGCAGTGGACCCTGACTTACATCCTCCCGCT
The DNA here is from genome assembly GCA_007753915.1 of Phycisphaerae bacterium RAS2. Lineage (NCBI taxonomy): Bacteria > Pseudomonadati > Planctomycetota > Phycisphaerae > Phycisphaerae bacterium RAS2. The sequence goes on from CP036352.1 coordinate 3,038,457, forward strand.
CGCATTCATCATCATGTTCCCCGCCGCCGCCCTCACCGGCGACTCCGACAAGCTCCCGGCCGCCATGCCTATCATCGCTGCCCTCCTCGCCGCCGCCGCCTTTGTCGCGTCCGCGTGGTTCTGGCGTTTCGGCCTCCGCCGCTACAGCGGCGCCTCGGCGTAACGTGGGCACGGCCTACCCCACCGCGCGCCAAGCCAGGCGGCCTGGATCGGCAGGGAGTTCCTACCCTGCTCAATGCCCCCGTGCCGCTTTGCCCGACGATTGTCGGGGTGATACGATTCACCGGTGCGGGCGGATTTCGGGCGGGTCGAATCGATTGGGTTAGACTGTCGGTCGCGTCATGTCGGGAGCGATTCCCATGCGACTGCTGATTCTCGAAAACAGCCAGCTACGCCGGACGCTCAAGGCCGGTCCGGGGGACCTTGCCATCGGTTCGTCGACCGAGTGCTTTGTTCATCTGCCCGATGCGCGAATCAGCCCGCGGCAGGCGGCGCTGTCGCAGGATGAAGACGGCGCTTGGTGGCTCGACGTGCTGGACAGCGGCAGCGTGCCGACCAGCCTCAACCGGGCCGTGCAGAAGGGCCGCGCCAAGCTGCGCCACGCCGACGAGATCGGCCTGGGGAACTGGTGCATCCGGCTGATGATGGAGTCCGAAGCGTCGCGCGAGGAGATGCTTCGGCAGCGCATGCTCGCCGTCACGAAGCAGCACGGCGAAGGGCTTCCGTTATCTACCATCGTCTATCGCGGCGAGCACCCCATCACCCTGCCGCGCGAGCAGATCGAGCAGATGGCGATACTCGCCCTGCGCCTGTCGAGCATGGAAACGGTCAAAGACATGCTCACGCCTATCCTGCGGGCCGTGCTGCGCGATTTCTCCGGCCGCCGCGCCTGGATCGGCGTCCGCGCGCCCGACCAGCGCGAGTTCCAGTGGATGAGCGGCCTCGCCGCCGGCGGGCAGGTCTGCGACCGGCCGGCCTTTTCCGCCGGGATGCAGACACGCGTCTTGACCAACGGCCATTACCTCTGCTGCCCCGACGCGCCACAGCACGGCATTCGCTCGGCGATGGCCGCCCCGCTCGCGTCTGCCTCGGGCACGATCGGCATGCTTTATGTTGAGAACGATGCGGGCGATCTGCCCTTCGGCGATTCGCATCTGCACGGCCTGATCGCCGTGGCGTCGTGCGTGGCCATTCCGCTCGAGAACGCGATTCGCCGCACGCTGGCCCGCCGTCAGACCGCCGCCAGCGTCGAAGGCACGCTCACGCGCGTGACCCAGGATCTGCTGACGCCCAAGGCCCTGCCGCGCTGGCCCGAGCTGCATGTCGCCGCCTATCGCCACATGGGCGCGGCGCGCTGCTGCGACCTGTGGGACGTGGTGCAACTGCCAGACAAAACCGCGGCGCTGCTGGTGGCGCGCGTGGGCATGAGCGGCTTGAGCGTGCCGCGATTTCTCACCGAGGTGCGCAGCGCGTTTCGCATTGCCGCGCTTCACAACGAGCCGCCGAACATCCTCTGCCGCGCCCTCAACTGGCTCGTACACGATGGGGAGGAGAAGTACTGCATCGACCTCGCCTGCGCATGGATCGCGCCGGCGACCGGGCTGGTGCAGTTCTGCGCGGCAGGTCCGGGCGCGCTGGTCGGCCGACTCGATGACGACGGCGGCGTGACGTGGGTGGGACTCTCGCATGGCGAGCCAATCGGCCGGCAGCGCGGCAGCGCGTACGAAGTGGAGAAGTTTACGCTTGAGCCGCAGCAGTCGCTGCTGCTGGCGACGGACGGCGTGAGCCTTGCGAAGAATCAGGAAGGTGCTGCCCTTGGCCGAACCGGATTGCAGGAGATCATCGAGGACTGCGCGGGCAACGCGCCGGGGCAGGTGTTGAGTGAATTCGCCAGCGAACTGACGGACTACGTGAGCGGCGGAAGTTGCCCGGATGATGTGACGGTGCTGTTGGCAAAGCGGATTGGGTGAATGTCGCGCGGCATGCTCGCGCACCGGGTGCCCGCTCGCTTGCGATCGGAGCTGGGATCGCTCGTGATTACGCGAACTCTGCCTAAGCAGTCGGGGCCGTCGCCGGGACGTCGGTCACCGGAGCGTCCTCGATGATCTGTGTGCCGTAAAGCGATTGATACAGCCTGCAACGCCGGATCAATTCTTCGTGCCGGCCGCTGTCCACGATTCGCCCGCGATCCATCACGACAATTCGATCGGCCTGAAGAATGGTCGAGAAGCGGTGCGCGATGATGAGTGCGGTGCGGCCCTCGAGGAAATGCTCGACCGCGTCGTGAATTTTCTGTTCGCTCTCGGAATCGACCTGGCTGGTGGCTTCGTCAAAGATGAAGATCGGCGCGTTGCGAAGAATGGCGCGGGCGATGGCAATGCGTTGTTTCTGCCCGCCGGAGAGTGTCACGCCGTGCTCGCCGACGTATGAATCGTAACCCTGCGGCTTCTCACGAATGAACTCATCGGCGTAGGCCGCCTTCGCCGCGGCGACGATGCGCTCCTCCTGCCCGGCGAAGTCGTATCGGCGCTCGGGGTGGCGCTGACGCAGGATCAACTTGCGAAGCAGACGCCCATCGCCATAGGCGATGTTGTGGGCGATCGTGTCGGCGAAGATGACCGTGTCCTGTGTGAGCAGGCTCATCTGCCGGCGCAGCGATGCAATGGACAAGTCGCGCAGGTCGCGCCCGTCAATGAGTATCGCCCCCTCCTGCTGCTCGAAGAATCGCATGAGAAGGCTTAGCAGCGTCGTCTTGCCCGAGCCGTTCGGCCCGACAAACGCCACCCGCTCGCCCCGCCGAATCGCCAGGTTGATGCTGTTCAACGCGGGCGACGTCGCACCGGGGTAGGTGTACGTCACGTCACGAAACTCGATGCGATCGCTGAACGGCGGCGCGGGGATCGGCTTGCTCGGACCGGGAGATACTTCGTCGGGCATGTCGATGATTTCGAACACGCGATCCATCGCGGCGTTGGCCGTCTGGAAGCGGTTGTAAAATGAAGACATTTTGCGAACAGGGTCAAACATGCCGGCCATGCAGGCCGCCAGCGTGGCGAACTTGGAAAACTCCATCAGGCCGTTGAGCATCTGGTTGGCGAAGTAAAGGATCGCCAGGGCCGCGACAATCTGCCCGACGAACTCGAACAGCGGACTGGAGAGCGCGTCGATCCGCTCGATCTTCATCTGCTGCCGGAGCATTTGCTTGTCCAGCAGATGCAGCCGCTGCCGCTCGAAGGTCTCCATCGTGTAGCCCTTCACGACGCGGATGCCCGTCAGCGTGCCCTGAAGGGCGGACAACATGCGGCCGTAATTCTCCAGCAGCCGCTTGTTGGCCTTGCGGATCATCTTGCCGAGCCGGCGAATGAGATAGCCGCCGGCCGGCGCGGCGACGGCCGTAATGAGCGTCAGCCGCCAGTCGATGACCAGCGCGACGCAGAACACGAAGATCGCCTTGAGCGGTTCGCGCAGGCTCTTGGCGAAGAGGAAATTCAACCCGCGGTAGATGTCCTGACTGTCCTGCACAAAGCGACTGACCAGGTCGCTGACGCCGTGTGTGGCGAATTTCGACACCGGCAGCCGAAGCACACGGTAGTACATGCGCTTGCGCAGCATCAATACAACGCATGCCGCCGTCAGCGCGATGAGATACTCTGCGAAGAAGCGCGACACGCCGCCGATGACTGATATCAACACGACGATCGTTACGATGATCTTCAGCGTGTCGAGCCGATCGTCCGCCGACGAGCCTTGCGGAAGCAGCGCCGCCCCTCGCCGCAGCCACCAATCCGAGATCTTCAGCGGCTCGGGCGACACGCGCACGGTCACCGCCTGTTTATCACGATCGAGAAACGTCAGGGCGACTTCGCGCCCGTCTTCCAGATACGCCAGCGCGCTGAACAACTTGCCCGGCGTCGAGCCGGCGGCATCAACCTGCGTGAGCACGAAATTACGCTTGATCGTCTGCGGCAGCAGCGCATTGGAAGGCCGCTTCGCCACGCGCACTTCGCCAGCGGCGGCGTCGAAATCAAAAACCGCGTTGAGCCGCCTCTCGGCGATGCCCTGGTGAATCCACGACGGCACACCCTGCTGACCGGCGATCAAGTGAATCGTCGGCAGCAGCGCCATGATGTTGACGGAGTACGTCGCCGCGACGATGACGACGCACAAGCAGCCCGGCACAAGGTAGCGCTTCTGCGACCAGGCGTACCGCCAGATTCGACGCAGCCGCTGGGAGGTTCCCTGGCCGGCGGTGGCCGCTCTCGTCGCAGAAGGTCCGGCTAGTGCCATCGTGCAGGGGACTCCGAAAGGGTCAGCGGTCAGTTGCTATTGGCCGGCGGTCAGGATCTATTGATTCTCAATTGCCGGCCGCGGATAACTTGCCCGCGAACGGGTGTCAGCTCTACCAAACTCGAGGCTGCATTCCTGCAATCGCCCGCCAAGAGAACCATTGTAGGACAGATTCACGACTTGCGGAATGGTATGAAACCGAGTTGGAATGCACTCCGGTGCGGAGATTCCGCTGGGCCGAAGCTCCATTGATGCAATAGACGCTGCACGTCGCGGCCATACAATGCACCGGGTTCGTCGGCCGGGAACTGAAGTTCGCCGACCCGCGCGAGCGCGTTTCAGCCTCCGTTAATTCTCCATGAACCTCCGACACCCGCGGACGTCAGATACTTGGTAACTAACCCGTCGCCGCCAACCCCCAACGCTGACCACTGGCAACTGACCACTAACCACTGACCACTCTCCTATGACCCTCATGATGAGCGTTTCAGGTGTACGCGGCATCGTCGGACAGACGATGACGCCCACGCTGGCCACGGAACTTGCTTGTGCCTTCGGCGCCGACCTTGGCGGCGGGCGGGTCGTTCTCGCGCGCGACTCGCGGCCCAGCGGCGAGATGATTCGCGCGGCCTTCACCGCGGGCCTGCTCGCGTCGGGTTGCACGGTCATCGACCTCGGCGTCGTTACGACCCCCAGCGCCGCCCTGATGATCGGCGAGTTGGGCGCCGTCGCCGGCGTGGTCATCACCGCCAGCCACAATCCCATTGAATGGAACGGCATCAAGCTGTTGTGTCAGCGCGGCCACGCCCTGCCTGCCGCAGACGCTCAGCGCGTTTACGATCGATACCACGCGAAGAAGTTTGCACTCCGCGACGCAACCGGCTGCGGTCGACTGGAACGCGATCTCTCCACGAACGACCGGCACGTGGCCAGAGTCCTGACGCTGCTCAACGTCGACGCGATCCGCGCGTGCCACTTTCACGTTGTTCTGGACAGCGTCAACGGCGCGGGCGGCGAAGGAGGCCGACGCCTGCTGGAGACGCTCGGCTGCAAGGTCACGCACCTGAACGCCGAACCGACCGGCCGATTCGCCCACACCCCCGAGCCGACAGCCGAAAACCTGACCGGGCTGTGCGATGCGGTGAAGCAAGCTGGGGCCGATCTGGGGTTCGCGCAAGACCCGGACGCCGACCGGCTTGCCGTGGTTGATGACAAAGGGCGCTACATCGGCGAGGAATACACCTTCGCCCTCGCGGCGAAGGAAGTATTTTCGACGCGACCCGGCCCCGCGGCCGCCAACCTCTCCACCTCGCGCATGATTGACGACCTCGCGGCGCAGGCCGGCGGCGGGTCCATCGTGCACCGCACGGCGGTCGGCGAGGCCAATGTCGCCGGCGCGGTGCTGGACAAACACTGCGTCATCGGCGGCGAGGGCAATGGCGGCGTGATCGATCCGCGCGTCGTCGCCGTGCGCGACAGCTTCACCGGCATAGGCCTCGTGCTGAACCTGCTCGCGCGCACCGGCCAAAGGCTGTCGGCCATTGTTGACGCCATGCCGCGCTACGTGATGGTCAAAAAGAAACTGGAGCTGCCTGCCGCGCAGATCGCTCCATGGCTGGAACGCGTGCGCGCCGCTGCAAAGGACGCTCGTGTCGATACCTGCGATGGCGTGCGAATCGACTGGCCGCAGGGCTGGGTGCATGTTCGGCCGAGCAACACCGAGCCGATCGCCCGCGTCATTGCTGAAGCATCCGACGAAGCCACGGCGAACGAACTGGCCCAGCGCGTGATGGCGCTCCAATGAGCGACGCATCGTGTTAGACAGGAAACCGCTTTCGTGAAAACGGCCGGCAAGCCATCCTCACGCGAGAACGCACCCTCCACCCGAGCGGATGTCGCCGCGCCGCGCGCTCCCGGCGAGCGATTTCGCACCCCGACTCGCCTGGTTGGCACGATCGCCAAGATTGAAAGCCGCAAGTCGCTCATCATCTTGAGCGGCCTGTCTCTGCTGATGTGCTGCCTGATGTTCCCCCGGCCGGGGTGGTGGTGGCTTTCTTACATCTGCCTGACGCCGTGGCTGATCGCCGTGTGTGCCGCCCGGCGGGCGCGGTCCATGTACTTCGCGAGCTGGCTGCTGGGACTGGGTTTCTTCTTCATCAACATCAACTGGATGTACCCCGTTACGAGAGAGGGCTACCTCGCCCTCGGTGCGTTCTTCTCGCTGTCTTTTCCGCTGGTCGCCTGGCCCGTACGGCATTTGTACATGCGGCACAATGTTTCGCTTGCGTTGAGCGTGCCCGTCGTCTGGACCGCCCTGGAGTACGCCCGCTCACTCGGACCGACCGGATTCCCCTGGGTGCTCCTGGGCCACACCCACTACGAGCAACTCACGTTCATTCAAATCAGCGATCTCGCCGGGGCTTATGCCGTCAGCTTCGTCCTCGCCATGATCAACGGCTGGATCACCGACCTGCTGATCCAGCCCATCCTCATCTGGCGTTCACAACAGGGCACGCGCCTTCCCATCGGCTCGCTCACGACGCTGATTGTTGTCGGCGGCACGCTCATCTACGGCAGCGCCCAGCGTTCGACGCGCCACCTCCAGCGCGGACCCCGTGTCGCGCTGGTCCAACACGATTTTCCCATGTACGTTGACGAACGCCGCGCGCGGTCCACCGTCGAAACGATCTTCGACTGCCACCTGGAACTCGCAAAGCAAGCTACGCTCGGCGGGCCGGACGGTCACGACAAGCCCGATCTGATTGTCCTGCCCGAAACGGTGATGAGCGGGTGGATCAACGACGAGTTCCTCGATGCCCCACCCACGGCGCTGGAGGAAATCATCCGCCGCCGGTACCCCAGGCGACAGGTCGCGATGCTGCGGTACTACCAGGATTTTGGGAAGCGCGTGCGCGAAGCCTTCCAAACTTTGGCCGATCAGTCCGGCATCCCCATCGTGCTCGGTTCGTCGGCGATGGAATGGAAGCCGACCGCCATTCCCCCGCGGGCTGACTCGTTCAACTCGGCTTACCTGCTGCTTCCGGGGCAGAAACGCCCGGCCGCCCGCTACGACAAGATTCACCTCGTCCTGTTCGGCGAATACGTACCGTTTCGATTCACCCAACGCTGGCTGTACGACTTCCTGAACGGCATGACTCCGTGGGGCCGCGGTGGTGTTGAATACTCCCTCTCGCCGGGTGAACAGTTCAACGCATTTGAAATTCCCGTCGTCAGCGCCGCGCCGTCGGCGACGTCGCTCGATTCGACTTCCGCGCCAACGTCCGCCCCGATCGAATCCGCTTCTCAAATTCGAACCTATCGCGCCGGCACGCCGATCTGTTACGAAGAGATCATGCCCTACGTCCCTCGCGCCTTTGTCCGCGGGGGCAGTACCGGTGAGAAGAACATCGACATGCTCCTCACCATCAGCAACGACGGCTGGTTCCTGCATTCGGCGGAACTTGAGCAGCACCTTGCGGCCGCGGTCTTTCGTGCCGTGGAGAACCGCATCGCGGTCGCACGAAGCGTGAATACCGGAGCCAGCGCCACGATCCATCCGAACGGGCGCATCCACATGCGCGTACGCATCAGCGATGAAAAACTCGCCCGGCTCGACGCCCTTGACCGCGCACTGATCGCCGTTGGCGAGCATCTGGACAAGATGGAGCGCCTCGCCGACACAACAGCCGGCGCCGCCGACGCGAAGGAATACACCTCCGCCTGGTCGCAATTGAACATTCTGATTTCAAAAGAGCTTCTCGCAGCGTGTTTGAGCGTAGGACCGGAGATGAAATCCTTCCACGCGCGGCTGGCGTCGATGTTCCCCGACCTGATCCGGCGCGATCCGGCCGCTCGGGCCGAGGCCTACGAAGATTGGCGCGACCAACTCGCGCTCGACCGTGAGACGATCGAGCGGTGGAAGCGCCACCCGGACCAGGCGCCGGGCATCGGCGTCGGTGAACTGAAGCTCGACAACCGCCTTACACTTTACTCGCAGTGGGGCGACTGGCTGGGCCAGGGCGCCCTGGCGCTGTATGGTATGATCGTGCTGGACTGGCTGCTGCGGAGGCTGCGGCGGCAACGCGCGTAGCGTCACAACGCACGGAGGCGTATGACATGCGATACAATCAACATCAATTCGCCGTTCTGATCGGCTGCGTGGGCTTGAGTACGGCCGCATGCATTCGACCGCCTGAACCGGCGCCACTCGATGTGCAGGATCAATCGCGCTTCCGCGCCTTGAGCATCCAGAACCTGCGCGAAGCCGCGTTCTGCGACGACCCCGTTCTGCGCATGCAGGCCATGGAGGCGATTCAGGAGGTCGCCTCGGCCGATGCCGCATCCTGCATCGCCGACAACATCGACAACGGTTACGCGGGCGTGAGTTTCGCGGCCCTGATGGCCCTGGGCGACATGCGCCGAGCGACCGCCGACGGGTCGGCGCGGTTGGCCGTCGCGAATCAGAATCGGCTGTTGCAGCGCGTGCGGACCCTTGCCGAGGACCGCGATCCCAATGTGCGCATCGCGGCACTGTACGCCCTGCACGCAATGGGAGACGCGACCCGTACCCGGGAACTCGCCGATTTTCTCCTGCGCAATACCGACGCGCGCGTTCGGGCCAATGCCGCGCTAGCCATCGGCCGGCTTCGCGATCCCACGTCGATCCAGCTCCTGCACCAGGGGCTGAAACGCGAAAAGAAGGACGCCGTGAAAATGCAAATCCTCGAGGCGCTCGCGTCGCTCGGCGATTCGCACGGCATCGAGCGACTCAAGTTCTATGGATTCAGTGCCGTGCCCGATCAGGCCGCCCTGGCCCTGATGTGCCTTGCCAACGCGCGAACCATCGAGGCCGAAGAGATGTTTCGCATCCGTCTACGCGACACCGATTATCCGGAGATTCGCCTGCAAGCGGCGCGCGGGCTGGGCCGGCTGGGCTTCGAGGAGGGACTGGACACGGCCGTGCGCGACCTGTTCTTCAACCGGCCCCGGCGCAACATCGCCAACGATCCGCCGCAGCAGCAGATCGCGCGCGTTCGCGCACTGGCAGCGCTGGCGCTGGAAGCCATCGACAACCCCACCTCGCTCGGACCGCTTTGGAGTGCCTTCAACGAGCCGGATCAATCGCCCTATGTCCGGCTGGCGATTTCGCGCGCGGCTCTACGATTGATCGACGGCCACAAGTCCGATGCCGCCCGCCCCACCGGGCATGAATCCCATCGCGCGCCGGCAAACCGAGTCGCCGGCACGGGCGTAGAGGATTAGCCCTCGAAGGCGGAGTCAATTGATGCGCTGGATTCCATTCGCCATTCTCCTTTATCTCACCGCCGTGCTCCAATCCACCCTGGCGCCCTTTCTCGCCGTTCACAGCATTCGGCCTGATTTCCTCGTCATCGTCGCCGTGCATTACGCGCTCGCGGCCCGCGCGACGGATGCCCTCATCGCCTGCTGGATCATCGGCTTCGTGACCGACCTGACGACCTTGAGCATCGGGGAGTACGGCAACGTCGGCATTCACGCGTTCGCGTTCGGACTGGCAGCGCTCGCCATCGTCGCCCTCCGCGAGATTACCTTCCGCGAGAGCGTCATCACTCAAATCGTGTGCACATTTCTCGCGAGAGTCGTGGTCGCCGGGGTCACGGGCCTGCACTTGCTATGGGTGGCTGACGCCTGGAGTCGAACTGGTGAGATTCTCCTCGTTGGCGTCTATAGCGCCGCGTACACGGCTGCGATCGCACCCTATGGTCATTGGCTGCTGCGCCGCGGCCGCGGGCTGCTTGGAATTGGTGTCACGCATCGCCTGCGCGTAGGATAAGGGGCCGATCGGCGGTCGGAAGGTGATCGCCGCACAATTCAAACGATGGTGTGTTTCAGGTTTGCATGCGCCGCCAACGACCCACTCCGAGGCGCCGGGACTGACCCGTGATAACCACCCACGTACAACTGACTACTGATCACTGACCACTGTTCCATGTTCGAACGCCGTCTGCGAATCATTCTGATCGTCCCGATCCTGATGAGCCTTGTCATCGTGGCGAGGCTTGCGCACCTGCAACTGGTTCGGGGTGACCATTACGCGCAGCAGCAGGACGCCGCCCTGGTTGCGCCGCGCCAATACCTCCCCGCCCTGCGCGGAAGCATCCTCGATCGCGAAGGCCGCCTTCTTGTCTCCGATGAGCCGGCACACGATGTCACGGTGCACTACGGCGCGCTCTCCATGAGCGATCGCTACCTTGCCCTGCTCGCGGACCGGCTGCGGCGAACCCGGCCTGACCTGCGCGGGGCCGACAACGCCACCCTCGCCGAAGAAGCCGCCCGGCAGGTTGCGCGAATGTGGGTCCGGCTCGAGGCCATCACCGGCACACCGATCGCCGACCTGCGACGCCGGCGCGATTCGGTCTGCCGATCGGTCGAAGGCCTGCGCCGTTACCTCGCCGGCGCGAGGTCGGAGGCGGCTCGTCGCGCCGAGGCCGATGCATCCAAACCACGCCCGTTTTCGTTCGGCAGCCCGCCGCGCACCGACAAGCCGGCGAACACGATCCACCTTCGCGAGGATGAACTGTTTCACCCGATCCTGCGTGACATTTCTCCGCAGGTTCGCACCGCCGTCGAAGTCGAACTGGCGGACCTTCCCTTTGTGCGGGTGGAGCCGTCGGTCCGGCGCGTCGCCCAGCCCGACACGCAATCGTTCTGTCACATCCTCGGTCGTCTTGGCCAGGTGTCGCCCGACGTGCTTCGCGACGATCCAAACGCCGCCGACCCGCTTGCGGCCTACCGCGCCGACGACGAAGCCGGCGCCAGCGGCGTCGAGCGATTGTGTGAGCCCATGCTGCGCGGCAAGCGCGGGTACGAGGAGCTTTTTCTCGACAAGAGCCTTAAAGAACGCGGCGCGGCCCAGGACGGCCTCGACGTTCAGCTCACGATCGATCTCGACGTGCAACAGCGCATCGCCGACCTGCTCGCGACCGCCGTCGCCGAGAACCCGCCTTCGACCGGCGCGGCCTGCGTCGTACTCGACGTGCAAACCCGCGAAATCATCGCACTCGTCAGCGTTCCGACCTACAACCCCGCCGATCTGCGCACCAACTACGCCGCCCTCCGCGACGACACGCGTGCCGTGCCGCTGCGATTTCGCGCGGTCGCCGAGGAATACCAGCCCGGGTCGATCCTGAAACCCGCCTCGCTGCTCGCCGGCCTCGCGCTCGGCGCCGTCAGCACCGACACGCGCATCTTCTGCAGCGGCGCGCTCATTCCCGGCGCCGCTCGCTGGCACTGCTGGACGCACTGGCGCGGCATGGCCGGCCACGGTGACGTCGACGCCGTACAGGCCATCCAGCACAGTTGCAACATCTACTTCTACACACTCGGGCAGAAGCTCGGAGCCGACGCCCTGACACGATTCTACGAGCGATTTCTCGGGCTTACATCCGCCCCGCGCGGCACCGGCCTCATCGAGGAGCGCACCGGAATCATTCCCACGCGCGACTGGCTTCGCGACAACCGAAAGCGAGACGTGACTATCGCCGACGGCCGAAACTATGCCATCGGCCAGGGCGAGCTTCAGATCACGCCGCTCCAGGCCGCCAATCTCTTCGCCACGCTTGCCATGGGCGCGTTCCGCGAGCCGACGCTGATCGCCAACGACGCCCGGCCGCGACCGACTTATCACTTTGACGAAATCTCGCCGCAGGCATGGGAGACGGTCCGCCGCGGCGTGTACGAGTGCGTCAACACCGAGGGCGGCACGGCGTACAAATACGCCCGCATGGACGCGGTCGAACTCTGCGGCAAAACCGGCAGCGCCGAATGCGTCGCGCGCGTGACCCAGTGGCGGTTTCACTTCACCGTGCCCGCTGACGGCCGCACCGCAACGATTGTCGCCCCCACAATTGAGGCGGCTCGCGAGCAGCTTGGCCTGCCCGAAGACACTCCATATTCAAAGCGCGAAATCGCAGAGCGCTACCCGCCGCCTGTCGCCACCGGCAACAGCGCGTCGAATGCCAAGAACGCCGCCCCCACCCACGCATGGTTCGCCGGGTACGCGCCCTTTCGGCAACCGCGCATCGCGCTGGCCGTCATCCTCGAACACGGCGGAGGTGGCGGCCATGCCGCCGGGCCGGTCGCTCGCCAGATTGTCGAAGTCCTGATGAACGCTTCGAAGCCCTACTTGAACGGCCGATCCGTGGTGATGAACGACCAGCCATGAATACTTCCGCCGCGGCCATGCGAAGCACCTTCTCGATCGTGAGCGCGCTGACGCGCGTGCTGCCTCCTCTCGGCTGGGTCATCCTTCTGACATCGCTCGTGCTGACCGGACTGGGCCTGCTGGCGGTCTGGGCCGGCGGTGCGGCGCAAGGTGAAGACGCCACCCTCGCGACGCGTCAGCTTGGGCATCTGCTCGTCGGACTGGTGGGACTGGGGATCATTCAGGTTCTCGGTTACCGCCGGATCGGGCAGTACGCCTATCTTCTCTTCGGCGTCACGCTTGTGCTTCTCACGTTGCTGCTCGTCGCGCAGAAAGTCAATCTCGCCCCGATCATTCCGGCGCGGCGCAACACCTTTCGCTGGATCGTCCTCGGGCCGATCAACATCCAGGTGTCCGAATATGCGAAGGTTGTCTATATTCTGGCGTTGGCGTGGTACCTGCGTTTTCGCACAAATTACCGCTCGCTGGCCGGCCTGCTCGGCCCGTTCGTGCTCACGCTCATCCCGCTCGCTCTGATCCTCAAGGAGCCGGACCTGGGCACGAGCCTGCTCCTGCTGCCCACGCTCATGGTTATGCTCTTTGTCGCAGGGGCGAAGACCCGCCACCTCTCGCTGGTGATCGCTCTTGGCGCGATCGCCGCGCCGGTGTTCTATTTCTCCCCGTTCATGAATCCCTATCAGCGCGAACGAATTCACTCGCTCATGCAACAGGACGAATCCAACGACCGCTGGCGTCTGGGCGCGGGCTACCAACTCCACCAATCCAAGATTGCCTTGGGCAGCGGCCGACTCGCCGGGCAGGGCCTCTCCGAAGGCGGCTTCTTCCGGCACAATCTTCTGCCCGAGGAACACAACGATTTCATCTTTGCCGTGCTCGGGCATCAGTGGGGCTTTATCGGCGGGTTGGCGATTCTCTCGCTGTACATGCTGATCATCGCGATGGGCCTCACCGTGGCATCGTCCACGACCGACCCGTTCGGCCGACTGCTCGCCGTCGGCGTCTGCGCGCTCATCTGCGCACAGACCATCATCAACGTCGGCATGACCATCGGCCTCATGCCCGTCACCGGCATGACGCTGCCCTTCGTCAGCATGGGCGGCAGCGGACTGATCACCAATTACCTCGCCATCGGGCTGCTCATCGACGTCGCCCGTCCTCGGCCGGCCGATCTCGCGCCGCGGCCCTTCGAGTTTGACCACGAGGCCTACGCATGAAACGCCGCTCGACTCGCCGCCGCCCGCCGCCGAAGCGCAACGCATCGCGCCGCGCATCGAATGCCGCGAAACTATCACACCTTGATCATCGCGGCGCGGCCCGCATGGTCGACGTGTCGCAGAAGAAAGTCACGCGCCGCCGCGCGGTCGCGTCCGCCTGGGTTCACATGGCCCCGGCAACGCTGCGCCGCATCTCCACCGGCAAGATGCCGAAGGGCGATGTCTTCGCCGTGGCACGCCTCGCCGGCATCGCCGCCGCCAAGCGAACCCCCGACTTCATTCCGCTTTGCCACGTCCTGCCGCTCGATGCCGTCGAGATCACCCTTGAGCCTATCTCCGCGAAGACCGTCTGCATCCGCGCGACCGCCGTCGCTCGCGCGCGAACCGGCGTGGAGATGGAGGCCCTGGTCGCCGTGTCCGCCGCCGCCCTCGCGCTGTACGACATGTGCAAGGCCGTCGACCGCGGCATCGTCATCGGCCCCGTTTGCCTCGAGGAAAAAGCCGGGGGACGATCCGGCCGCTGGAAGCGCCCGCGAAGCGCCTGACTCCGCAACGACCGAACACGGGATCGCCATGCCGCAATCTCGACAACCCGACGAATCCGCTTGCGACGCCGCGCCGCGTTGGGTATGGGTTGCAGCGGGACTGATCGCCGTCGCGACGCTCGCCGCCTACCTCCCCGCGATGCAAGGCGGCTTCATTTGGGACGATGATGCCCATGTCACCGCGCCGGAACTCCGCTCAACCGGCGGACTTCTGCGAATCTGGTTCGACATCGGTGCGACCCAGCAATACTACCCACTGCTCCATAGCGCCTTTTGGATTCAACACAAACTCTGGGGCGACTGGCCCGTCGGCTATCACATCGTCAACGCGCTCCTGCACGCGCTTTCGGCAGTGCTCGTGCTTTTCATCGTGCGGCGCTTGCTACACACCGCGCAGACTCCGTGGGCAAACCCAACCGCCGCACTGGCGGCAGCCGTGTTTGCCCTGCATCCCGTTCACGTCGAGTCGGTCGCGTGGATCACCGAACTGAAAAACACGCTTTCCGGCGTATTCTATCTTTCGGCGATGGCGCTCTACCTGCGATTCGACGAGTCCCGTCGCGCAAAATGGCACGCCTTCGCTCTAATGCTTTTCGTTTGCGGACTGCTCACCAAGACCGTCACCGCCACGCTCCCCGCCGCATTGCTCGTAATCCTCTGGTGGCTGCGCGGTCGACTTACGCTGCGTCGCGATGTCGCGCCACTGTTGATCTGGTTCGCGCTCGGCGCTGCGGCCGGCCTCTTCACCGCGTGGGTCGAGCATGACCTGATCGGCGCGAAGGGCGAAGAATTCGAGCTTTCCGCGATGCAGCGCGGCCTCCTCGCCGGGCGCGTCGTCTGGTTTTATCTCGGTAAGCTGTTCTGGCCCGCAAACCTGGTCTTCATCTACCCCCGATGGGACGTGAACCCGTCCGCGCCGAGCCAGTGGTTGTTTTCCGTTGCGCTGATCGTGCTCGTCGCGGCGTTGTTCCTGCTCCGCCGTCGAAGCCGCGCACCGCTTGCCGCCCTGCTCTTCTTCATCGGAACACTCTTCCCCGTTCTCGGTTTCTTTAACGTGTACCCGTTCCTATTCTCGTTTGTCGCTGATCATTTCCAGTACCTGGCCAGCCTCGGCATCATCGTCTTCATCTGCGCAGCGATCATGCGAAGCGTTCCGGCCCGAGCGAGCCGCTTCGCCTTCGCACTTCCCTTTGTCATTCCATTGGCACTCGCCATGCTGACCTTCCGCCAATGCGGCCTCTATGCCGACGGGCAGACACTCTACCGCACCACGATCGACCGAAACCCGGCCTGCTGGATGGCCCACAACAACCTCGGCGTGGAGTACAAGAACGCGGGCCGCATCGACGACGCACTCGCCTGCTACCGCCGCGCCCTCGCCTTGCGCCCAAACTACCCGGAAGCATGGAACAACATCGGCCTTGCGCTCACTGAACTCGGCGACCCGCGCGGCGCGGCCGACGCCTATCAGCAGGCGCTCAAACTTCGCCCCGCGAACCCCGGCGTCTTGAGCAACCTCGGCACGCTCCTGACGCGCGTGGGTCGGCACGCTGACGCCATCGCTCGGCACGAAGCCGCCTTGCGGCTCGACCCGAACGACCCGCAGTTGCACGGCAATCTCGGCGTGTCCCTACAGGCTGCCGGCCGTTATGCCGACGCGGTGTCACACTATCACCGGTCGCTCGAATCAAACCCCGATCAGCCCGGTGTGCGACTTCAAATTTCCCTTTGCGAGGCAGCCATGAAACCGCCACCCCAGGCCATCGCCGCCTACGCTGAAATCATCCGCGCGAACCCTGACAACTCGCAGGCTTATTTCGCTCGCGCGGTGCTCCTGGCGCAGACGGGCCGCCGCGACGACGCGATATCCGATTATCGCCGCGCGCTCGAGATCAACCCCGACCACTTCGAGGCACACAACAATCTCGCCACGCTTCTTGCTTTGGCAGGCCGACACACCGAAGCGATTCCGCATTTCGAACAAGCCGTCCGTCTGCGGCCGGACTTCGTGGAGATTCGAATGAATCTTGCCGTGGCATATGCCGCGGTTCGACAGGCCGATCGCGCCCGCGAGGCGGCGCAAATCGCCCTCGATCAGGCCCGTGCAAACGGCCGAATCGAACTCGTAAAGAAAATCGAAGACTGGATTCGTGCCAACTCCGCCGCCCCAAAGCCGTAAGTCCGTTCAACCCCGCCAACCTCCCTGCACGATTCGTCGAGCGACGGAATTGCGGTTACAATTCCATGCCGCAGCACGGCCCGGACCACCGCGCTCGGCGAGCAAATGATGGAACACGCCACGGCATTTCAAACTGCAACGGCATCACCGCGACCGGCGGATTTCCCGACCGGGGCAGCCCCCGACGATCTATTTGCTCCGATCGCGCCGGCCCTCGATCAGGCGATCGCGATCTTCGATGAAGAGTTGCGCAGCGATCTGCCTTTTGTTCGAGATTTGATCGCGCAGGTTCGCCGCTATCGCGGGAAGCTTCTGCGTCCGCGTCTCGCCCTGCTCTCGGCGCAGGCCTGCGGCGGCATTCGGCGCGAGCACCTCACGCTCGCCGCTGTGGTCGAGATGGTTCACCTCGCGACGCTCGTCCACGACGACGTGCTGGATGAAGCCGACGTGCGACGCGACGGACCCACCTTCAACGCACTCGCCGGCAACGAAGCCGCCGTCATGCTCGGCGATTGCCTGATCTCGCACGCGTACCATCTGTGTTGCAGCCTCGATTCAACACGCGTCGCCCGGCGCATCGCCGCGGTGACCAACACGCTCTGCGAGGGCGAGTTGATGCAGATTCACCATCGCGGAAACCTCGCCCTGACCGAGGCCGAGTACATTGAGATCATCACGCGCAAGACGGCTGCCCTGACCAGCGCGGCCACCGAACTGGCTGCTGAACTTTGCGCCGTTGATTCGGAGACCGTTCGCCATCTGGCCGGCTATGGTCGCGAACTGGGCATCGCGTTTCAGATTGTCGATGACTTGCTGGACTTGACCGGTTCGCAGCAGGATGTGGGCAAGTCCGTCGGACGCGATGCTCAGCTTGGCAAGCTGACACTCCCGGCGATTCGCTTTCGCGAGCAGCATCCCGATCGCCGCGCCGAACTGGAGGCCGCACTGGCGGACGGCGGCGCTGGAAACGGCGGCGCAGTAAACGGCGCGCGTCTTTCGCAATTGCTCGATGGAACCGACGCGGTCGAATTCTCATTCGCCGCGGCACGGGCACGCGTCGCCGCGGCCCAGGCTCATCTCGACAAGTTGCCCACTGCAACGACGCCGGAATCGTTCGACGCCCGCCGCGCACTCGCCGCCGCAGCCGGCGCGGTCCTCACCCGCCGGCGCTGATCGGCCTGACGACCGAGGCGTGCATGGATCGCGCCACGCGCAGCGGCCGACCCAGAATCTCCGTGATGTGATAGTCCAACATCGCCAGGGCCGCGCGCACAGCCTGTCCATCCGTCAATTCACCGCGCGTGACTCCTGCCGCGCCGACCGCCAATTGAAACTTCTCAACGGATGCCGGCTCACAATCCCGGCAGATCGCCCCGCCCGATCGCGAACTGAAGTACAACACCCGGTCCCCCGCCACCGAGCGCCGGCAGCTCGTGCAAACCGACAGCTCGGGCTGCAAGCCGATTTCCGTCAGGAGCAGCCGCAGAAATCGCGTCAGGAGAACGCCCGCCTCGCCCGTTGCAAGATCCGCAAGGAACGCCCGCAACCCGTCATACAACCCCGCGTGCGGATCATGCACCTCGGTGAGCATGGCCGCCGCCTCGCCCGCATAAAGCCCGGCGTAGTATCGCGCCAGGTCGGCGCGCAAGTGCGGAAAATTATCCAATTGTCGCCATTCGGTGAGGGGCGAAAGTCGATCCTCTCCGCCCGGCCGCTGGGAGAAAACGATGTCGCCCCGTTCAAGCAGATCGATGCCGACGCTCGCGCGTTGCCGCGTCGCGCGTTTTACGCCCTTTGCGATGACGCGCTGTTGACCGTGCTCGCGCGTGAACACCGCGAGCACCTGCGACGACTCGCTGAAGTCCAGCCTGCGTAGCACGACGGCCTCGTCCTTGATCAGTGCCATGCCGCGCTCCGCTCCGCGTCGTTCGGTTCATGCCTCGAGCTGCGATTCGACCCCGTTTGCCGCGCGGCGATGTTTCGCCCGCCGCGAACACCCGCCCCCAGCCCAGTCTGGCCAGCAATTCATCCTCACGGCGATGCATCCGCGCAAAATCGACCGCGCGATGGTCATCATACCCGCACAAATGCAGGCAGCCATGCACCGCGTACAGCACGAGCTCGCCCAGCCAGTCGCCCCCGCGCGCCCGAGCCTCGCGCCGGGCAACGTCTGCACAAACCACGACCTGCCCCTCGACCCGTCCGCGCCTCGCCTTCTCGCACAAGTCGAACGTCAGCACGTCCGTCGGCCCGGATTTGCCAAGCCATTGCCGATGCAGGCTCGCCATCCGTCTCGCTCCGACCACACCAATTTCCAGTTGGCCGACGACGACCCCT
Source organism: Phycisphaerae bacterium RAS2 (assembly GCA_007753915.1). NCBI lineage: Bacteria > Pseudomonadati > Planctomycetota > Phycisphaerae > Phycisphaerae bacterium RAS2. The sequence continues at coordinate 3,057,222 of CP036352.1, forward strand.
TCAGCGCGCAACACAAGTCGCGCGGCGCGCAGCAGCGCACGGCGAAGAATCGGCCCCTTGGCATCGACTTGAATGGTCAGCCGGGATTCCTTCCGACGATTTGATGAGGCGGCGCGTCGACAACCGCGCTGCGAGGGGCTCTGGCTCGCGCGCCCGCGCCCGGAACGTCCTGCACTCATGCGCGGCGAACCTGCGGCTGCATCGGCGACCTCGGCTCGAGCGACTCGCCCTTGGGATAGGCGATTCGGCCGTGGTGAATCGCACGCAGGCTGCGCACGATGCTCTCTTCGATCCCCGCCAGTTCCTTCAGGGTGATATCGCAATCATCAAACTGACCGTCCATCAGCCGGTCCATGATGATCTCGTGTACGACTGTCTCAATTCGACCGGCCGTCGGGTCTTGCAGGCTGCGCACCGCCCCTTCCACACCGTCGCAGATCATCAGGATCGCCGATTCGCGCGATCGCGGTTTCGGCCCGGGGTAGCGAAACTCCGTCTCGTCGGCCTCGCGCTCGTCGCGGCGGCCGCTGCGCACTTCCTGTTCCGCCATCGCATGAAAATACTTCACCACCGTCGTGCCGTGATGCTCGGCGATGAATTGATGAAGCACCATCGGCAGACTGTGCTCTTTCGCCAGCGCCAGGCCGTCCTTCACGTGCGCGAGGATCACCAGCAGGCTCATCGTCGGCGCGAGGTTGCGATGGGCGTTCTCGCGCGTTTCCTGGTTCTCCACGTAGTACGCCGGCTTGCACATCTTTCCGATGTCGTGGTAATACGCCCCGACCCGCACCAGGAGTCCGTTCGCCTCGATTTCCTCGGCGGCCGATTCGGCGATGCTGCCGATCAGGTGGCTGTGCTGCCACGTGCCCGGCGCGCGTTCGATAAGTTGCCGCAACAACGGATTGCTGGTGTCGGCCCACTCCAGAAGCGTCAGGTTGGTTGTGATGCGAAACACTTTCTCGATGATCGGCAGCAGCACCAGCACGACGCTCGCCCCGATCAACGCGGCCAGCGCCGCCCGCGCGGCCTCGCTCGCGATCAGCGACACCGATTCTCCCATGACCAGCCCGAGGAACCCCGTGCTGATCGCGCCAACCAGCGCCGTCACGCCGCCGATCTCGACCATCCGCAGCCGCGTGCGAATCTCGCCCAGCAGCAGGATCACGACCGCCGCCACACTCAAGAACACCACCAGCAGCCCGTCAGGCACTTCCTCGGTGATCGCCAACAGCAGAGCCAGGCCCGCCGTCATGCCGATCGCGAAGATCTGTGAATAGGCAATCGTCAAGATCGCGGCCGTCATCGTCACCGCCGCAACGCTCCAGATCGGGCTGGTCCCCAGGCTGGTCAGCAGCAGCCGATCGGCGAACAGCATCACCAGAAGCAACCCCGCCAGCGCCAACGCCCGCGTCGGCTTCTGCGCGATGCGCGGCTGACATCGATAGGTGTACACCGCCAGGCCCGCCGTCAGCAGCGCGATCATCCCGAAGATGCCCGCTTTTTTCTTGCGCCAGCCTGCCAGCAGGCGCGGCTCGACGTTGCGCTGATTCAGGTACTCCTCATGCTCCGCCTTCAGCAAGGCCAGCGTCTCGCCATCGAGCACGCCCGGCTTCATCAGGCGATCACCCGCTTGGAAACTGTCCTTCACGGGAGGAAGCGCCGCGGCTTCCTCCAATTTCGCCTTGGTCTGGTCCACGTCGTAAACAAACAACGGCTCCGGCTTGCTTTCCGGCGGATTGATCACGTTCTTGACGATCGAGACCAACGTCGGGCGAACCGCTGACGGGAACAGGTCTCGCACCAGTTCCTGCGCCAGCCGGTCCACGTGGTCGCTGTTTATGGCGTAGATCAGCCGCTCCTTGGCCACCGGCACAAACACGCCGTCGCCACGCTCCAATTGCACGACCCCTGCCGTGCTGCGAATCTCGCGCTCGATGTCCGCGCGCTCGATCATGTTTCGCTGTGTCAGCCGTTGCGAGCACTGATCCACATCGCGCTGGAACGCTGCGATTCCCGCATCATCCCCCATCGCGTTCAGCGCGTCGTATCCCGCGCGATCCAGCGACCAGCGCTTGCCGTGCGACTCTCCAAACTGCTCAAAACTCTCGACCGCCTTCACCGCCGCGAACAAGTCGCGAAAGCCCGATGCAATCCCATCCACCACGCGATGGTTCAGCCGAAAGTAGTCCGGCACTTCCTGTTGTGCGGTCTTGCGCGCTTCGGCCGTCCGGCTCTGATTGACGCGCTCGAAATTGATTCTCGAAAGGATCGGCTGCTCGATCTCCTGCCCGAGGTAGTAAGGCAGGCGCTCGTCCCCCGAAAGCACGATCAAGGACGCTCCGCCCCAGAAGCAGAACGCAATCACGATCGGCCAGCTAAGCAAACGACGAACCCGGTCCCGCAGCGGGATTTCGCGTTCGCCCGATCGTCGCCGAGCTTCATCCTGTCGTAACAAGGAAGCGGTTCCTTCAATCCACCGGCTGTAGCCGGCTTCTTGCGGTCATCGCGCCGCACGACCAGTCATCCGCCGTGCAGCACCGCCGTTTTCCCCCGGGGAGATTTTAACTACCCATGGGGCCAATACCCGAATAAGCCTATCGCCCGGTGAGGGTTTCGTCATCACCTTTCGCGGGTATTCATGTCCAAAACAAGGCTCATCGATACAAGGTAATCATATTACCGGACTTACGTAGGATGGCCTTCAACTTTTCACAGGTAACTCGATAAACGGAAATTCCATTGGTGAGTGGGCCGGTTCCCCGCTCGAAACGGCTCGCGCGAAGTATTCAGCCGCCGATCGGGTCCACGGTGCGAGACTCAATCCCATGTACCGGTCCATGCCGGCTTCGTTCAACGCTATCGAAAGATGCATCATCAAAGACGCCCGCAACCGCTCGACACCGGCCAAGTGACCCGCCCGGGCCTGCGAATCCGACCCGGCTGCCTCGGCAAGGTAGAGCTTCAGGTGACAGGCCGACACCTGTATCAACCCCTGAAGAAAATGCCGCTGGGCGGATTCGGCGGGAACGACGCGCCACAAGTCCTCCCAGACCTCGTGCGCTTCCCACCAGAAGGCATGGTTGTGCAGGTCGCATCCATATAGATATTCGTCGCATTCTCGCCAGGCTTCAGGGGGGCGAAAGGCAGCCGCCGGTCTAACATGCCCCGGCGGTTCGTAACTGTGGCCCCTCGGATCGGCCGCCGGATGCGGGTCCCGCCCCGGCGTGAAGCGATACGGCGGAAACGGTCGCTCCGAATAGCGCGGGTGGGCGATCAGAAGACGCGTGTCGTGCGAAGTCATCGCGTTGCACTATACCACGTTCCCGCGCGAGCATTTCGCACTTCCGCTGCGATTCGGATAGACTGACCGAGCGATGAAACAAACGCTCGGACTGATTGCAGGCGAGGGTGAATTCCCCCTGCTCGTGCTGCGCGGGGCGAAGGCCGCGGGCCTGCGCGTGGCCGTCGTCGGCCTGCGCGAGTGCTATCTGCCCGCGGTGCGCGAAGAAGCCGACGACTTCCACGAAGCCGGCATCGCGCGGCTGGGCCGCTGGATTCGGCTGCTTCGCCGCGCGGGTGCTTCACAAGCCGTCATGGCCGGTCGTGTCGCCAAGACGCGGATCGTTGCCCTCCCGTGGTGGCGGCAGTTGTTAGCCTATTGGCCGGACTGGACGAGCCTTCGCGTGTATTATTTCGGCGCGGCGGATCGGCGGAACGACTCGCTGCTCGGCGCGGTCGCCGACGAGATGATGCGAAAGGGCGTGACGTTGATCGATTCAACAGCCTACTGTCGCGATGCCTTGGCGGGCGACGGCGTCCTCACGCGCGGCGCGCTCACCGAAGCGCAGGCCGCCGATGTGGAGCTCGGCTGGACCATGGCGAAGGAAATGGGCCGGCTCGATGTCGGTCAGTCGGTGGCCGTTTTCTGCAAGGATGTCATCGCGGTGGAGGCGATCGAAGGCACCGACGCGATGATCGCGCGGGCCGGCCAGCTCTGCAAAGCCGGCGGGTGGACCCTCGTGAAGACGGCCAAGCCGAATCAGGACATGCGGTTCGACGTACCGACGATCGGCGCGACCACAGTGCAACGCGTCGCCGAGGCCCGCGGCAAGGTCATCGTCGTCGAGGCCGATAAGACGCTGATCCTCGAACGCGAAAAAACCATCGAGTTGGCGAACAAACTGGGCATCGTGATCGTCGGACGAAGAGGGTAAAGGTGAATTGCGAACAGCCATCGGCGAATGGCGAAGTCGTAAGGTGCGCCCTCGACGCACCGCGAATGGCCGCTCTTCATAATTCGCTATTCTCGCTTGCGCTTCCGTCCGATTAAACCGCGAGGGCGGCATTCGCACAGGCCAAACGATTAGGGATCGCATGGATTTTCTCGTCACCGGCGGCGCCGGTTTCATCGGATCGCATCTTGTCGAACGCCTCGTCGGCATGGGCCGCACCGTGCGCGTGGCCGACAGCTTCATCACCGGCAAGAAGAGAAACCTCGCGCCGTTTGAAGGCAAGTACGAAATCATCGAAGGCGATTTGTCCGACCCGGCGATCTGTGCCCGCGCCGTCGCCGGCGTGCGCGTCGTGCTTCATCAGGCGGCGCTCGGCTCGGTACCCAAGAGCGTGGCCGACCCGGCGACAAGCCATCGCAACAACGTGCAGGCGACATTCAACCTCCTTGACGCGGCGCGCCAGGCGGGTGTGAAGCGGTTCATCTACGCCGCCAGCAGCTCGGCCTACGGCGAGTCTCCGACGCTGCCCAAAGTCGAATCGATGTCGACCAGCCCGCTTTCGCCCTACGCCGTGCAGAAGCTCATGGGCGAATACTACCTGTCCGTCTTTCACCGCTGCTACGGCATGGAGACGATTTCGCTGCGTTACTTCAACGTCTTCGGCCCGCGGCAGGACCCGCACGGCCAGTACGCCGCTGTTATCCCGGCTTTCGTGAGCGCCATGTTGAAAGGCAAGTCACCGATCATCTACGGCGACGGCGAACAGTCGCGCGATTTCACCTACGTCGAGAACGTCGTGAACGCCAACATGGCAGCCATCGAGGCAAAGGCCCTGCACGGCGAGGTCGTGAACATCGCGTGCCACGATCGCGTCACGCTGAACGACATGATCGGGCACTTGAACAAGCTGCTCGGCACAACCATCACACCGACTTACGCCCCGGCCCGCGCCGGCGACATCAAGCACTCCTACGCCGACATCCGCCTCGCCGAACAGGTGATTGGGTATAAGCCGACCGTCACGTTCGCCGACGGCCTGGCCCGGGCGATCGACTGGTATCGCAAGAACCTGGATTGAATCACTCGCCACGCCGGATTTCCTAATCGCTGCGCAAGCGATTGCCGAGCCGGGCCAATCATGGCTCGGTGAATGCGCGCAAGCAATCGAACATTGCTTCTGTACCACTGCTTCAAGCAGTGGCACTCTGAATTGCCGCTGACTTCACTTCCCATCATCGACTCGCCACTGACTTCCTGGCTCAACATCGACGCGCCGGTGCATTCTGTGAAACTGCTGCAAGCAGTGGCACTTTGAATCGCCGGAGGGCGCGCGCACGTTGCCGGCGGCTTCAGCCGCCGGACAGAGGCTCCCAAATAGACCCTTACGTCCGGAGGACGGACGAGTCTTGATTTCGATCATGAACTCATGTGTTTGCGAACATGACTCCCATTCGCGCTCGTCCGCCCTGCCGGGCGGCGGAACAAATCATGAGAGGGGCCCCAACCCACCAGGGGCTTGCTCGCTAACGCTCGCCGCGCCCCTGGCAACGTTCGTGCGCCCTGCGGGCGGGGGGGCTCTGTTGGCGAAGAACGATTCAAGGGAATCGAAGTTTCCCGAAGTTTACTATCGATAACGCAAGCCGGACGAATCATCGGTCTTTCCAACAACTGGCGCGGGCGCTGGGTGAGCGTGTGGCGACGCGATTCACCCTGTGTGGGAGTTCTTCGATCACGAAGCGCACCGCCGTATCATATCGGTGTGCATCGTCCACGAACCGCTCAAACGAACAATGGCTGTTCGGTGAGATAGTCTCGCACGTCAACGGATTGGCCAGCTAGTATCGACGCGTGAAGTGTCGAAAGCCGATCTTCGGCTGTCCGTGTGTCAATAAACCGAAACGCTGAGGCTGCGATGTACTCACGATCAGCTTCGAAAGCCATCCATCGCCGACCTTCGATTTCTGCTACTGCGCCGGTGGTGTTTGATCCCGCAAAGATATCAAGGACGATGTCACCGGGGTTCGTGAGGAATCGAATAAAAAACTCTGGTAGCTTTGGCGGGAATCTCGCGGGATGGCTCGGAATGCCCAGCGCTTTGCATCCGCGCAAATATTGGCCGTTTGATTCGGAGTTCGGAATCTGCAGTAGATTCGATGGGATTGAGCCACCGTTGTCTTTGCCAAAGTTGCCGCTGATGTCATGCCCTGATGGCCGTTTCTTTGGGCTGTAAAATCCCTCGGGATCGGAGATTAGCTTCTTCATCCTCTCGCTGTATTCCGTGAGCACCTTGGACACATCCGCCCTGGGCCATTCGGACTTTGAAAACCACCACACTGTATTTACTGAATCTTTGGCCCGAATCTTTCGTTTGTTGACCCACTCGATGGGACTAGGAAGCTTAGAGGGGTTGAACCAGTAGAAGTCCTCGGCCAGCTTGAAGCCGACCTCGTCGCACACACGGATGGCGAAGCGAAACGGATACAAGCTGCGTACCGGCACGCCCTTTTCATACGCGCCCCCAATGTCGATGACAAAGCTGCCATCGGAACAAAGCTTCCTAAAAACCAGCTCTGCAAACTGAAGCAGCCAATCAACGTACTGATCCTGCGCCTTGTTGCCGTAATCTTTTTGACGTTGAAGAGCGAAAGGCGGACTGGTCATCACAAGATTGATGCTTTCGTCCGGAAGCTCGGTCAGCAGATGGAGCGCATCACCCCGGAATGCCGCACCCCATGCCGTTCGATAGGCAGGCACGCTGTCCATTTTCGGTAACTCGATCGGTTGACCCATGCCAAGTGCTCCTTGGTGGACGCTACTTTACGTCTGTGGACGTAAAGTCGTCAAGGGGGCACGCTTTGGGAACTGTGGTAGCCAGAAAGTTTAGACCGCGCCCGCGAGAAACGTTTGCCGCAAACGTACGCAGGCTTAGGAAATCACGCGGGCTATCCCAGGAAGCCCTCGCCCTCGCCGCCGGACTGCACCGCACATATGTGGGGTCGATCGAACGCGCTGAGCGAAACGTCTCCATCGACAACATGGAAAAACTCGCCATCGCGCTTGGTGTGCCACTCACTGAGTTGGTGCGGGAGCTGTCCACATGACCCCCCATCTAGATTATGAAGAGCTACGACGCCTTTTTCCAGCCGTAAGAGCGTACCAAGAACTTGCCTCGAAGCATGGCATTGCGGATATCTTCCAAGACAACGGCGGCAAGATTCTCCAGGTATTGTTGCTGACGGGCCTTACGCACATTGCGAGCCGCGAGGGAAACGACGCGCGCGATGCGGACGGCCGTGAATACGAATTGAAGTCGGTCAACATCGAGCTTCGAAGCGTCTTCACGACGCACCATCACATGAATCCTCGGATAATAGCGAAGTACCGTACAGTTGATTGGGTCTTCGCAATTTATCGAAATATCGAACTCGCGGAGGTTTATCTCGTCACTGCCGCGCAGCTAGAATCGTTCTTCGAGAAGTGGGAAACGAAATGGCACACTGACGGCGAGCGCGATATTAATAATCCGAAGATACCGGTTCGATTCGTCCGCGACGTTGGAAAGCTGATTTACAAGAGCGAGACGGAAAAACCGGAGCTATAACCGAACTCTGTTGATGGCGACGGTGTCCTGGCTCCCACGCGATGAATTGATGGTAACAGGCCCTTGAGAACCGCATTCCCCGCCCTGTGCAAGCCAGTTAAATCGTTATACGATGGCCCGCTGGAAAGGAATCCGCATCTGCCATGTTTCGCCTTCGCACCTTCAACGTCGTCCCCGCATTGCCGCAGGCCCTCGCACGCCTCCAGGAGCTTGCTTACAACCTCTGGTGGAGCTGGAACAGCGAGGCCACCGAGCTGTTTCGCCGGCTCGATCCAGACCTCTGGAACGACACCGGTCAGAACCCCGTCGTCTTCCTTTCGCACATCGCCCAGAAGCGCCTCGATCACGCCGCCGGCGACAAGGCCTACCTCGGGCACTACGGCCGCGTGATGACGGCCTTCGACGCCTACCTCGGCCGCGAGGGCTGGTTCGCCAAGACCTGGCCCGACCTGAAGAACACGACAATCGCCTATTTTTCGATGGAGTTTGGCCTGCACGAATCGCTGCCGGTCTATTCCGGCGGCCTGGGCATTCTCGCGGGCGATCACCTCAAGAGCGCCAGCGATCTGGGCCTGCCGCTTGTCGGCGTCGGCCTGATGTATCGCCAGGGCTACTTCCAGCAGCGCATCACGCACGAAGGCTGGCAGCTTGAAGAATATCCCTCGCTCGATTTCTACCAGTTGCCCGTCGCGATCGTTCGCGGACAGGACGGCCAACCCGTCAAGTTCAAGCTCCCGATCGGCGAACACGAAGCGACCGTGCAGGCGTGGCGCGTGCAGGTCGGCCGCGTGCGTCTCTTCCTGCTCGACACCGATTTGCCGGAGAACCCGCACGCCGTCCGCGAAATCACCCACCGGCTCTATGGCGGCGACGACACCATGCGCATCCGGCAGGAAGTGCTGCTGGGCATCGGCGGCCTGCGCATGCTCGATTTGCTCGGCATCCGGCCGGATGTCTGCCACATGAACGAAGGTCACGCCGCGTTTCTCACCCTCGAGCGTCTGCGCCAGCAGCGCGAGTATCACAAGCTCGACCTGCCCGCGGCGCGGGAGGCCGTCACGGCGGGCCTCATCTTCACGACTCACACGCCGGTCCCGGCGGGCATCGACCGGTTCGATGACAAGTTGCTGACGCAATTTGTTCAGCCGTTCCTCACGGCGGTGGGCCTTAGCTTTGAAGAATTTCTCGCGCTGGGTCGCGTCGATGCAAAGAACCCGAACGAGTTGTTCTCGATGGCGGTGCTAGCCTTGCGGCTGGCCGGCTCGGCCAACGGCGTCTCGGCGCTGCACGGCTACGTCTCGCGCGACATGTGGCACACGGTCTGGCCCGGCGCGCCGCGCGACGAAGTGCCGATCACGTCGATCACCAACGGCATCCACACCCTCACGTGGATCGCGCCGGAGATTTCCGACCTGCTGACGCGCTACCTCGGCCCGGACTGGATCGAGAACCCCGTCGATCACGACATCTGGCGGATGGTGGCCGACATCCCCGACCTGGAGCTTTGGCGGGCGCACGAGCGCCGCCGTGTCGCGTTTGTGGCATTCGCGCGCAAGCGGCTCCGCGAGCAGCTCCGCCGGGGCGGCGCGCCGCCCACCGAGGTCAAGAGCGCCGACGAAGTGCTCGACCCCGAGGCCCTGACGATCGGCTTCGCCCGGCGTTTCGCGCCGTACAAGCGCGGCTCGCTCATCTTTCGCCAGCCCGAGCGGCTCGCACGGATCCTCTCCGACGCCGACCGCCCCGTGCAGTTCGTCTTCGGCGGCAAGGCCCACCCGCGCGACGACAACGGCAAGGAGATCATCAAGCAGATCATCGCGCACATGCGCAAGCCCGAATTCGCCCGCCGCGTCGTGTTCCTCGAAAACTATGACATCACCGTGGCACGCATGTTCGTCCAGGGCTGCGACGTCTGGCTCAATAACCCGATCAAGCCGCGCGAGGCGTCCGGCACCAGCGGCATGAAGGCCGCAGTCAACGGCAGCCTCAACTTCTCCACGCTCGACGGCTGGTGGCCCGAGGCCTACGACGGCGAAAACGGCTGGGCCATCGACGAGGGCAAGATCTACGACGACCCGAAGTTCCAGGATCAAATCGAGGGCGAGGCCATCTACGAAATCCTGGAGAAAGAAATCGTCCCGCTCTTCTTCGATCGCGGCGCTGACGGCCTGCCGCGCGGCTGGATCGCGCGAATGAAAAACTGCATGCGCACCATCTGCCCGATGTTCAATACCAACCGCATGCTCGAAGAGTATTCCAACATGCTGTACGCGCCGGCCGCGCGGCGCTATCGCCAGCGCGCGGCCAACGACTTCGGCGGCGCGAAGTCCCTCGCGGAATGGAAGGGCCGGCTCGCCGCCGCCTGGCCCAAGCTGCGCATCGAGCAGGTCGATTCAAACGGCGCGCCGGAATTGCCCGTCGGCTCAAAGGTGCAGGTCCGCGCCCGCGTTCACCTCGACTCCGTCAAACCCGATGATGTCGCGGTGGAGTTGTACTACGGTCACGTCGATGCCCACGGGCAGCTTGCCGAGGGCAACAATCAACCGATGAAGCTGATCGAGCCGGCCGAGAACGGGTCGGCCTGGTACCACGGAGAAATTCCCTGTCAGCGGAGTGGCCAGCACGGCTTCGCGGTGCGAGTCCTGCCGCGTAACCCGGAATTGGCCCACCCGCACGACACCGGGCTGATCCTCTGGGCCTGATTCTCCGGATTGTTTCGCGGCGCAGAATGCCGGACCCGGCGATTCACCTTGACAGGGGCAGCGGTCTAAACTACCGTACGGGGCTTCCCTGCGGCCACGATCCGAACGGTAAGATCGGGTTGCACAAGGGGCTGTAGCTCAATTGGTCAGAGCGCCGGCCTGTCACGCCGGAGGTTGCGGGTTCGAGCCCCGTCAGCCTCGTTTGCCCCCAAACGAGAAGGCCCTTTTCGCCCCCGCGGAGAGGGCCTTTTTCATTGCGCTGAAACCCGCCCCGCCGGCTGACCGATGACCTTCTCATGGAAGCGCCCCGCATGGCCACGAACCCGCCGGCCCGCATCGGCCGGACCGACGGCGTGTACGTCATCGCCGAAGCCGGGGTTAATCACGACGGATGTCTTGATAAGGCCCGCTCGCTAATCGACGCGGCCCACGCGGCCGGAGCCGACGCCGTGAAGTTTCAGGCCTTCTCCGCCAAGCGCCTCGCCTCGGCCGACGCCCCCAAGTGCGCCTATCAGGTGACGGCGGCCGGCGAGTCTCAGGCCCAGATGTTGGCGCGTCTGGAACTTGCTCCGTCGGACTTCGCTTCGCTTCAGCGGCATGCCGAACAGCGCGGGATCGCCTTCTTTTGCACGCCGTTTTCAATCCCCGATCTGGAAATGCTCGTCGCGCTCGGCGTACCCGCGATCAAAATCGCCTCGCCGGACATCGTGAATGTCCCCTTGCTTCGCGCTGCAGCGGCCACCAGTCTCCCGCTCATTGTCTCCACCGGCGCGGCCACGCTCGACGAAATCGACGCCGCCGTCGCCCTGCTGACCTCGGCCGGCGCGCGCGATCGATTAAGCTTATTGCACTGCGTATCTGCGTATCCCACGCGACCGGCTGATGCAAAGCTCGGCTGCATTCGCACAATGGCCGAACGCTTCAACCTTCCCGTCGGCTTCAGCGATCACACCGCCGACGCCGACTTCGGCGCGCTGGCGGTCGCCGCCGGCGCGCGCATTCTTGAGAAACATCTCACCCTGGACCGCTCGGCGCACGGCCCGGATCACTTTTTCTCGCTGGAACCGCCCGCGATGGCGCGATACGTGAACGGAGCGCGCCTGGCAATTGATGCAATGGGGACGGGCGTCGTCGCTCCGACCCAATCCGAAATGGAAGTCCGGCAACTGGCCCGCGGCAGCATCGTGACGAAAGGGCCTCTCCGGGCAGGCCAGGCGCTCGCGGCCGAACACCTCACCGTCCTTCGCCCGGCCGGCGGAATCTCGCCGGACGCGTTTGACTCGGTTATCGGGCGCGTGATGCGAGTCGATATCCCTGCGCAGACCCGCATCGAATGGTCGATGCTGGCCTGACAGGCGGCATCGGAAATCCCCCAATCAATCGTCAACCCCGCGCGCCCGCTAACCGATAGCGGGATGGGTACGCACTCGGACGGGGCCGCCGATCGCATCAATCGTACTCTTATTAGGGAAGGGTTCGCACATGACTGCCGCCACTGTCGCACAGCCGGACACGACGAAGCTGGTCGCCAACGCCATCGCCAACGTCGGCGATATCGCCACGCTGCCGGAAGTCACGGTACGAATCATTCAGATCGTCGAGAACCCCAAGTCCACCGCGCGCGACATGCACGATGTCATCAAGAACGACCCCGTTCTCGCCTCGCGCATTTTGAAAGTCGTCAACTCCGCCTTCTACGGCCTGCCCGGACAGATCGGCAGCTTCGAACGCGCCGTCGTCCTGCTGGGCCTCTCTGCCGTCAAGAACATCGCGATCGCCGCGTCCATGACCCACATGTTCAACGGCGGGCAAACGGTTGAGGGCTTCAGCGGCAAGGCCGGCTGGGAACACGCCGTCGCCGTCGCCGTCGGTTGCCGGTTGCTGTCGGCCGCGCAAGGCAAGCCGAACGTTGAGGAGAGCTTCCTCGCCGGGCTGCTGCACGACCTGGGCCTGCTTGTCGAACGGCAGCTCTTTGCCGCGAAGTTGACGGAAGTCATCAATCGCAGCAAGACGCCGGGTGCCTCGTTCTGCCAGTTGGAGACCGAAATCATCGGTGCCGATCACCAGGCCTTCGGCATGGCCCTGGCCGCCAAGTGGCGATTCCCCGCGCACCTTTGCACCGCGATCGGCTACCACCACAAGCCGCTCGAACTCGCCCCGGCCAACCGCGAGCTGCCGGCCCTCGTGCGAATCGCCGACATCCTCGCCTGCAACGCGGGCATCGGATTCTGCGGCACGGCCAGCAATCAGCAAATCGAGCCGGAGCTGCTTCAGATCACCGATCTCAACGAGTCGGATCTGGAAGAGGCCACCGCCAAGCTGCCCGAGCAGGTCGCCCTGACCCAGTCGCTCTTCGGCGAGTGATGCACTGCCTCCGAGGTCAGTTCGCTCTGCGGTAAAGGCACGCTTCCCTTTCATCCACTATGATCCCTGCGAGTCGCCTGGCCGACGTCGAGTCAACGCCGGCCCGACGAGAGCCGCTTGCTCACCGTGAGGCAGCGGCCGACAGAGTCGTACTCCACTCATGTCCGACGGCACGCTTGCTCTTTCCGCGACAGCAGTCTCAATCGCGCTGATCCACACCCTCGCCGGACCCGATCATTACCTCCCGTTTGTCGCCATGGCCCGTGCCGGCCGATGGCCCCTTCGCAAGACATTGCGTGTGACGCTTCTGTGCGGCGTCGGTCACGTCAGCAGCTCGGTAGCCCTGGGACTGTTCGGCGTCGCAATGGGAATCGGGGTTGAAAAGCTGAAATGGGTCGAATCGGCCCGTGGTGACTGGGCTGCCTGGCTGCTCATTGCGTTCGGAATAACCTACCTGGCCTGGGGCACCTGGCGCGCGGTGCGCAACAAGCCCCACTCGCACCTTCACGTCCATGCAGATGGCACCGTCCATTCCCACCCACACACGCATCAGGCCGATCACGCGCACCTGCACGAACCGGCAACCGACAAAGCTTCCCGGGAGCAAAACCCCGCCAAGCCCGCGCGCTGGTCGCCGATGGCGCTGTTTGTCGTCTTCGTGTTTGGTCCATGCGAGCCGCTGATCCCGCTCATCATGTATCCAGCCGCGCAGCACAATCTGACCGGGATGATTCTCGTTACAACCCTCTTTGCGGCGGTCACGGTTGGTACGATGCTCGCGCTGGTCTCGGGCATGACGATGGGGGTCACCCGCCTGCGATGGGCGGGATTGGAACGATTCAGCCACGCCATGGCCGGGGGGATCGTGACGGCTTGTGGATTGGCGATTCTAGCGGGGCTATGAACGCGGCTGCGCCGGCTCGCCGCGCTGCGATGATTCAACGGGGCCGATGAACTTCCCGGGTGAGGGCGGGCCCTCTAACACAACCCACGACTGCTGGTCACGCTTGGCCACGGCCAAAGGGGAAATCGCCATGACCCAATCAATCCAGATCAGGCTGACATAACGTGCCCACGAAGCCGCAGACGCAAAAAATTCCGCGGGGGCCGCGATCAATTCGCTGTAAGTCGATGCGATTCCGCCGACGTCCTGCGGGCGATCCAGTTTGACGAATCGACACGCACCTGCCCGGGCCATCGCCCGGATCGGCCGCGACGGCGGCTTGAACCAAAGGATGTCGCCGGAGCGCACGGTCTCGTACGGCGCGCGACGGACCGACGACAGCCGGCACTCGATCTGCTTGCGGCCATCAAGCATTTTGTCGATATATTCATCGTACAGGACGACGAGATGGTGCCGGGGACCGTCGACCGACAGGGGCGACCGGGCCGTTTCAGAGTCGATCGGCGCAAGCGGGAGCGGACCGGTTTTCATTCTCGGTCCTGATTCACTTCTTCAAGGTACTTCTGAAACTCACCCATTTTGTATGAGATGAAGCAGAATGCATGGTGAAGGGCGAGCCATTCAACATCGGATTCGTCGCCTTCGGCCTCATGCCGCAGTTCGTTGAGCTTTGCCAGGAGCGGTTCCGCTCGGAGTGGTGTCATGATCACCTCAATTTACTGGAATTGGACAATCCTCGGCGTCTTCAACCCTCATCAGAGCCGAATTTCGCATGGACCGGGCTCCCTCAAAGGGCTATCTCGAATCGAACCACGGATCGATGGTAAACCGGGGCTCGAGGTCGGGAAACAAGTGGATTCGGCAGTTTTGAATCAGTCGGAACTCGCCAATAAGGCAACGCAGAATTGTAGGGTATGGCCCTCACGTCACTCTGCGGCAATGGCAGACCTGAAATCCCATAACCTGTTGCCTGTGCACTCGTTATGAGTCAAAGTGGCAACCGAGTACATAGGTTGAAATGAGGTTTCGGCGCGGCAAAAAAAACCTCAAAAATCATGAAATGCAACCCTGAAAAGTATTGACACGAAGGGTCCGGATGTGATACGCTCTGGACTAGTTGCCCGAAAAAGGGCAAGGGTTAGAAGCAGTCGAAAGAACGCACGCCCCGCGTGCGACAAGGTCAACGAGTACGGAGGAGAGGATCATGCGATTTACGAAGTTTGCTCTGGCAGTGGCGCTTCTGGTTGCCGCCCCCGCGTTCGGCGGTTTCTTTGAAGTGGAAGGCAACGACACCCCGGGAACCGCACAGTTCATTCCGTTGCCCTGCAACGCGAGTGCTGATGTCGGCATCGCCTCTCTGGCGGCTGGCGGCGGCGACATCGACTACTACTCGGTCTTCGTTCCCGAAGGCTGCACCCTGACCGCCATCACGACCCCGATGGCTAGCCTGCCCGGCAGCTTTTCGACCCCGGACACGCTCCTTGTCGTGACTGATGCGCTCGGCACGATCCTGATCGGCAATGACGATGCCGGCACGGACGGCGTCGCTGGCCCGAACGTGGTTGGACCGGTTCGCGGCTCTGCGGTTCGCTGGCATGTCCCGACTGGCAGTGGTTTGGGCGCTGTTTACCTGCTCGGCGTCAGCGGCTTCCCCGATTTCGGTTTCGGTGGTGCCCACCCCGAGGCGGGCCAGTACCTGCTCACGTTGAGCCTCGTTCCCGAGCCGAGCACCCTCGCTCTGCTGGGTCTGGGCGCGTTGAGCCTGATTCGCCGCCGCAAGTAATTCGGCGACTCGTTTGAACCTTAAAGGCGTCGCGAAGCCTGTCTTCGCGACGCCTTTTTTCATGCGCCGAAAACACGCACAAAGCCCCAGGTCGGAAAACAGCAGCTGCCGCAATCTCACAACGGCCTCGGTCCTCGTAGACCAATGATGCCTCGCGAACACCCACGGTCTCCGAAGGCGACGAACACGGCATCTGCGATACTTGCAAAAATCAACTTGAAAGCCGCGATGAATCGAGAGCAGTCGAAGGACTTCCCCGGAGTCATTGTTTGAACGATTGAGCGTGCCACTGCTTCAAGCCGTGGCACTTAATATGATCCATGGCGATTGAGCCGCTTGGAAACAACCAGCACAGATGACTGACCACTCACACCGACCGCTTCACCATCGTCCGCCCCACCATCGCCGCAAGATACAGCCCTCCCGCTAGGACAATCGTCGTCGCTCCGGCAGGCAGGCCCGGTGAATAGCTGATCGCCATCCCCGCCAAATTCAACCCGACGCACAAAAAACTCGCCAGCACCATCATCTGCCACAAGCGACCGGAGAAGAACCCTGCCACCGCGGCCGGCAACGTCAGCATGGCAATCACCATGATGATGCCGACGACTTTGAGTAACACAACCACCGTGAGCGCCGTCAGACACAGCAGCGTCAGGTAATAAAATTCCACCTTCACGCCGCGCAGACGGGCGAACTCTTCATCGAAACAGACCGCCAGGAACTTGTTGTAGAACACAACAGCCATCGCGAGCACCAGCACATCGAGCAGCAGCATCAGCCGAAGATCCTCCGGCGAGACGAGCAGAATGTTGCCGAACAAGTAGCTCATCAGCTCTTCGTTGTAGCCCGGTGTGCGAGAAATGAAGAGCACGCCGACAGCCATGCCCACGGCCCAAATCGCGCCGATGACCGTGTCCTCGCGTTGGCGAGCGCGCTGGCTGACCCAGCCGATCAGCAACGCCGACACGATCGCCGCGACCACCGCGCCAAGCAGCGGACTGCACCACACCAGGCCGTGAACGACCTGCATGTACTTCGCCGCACCCATGCCACCCAGCACGGAGTGCGACACGGCACCGGCGATGTAACTGATCCGTCGGGTGACGACGTACGTCCCGACCACACCGCACGCCACGCCGGCCAGGACCCCCATGGCCAGCGCGCTTTGCAGAAACGGATTGCCGAGTACTGCTCGGAAGAATTCCATCGGTTCAGTTGCCTGTCGCTTTCAGCAATGGTCGTGTCGCACCATGCACACGTCCGGTCCGTACAGTTCCAGCAGGTCCTTCCCGCGCAGCTCGCTCGTCGCATGAACCGTCACGCCTCGATTCACGCAGATCACGCGATTCACAAGCTTGGACACAAAAGCCACGTCGTGCGACACAAGGATCACGGTATGCCGCTCGCTCAATCGGCGAAGCAGCTCATAAAAATCGTCCTGCACGCGCAGGTCCAGATTCGACGTCGGCTCGTCCAGCAGGAGCAGTTCCGGCTCACTTGCCAGTGCCCGCGCGATCAGCACGCGCTGCCGCTGACCACCCGACAGCGCCGCGAACGGTCGCCTCGCGAGATTGGCCAGCCCTACGTCACCTAGCGATCGAAACGCCACGTCGCGATCCGACCGGCTGAACCGAAACCCCGCGCCGCTGGTTCCGTGCCGCCCCATCAGGACGACATCCAACACATTCACGGGGAACTCAAGGTCAAGCCGCGCGTATTGAGGCATGTAACCGATTCGTGGCCGAGCCTTCTCCGGTGAGAGGCCGAAAACCTGCAACGTGCCGCGCGTCGGCCGCAGGAGACCGAGGAACAGCTTCAGGAGTGTGGTCTTTCCGCCGCCGTTCGGCCCCACAATGGATATAAAATCTCGATCACCTATCGTGAGATCGACGCCGTCCAGGACCACGTCGCGATCGTAAGAAAATGTGAGGCCGCGAACCTCGATGATCGCCCGATCATTCATGGAGGGCTGTCCTAATCCTTCGCCGCAGCGACCGGTGAATCGCCTTGTGCCTCAAATCCCTCGGCAACTCGCTCGGTCAGCGTCCACAAGTCGCGAACGTAGTCAACGGTCATCGGGTCCAGTGCGACGATCTTCGCTCCGATTGCCTCGGCCACCGCCTTTGCCCCGCCGACGGCAAATTGCGGCTGGACGAATACTCGCTTCAGGCCCAGCGCCCGGGCACGCGCTACAAGCTCCACCAATCGCCGCGCCGAAGGCTCCTTCCCGTCCTCTTCGACCGCCACCTGCTCCAATCCGTATTCATCGGCGAAATAGCCATACGCCGGATGGAACACGAGAAACGCCCGGCCAGCGTAAGACTTGAGCCGATCACGAACGCGCCCATCCAGCTCGCTCAACTCGCGTTCAAATCGGGTCAGACCGGCGTCGTATTCTGAAGTGCCGGCCGGATCAATCCGCACCAGCGCATCCCGGATGTTTCGAGCTTGCGATGTCACTCGGCGCGGCGAAAGCCAGATGTGCGGATCGCGTCCGGCATGCGTGTGTCCGGTTGCGGTGGCCGCTTGTTTCGCCCCATCGCTCGCGTACTCATCGTGCGTGGCGCAGCAACCGGTCATCTCGCGGAACGAAACGCCGGCCGTCGTATCAATCAGGCGAATGGACGGTGCGATCCTTGCGATCCGTTCGCAAACGGCCCGTTCAAAAGGCAGGCCGATTTGAAAGTAGGCGCCGGCCTCCGCCAATCGGTTGACCTGTCGCGGCGTTGGTTCGTAAGTGTGGTGAGACTGACCGGGACCGACCATGACCTCCACTTCGACGCGGCTCCCGGCGATGCGCTTCACAAAGTCAGCCTGCGGCAGGATGCTCACGAAGACGCGCAGCGGACCGGCAGCCCCCGCGCCGCTTCCCGTGTTCGCGGCCGCGTTGTCGCGCTTTGAATCGCAGGCGCAGATGAACATCACGGCGCAGCCGATCCATGCGGCGACCAATCTCGCACGAGGCCTGCCGATGCCGACCTGTCGATACCGTTTCATGACGTCCGCCGTAATCCCTGCCCGACTGCGCCCTGCGCGGCGGTGAAGCCGCCGTCGCGCGCAAGCAGCAAGGGAGTATTACATTGTAATACGGCAACGTCAATCGAAGGTTCAGCATTGCAGGCCGGTCCGTCCGTCCGATAAACGAGCGACGCCTGCAAGGCATTGAGATCACGCAGCCAAACCCACGCCCTTGTTCGGAGCGATGCCGGCTTGGTGATGAACCTATGAATCAGAGGTCAGGAATCGGTGAATCAGGCAAGACGCGGGCGAACTCGCCGTCATGCCGCAACCGGTTAGAGGTCGCGAAGCAGGCCGTCAATCGCGCCGTCGAGCTTGTCGGCCGTGAGATAGGTACCGGACTGAATCTCGCGGCGAATCTCCACGATTCGGCGTGCATTCGCCTCGGGCAGCTCCGCCAGGCGACTCAAGATGGTTGCGATCTCGGAGATTTCGACGCTGTCATCCAGGACTGCCGAACCGGCGTTGTCGCTGCGAGATCGAAACGACTGGTTGAAGTAGTCCCGCACGGTCGCGGGTGAAGCGGTGTTACCAATCGTCGAGACATCCAACATCTGACATACCTCCCGTCTTTCCCGCGAGTCGAGGTCTGTCACCTCGCCCTCCGCGGGCCGACCGAACCCGGCGATGGTGTTGGCCCAGCGTTACGACAAAGAGGCAGGAGTTGCGCGTTGGGCCACGGCGAACCAGGTCAATCCTTCACTTTCAGTATTATCGTCCGAGCCAGGGTCCGCTCTTCACAGAAACACCTGCAAAACACAAGATGTTGTTTGTCATAACGCGCTCTGATTGCGGACCTTAGCGCGGGCAATACTGCACAGTTATGGGGCTGGCGCTGGTAATAAAAGCCCTTCCAGCACAGCCCTGCAAGGTCGCCGCCCTGTGATTTACACAGAATTCACAGACGCGGATTATCGAAATCCACAAGATGTTGTGGCTGGCATAACTGCGTAATACCTGCTACGCCAATGCTTTGCCGTCGCATCCACCGCAAACTCCGCGCAGAATCCGCGCGTCGAGTGCATTTATCACCCGCTCCGTTCAACGCCGGCGTGCCACGTGGCGTGGATTCCGCCCGCGTTATAATCGCCGCAATGAGCCACCAAAGCCCCCAGGAACGCGCGGAACAACTCGCCAGGAACTTCTCCGATCTCGAACCGCGATACACCTCATCCGAAGCACTCGCCGAGGCCGCTCGCTGCCTGTTCTGTTTCGACGCCCCTTGCACGCGGGCCTGCCCCACCCACATTGACGTGCCCAAGTTCATTCGCCAGATCCTGCACAAGAACGAAGTCGGCGCGGCCGAGACGATCCTCGACGCAAACATCTTCGGCGGCTCGTGCGCGCGGGCCTGCCCCACCGAGGTGCTCTGCGAGGGCGCCTGCGTCGACGGCACGATGCTGAAGGAACCTGTCAAAATCGGACGCCTGCAGCGCTTCGCCTGCGATACCGCGGACGACAAGGGCATCGAGTTCTTCGAAGCCGCGCCCGACACGGGCCGGCGCGTCGCCATTGTCGGCGGCGGCCCGGCGGGGCTGACCTGCGCCCACGAGCTTCGCAAGCGCGGCCACGCGGTGACGGTCTTCGAAGCGCGCGAGATGCCGGGCGGCATCAACACCTACGGCATTGCGCGATACAAATACGACACGGCCTTTGCCTTGAGCGAAACGCAGCGCGTCCTGGCCATCGGTGGAATTGACCTTCGTCTGAATAGTCCGCTGAACGGGGCCGACGTGGCGAAGCTCCTCAACGACTACGACGCGGTGTTCCTGTCGATCGGACTGGGCCGAACCGCTCCGCTGGGGATTCCGGGTGAGGACCTGCCCGGCGTCTGGGAGGCGCTCGATTTTGTCTTCCAGACGCACACCAAGCCGCTCGAACAATGCGAGGTCGGCCGGCGCGTTGTTGTCATCGGTGGCGGCAATACGGCAGTCGATGTCGCAACCGCCGCAGTGCGTCTGGGGGCCGAGCACGTCACGATCGCCTATCGACGGACGGCCGCGGACATGCCGGCGTTTGCCTACGAGTACGAACTGGCGAAGGCAGACGGGATCGCGTGGGAGTTTTCGGCCGCGCCGGTGCGGGTCGTCGGACAGGGCGGCAAATCGACAGAGGTCGAATTCTTGCGAACGCGCGCGGCAGGGGGCGGCGGTGCCGCCACGGGCACGACGGGCGGGCGATCCGCGAAGCTGGAGACGATTCCCGGATCGAATTTCACGCTCGAGTGCGACATGGTGGTGAAGGCACTGGGCCAGGAGCCGCTGATCGGGCTGCTCCAATCGATCCCCGGATTAAAGACGGACAAGGGTCGCGTACTGATCGACGATTTGGGGCGAACGAGTGTGCCGAACTTGTTCGCCGGCGGCGATTGCACAAGCCGCGGGGCCGAGGTCGTCGATGCCGTGCAGGCGGGCAAAGTGGCTGCGGCGGGGATCGATGCGATGTTCGCGGCGGCCAAGCCTTGATGGCGCTTGCTCGCGGCGCAGGCGGTTTCGACGTGCCGTCGCGCGGCCTGGTTCGAGTGTTACCACCAGTTCCCGTCATTGACAGGCTGCACCGGCCGCTCTATAGTCCGGCCGTTCCAGCCGAATCGGATGGACAGCCGTTCGGGGTCGCCGCTTGCGGCCCTGTGCGGTGTTGTCGGTCGGATGTGCGGAACATGGCTGCGGGGTAGAGCAGTTGGTAGCTCGTCGGGCTCATAACCCGGAGGTCGCTGGTTCGAGTCCAGCCCCCGCTAGTTGACCGGCCGGTTGCGAAACCGGCTGACCGAGAGGTTAAGACGCAGCGCCCGGATGGAGACGTCCGGGCGTTTGCGTTTTTACGCGAGGATTGGCAAGGCTTTGCGGTCGTTCGTGCCGTCGTTTGTCTAGTTGACGTTGTCTCGCGCGGCTGTGCTCGCCACGCGGCCCGCCGCCCACAACCGCCCCGGCGGCGACTTGTCTCTTTGTCTCTGCAGCCCCAACTGCTTTGGGTTATCTGCCGGTTGGGTTTCCTCGTGAGCGACGAACAGAAAGACTTGGACACGAAGTCAGGGAATTGTACCCATCGCGCCGCTCAGGTCTTGGACTAGCGCGACTAGGGACCCGCGAATTCGTCATGTAACCCTCCGACACAAAGACATTTGTTGAATTGCCTGTTTCGTTCAATCGTAGCTAACTTTCTCGCGGCGGCAACAACCTCTTCTCGGTAGAGGTCTATTCTGTCCAGAAAAGGAAAAATGTGAGATGGCGGAACAGTGATCCCAGAGTTTTCGAGGCGCCTGCGCAGCTCTGCTTCATGAGCCGTACCTATGTGTCGCGTGACGATAAACGTATGATTCCAAGGCTGAGGACTAGATTCTACTAGCCGGCAGTACTGGGCAAGCCCGATGAAGTCTCGATCTTCCACCATGACATCCCAAATAAGCAAATAGGGGACAAACGGTTCTCTTATTGACAACGCCTTCGAAGAGGCATCCAAGAAGGCGATGGCGCCCCTTCGCTTGAATTCAAGCAATGGATCTTCGGCGATCCAAACCAACTCGTGATCTGAATCGCGTGTGAATGCGTTGCAGGCCATCGTCGCCCGCGCTTCAACATCGTCGATTACAATGACTCTACGAATCAATTTGCTGGCATCATCCTGTTCCATTAGGACTTCTCCTTTAGAAAAAGGGTCACACGGCATCCCGGGTCCGCGTTCTCAATGAGTGGGCGCTTTCCTCCAGATATACCCATTCCTAGTTTATCGATTATTCCCAGCCCCTGCTGTGGTTGCCACCTCAGTCTTTGATTTAGCTGCTCCTTGTTCAGTCCGACTCCGAAGTCACGAATTGACAGCGCCCAGCCCCCGTCCTGACACTGTTCGCAGCGAATTTCAACTTGCTGTGAGTCTGTAGCATTCTCGCTGTTTGATCTTAACAACAGATTCGTAAATATATTCACAAGCACAAGTGAAAGTGCATTCCGGTATACCAAAACGGTTATGTCTAGGTCGATAGACGGCGTCAGAACAAAGTACTTATTTTGTGCAATGAGTTGGGCTGCGAGCCAACATTCATAAACGACATCTCGCAAAGATACTTGCCGAGCTAAGCCTTTACACTTGCTTACCAGTAATTCCTCGTCATCGAGGATTAAGAGCTCCAACGTCTGCGCGATCATCTTCACATAATACGTTGATACTAATGCTCGAATGTGGTCATCGTCCATGCGCGATGGGATTTCAAGAATCCATTTATCTCCGTACTTATCATGTACGAGTTGCTCAAGTAGATTGGCCGCTGGCCCCAGCGCGTCGCCAACTTTTGCGTGACGAAAGGCGGAGAGAATTTGGGGCAACGTGCGGTATTGGGAAGCCCAAGCAAGCGGGATGGAGCTCAGGTGCGCCCCAATGCCCAAGAGCATGCGAACATATCTCAATAATACGTCAATATGTCTTTTTGCGTTCCCTACCTGAATTCGGGTTGGCGTATAGAACGCACTCCACATTACCGCTGCAGGCTCCTGTGGCGACGCCGAATTAGCTCCAATGCGTACCCCGATCAGAATCGTAGCTTTCGTCTCATGAGTACGAACTTCGCCCAGCTGCTCTAAATCTGATTCTTCAAGCGGAACGGCAATCAACTCTCGTTCCTGTGCGCCAAATCCAGAAAGATGAGGATAATCTAAACTGTTACGCCAGTAGTCTGCGTCGCGCTGGGCGTCGCGCTTCTTAATAGCAAGCGCGCTTGTAGGCTTAGACGCTCCGTCGGCAAGACAACAAAACACAGCGAAACCAATAACGTCACCCTCACCTGTTCCAAGCGCCGAAGTCCATTTGCAGCTACTACCCTTTTTTTCGGCGTCGGCATTGCCTTTGGAGCAAGCAATGAGACGATAGATCGGCTGCTCGTCGAATGCGTCCCTGATTAGAACGTCGACGTGATCGCACAGAAAGTACTCCATTACATCGTGAGCAAATTGTTCATATACATTACTCTTTGGAGGGCTGCCGCGAAGTGGTATCTGCGTTGCGTTTGCGCCCCGTTCCATTAGGCTCAATACACGTTGGCTGCTTATTACATAGCCAACCTTTTGAGCGAAATCCGACAGGACGCCTACAATGTGCGGAAAAAACCTATAAGTCTCGGAGTACTCAAGGTTGATACAACCAAGAACAAATCCATCTCGGCTGCGAATAGGCAAACATAATTCGCAGGAGGGACGCTCCCATTGTTTGTGAAGATCCTTAAACATGTCGCCGTAATGCAGTTCAGTTCTAACCGCCAACTTCTTAATGTATGGCACTAGAGTCGGGCAACGTATTTCGCACAACCTGCGAGCACGAGTCCAGTCCAATTTATTCCTCTGTCCGCGCCATCTAAGTCGCGCGGGAAGGCGTTCAATTTTTCCTCTTCCCTGACGAGATGTAGGACTTACTAGGGAAAGCCTGTTCTCTGGGAAAAGGCGCTCCAACTCTGCAAAAACGCTTTGAAATGCAGAAAACGCAACTGCGGGTAGCGCGATCGATGTATATCGCTCTGGTTCAACTGGGTCAACATGATTAAGTAGGTGAGTGCGGCCAGTTAAGGTCGTGCAAACCGTAATACTGCTCGAAGCTTGAATCAACTGATCCCTTTCTTCCTTCATGGGGAATGTGGGGAGTGATACTAATGTACACAATTTTGGCTCATCCCCACATTCAAGTGTGTGGACGGTTGCGAGTCGGGTGGCTCGTTCACCTGGATTGGGCTGGTCGAAGGGACCAAAGCATAGTTCCCATAATCCCTTAAGCGTCGAATCTAGGTTAAGTGACGAATTAGGGCTTGTCAGCTCGCGAAGTGCCGCATCCACATAACTGAGGCGGCGAAATGTTTTTCGGAGCGGCGAAAACCAGTCAAGAGATTGTGCTCGTTCAGAAGTTTGAACATCGACGAGGCGAAAAATCCGATCTGCAAGATCCGCGAGTGCGTATAGGTAGTCGCGAGTCAATTCTCGCAACTGGCCCCCACCATCAAGCCATCGAAAGTAAAAAAGGAGGATAGGGGGTCGCCGAGGCAAGTCTTTCTCAAGTGGCTTCAGGCGGCGCGGCGTGAACGCGACAAATCTTTCGATTTTTTCGCGTTGCATGAAGCCATCATAAAGAGTGCTAAATTGAGGAAATTGAGCGGCAAAAGAAGTGTGTCCAGATGGCGGCGTTTCATCTGTTGAATTGTAGGCGTGGACGAATATGTTCGGATGATGTGCTAGCGAGGGCCTTGAAGTGTCATAGAGATCGCGAAGCAAGTTTCTAATGAACGGAGCGGTCGGCTGTCCGTACATTGGCTCGTGATAATAAAGCTGAGGATCTACTTCGTGTGGGATATACTCGAGTGGTTTCCAGATGTCTTGGACATAGATCGTGTAACAATCTACGCCCAAGCGACGCAATTCTGCATCGAATTCCGTCCGAATTGCGCTCTCAGCCTCAAGGTTCGATCTCACGCTGTCCATCGGTCACCAATTCAGAGGTAAGGGATTCGCGCACGTGGGGAAAGCTAATAAGTTCGTTCGAACTTGCAGCTATTAGCGCTTCAGGCAAAGACCGCTTTAAGTTCCATAATGTAACGGCAAAACCATACTAATTGAAGCATTTCAGGGACAATTCTTCTGGAAGCGGCATAAGTAACAGGCAGGCGGGCACCATCGGTGAAATCGCAGCGCCTGCCGCACCTGTCGTAAGACGGCGTGGGCCACATGGACGGTCCACCAGCCGGACCAGTCCGTTAGGCCAAGCATGCCTACCAGACTGGTGTCAGGAGTTTGCCCTATGCCGCGTTCGAATACACGATTCTCGCAGGCACAGTGCGATGTTTCACAACCCGAATTGTCGCCCGCCGAGCGCCTCCGCGCGGTCGCATCGATCCTCGCCCGTGGCGTGGCACGTTGGCGACAGCACGTCCGAGCCGGCCGGAGCATGCATGTTTCGAGCGACGAAGATTCCCCCGGAATTGGCCTTGAGGTTCCCGGCGAGACACGCCCCAGTGTGTCTCACGATACCCACGGGTTACGCCTGCGGGCGGATGGAGACGAACCATGAAACTGAATCTCAAAAAAGAGCTGGCCGCGATGGAGCAGATGACCGTCGGCCAGTTGCACGACCGCTACGTCGAGGTGTTCGGCGAGCCGGTCCGCAGCCGGCACCGGCAATACCTGATCCGCCGAATCGCGTGGCGGCTTCAGGCCAACGCCGAGGGCGGCCTATCCGAACGGGCGTTACGCCGAGCCGAGGAACTGGCCAACGACGCCGACGTTCGCGTCACGCCGCCACGGGGGCCATACGTTCGCCAGTCGGGGAACCAAGCGATGTACGGTCGATACGGGACACCGCGGATCACCGGCTTGATCCGGAACGAAGGGATGCAGGTGAATCACAAGCGGGTCGAGCGAATCTGGAAGGCCGCCGGGCTGAAGGTGCCGAAGAAGCAGCCGCGACGTGGTCGATTGTGGCTGAATGATGGTTCCTGCGTTCGGCTTCGGCCGGAGCACAAGGATCACGTCTGGGCGTATGACTTTGTGCAGGCGTGGACGCATGACGGCCGGCCGTTTCGGATGTTGACGCTGGTGGATGAGTACACGCGGGAGTGCCTGGCGATTGACGTGGCGAGAAGGTTGCGATCGGATGATGTGCTGGAGCGGCTGGCGTGGTTGTTTGCGACGCGGGGTGTGCCGGGGCATCTGCGGAGCGACAATGGTCCGGAGTTCACGGCGAAGGTGGTTCGCGAGTGGCTGGCCCGAGTCGGCGTGAAGACGCTGTTCATCGAGCCGGGAAGCCCCTGGGAGAACGGCTACGTGGAGAGTTTTAACGGGAAGCTGAGCGATGAGTTGCTGAATGGCGAGATCTTCTACACGTTGAAAGAGGCGAAGGTCTTGATTGAGCGCTGGCGGGTTCATTCCAACACGGTTCGGCCGCACAGTGCGTTGGGCTATCGGCCGCCGGCCCCTGAGGCCCGAATGAGCGCGCCGCTGTGGGCAGGCTCCGCTCCGTTCGCTCCGCTCACTGCGCTCCGCCCGCCCACAGCGTGTGCTGTGAACGGTGTTGGACTAACATAACAGGTGGACTAAACCGTGGGGGAAGGTCAAATCCCGTCTGAATGATGCAGGCTCGTTCGAACCGAGCGACACTCGCTGCCGACGATTCCTCGGCGGGTTGCTGCGCCATTATTACCGCGCTGCGTGACCGAGCAGCTGAATTAATCTGGACACAGCCGCTCATTTCAACCCGAGCAAGATTGGATAGGATACTTCTGCGCGCGGATGGCAAATCGCATTGTTCTCGACACTTGACCGGGCCACATTGCCCGCATACTCACTGATCAAAACCCTCCGACATTCTGGACCCGTACTGGTGGACCCGCGCGAGCACTTCAACATCTTGGAGCCGCTCTGGTGGCTCCGCACGATCGCTACGGCCCCGTTCTCCTCGTCGTTTACATTTTTCAGCCCTGCTGGCGGCGGGTCGGTCGTGCCAATCAAGAGCCTTCTCCTGCTCAAGAATCCGTTGCATTTGCCAATTCAGCTTCCAATCCGGCTTTGATACGTTGGAGGGCCACAGACGTATCTCGCCCATCCTCGTGGTGGTAGGCGTTGGCGATGTGCTTCATCAAGTCGCATAGCATGATCCCCCATGCGGCGGGGTCCTTCCACGCGCCGACGCGGAGCGCGACATGCTGTTGTTTGTTGGCGATCCATACCCGAAGTAATTCACACGAACGCGAGTCTTCATGGGCGGCGGTTGGTATCTCAAGTGCATCGTCGGCTGACATGTTAACTCCCGAAGCTGACCGTCACTCGACATTAACGACTAGTAGTACAATGCGACTGGATCAATGCGCTTCAGTACGGCGGAAAATCGCTCCTCCTATGAGTGTAATGCCTCCGCTCGCGGAACAACACCTTCTTCAATGGCGGGTTTCGAATCAGTGGGCTTAGATCGCCATCTACGATGTTAGTCGATGCTGTAAACGTACATTGTGTAAGGTTAGCATTCTGTCTGATTGGTACGAGTGAATCAATACTCCCGCAGCCATCAAGCCCTAAAGTGTGAAGCCGCGTTAGGTTGCGAATGGGCTCTATGCTGTGAATCTTCTTGCAGCCCTCGATATCTAATACGTCAAGGTCAGACAAATTCTCCAATCCTTCCATACTGTCAAGCGTGTTGACATGATACAGTCCCAGGAAGTTCAACTTCGACAACACCCCTATGCCCTTCAATGACTTGAGGCGTGAAGACCGAATGATGAGTGACTTGAGATTGGTCAGTTGATTGAGTTGATGTAGATCATCCGCCTTGAACGAAGCAAGGTCCAGTTTCTGGAGCGACGTCTTTTCAAACAACCCCTTTTGCTTCCCGTAGGCAGTCATGCATTTGATCAAATCGGGAAAGCACGTATAGTCAATCGGCGTACCAGAAGACCCATTAAGCGTCAAATAGCGAATATGCCGACAGGCATGAATCGCGGAGATATCGATCAGCCAGCGGTGAATGATGAACAACCCGTCGATGAAGTCGAAACGATCCAGTGGCTCCAGCGCTTCCGCGTGATAGTAATTGGTGTTGATCTCAAGGTGATGGATACCCTCCTCAAGCATGAAGGCCTGCGATTCCATTGCCTCGCCATCGCGCAGTAGGAGTCGGCGACCCCTGCTGGTGTCTCGAACCATAAAGCCCTTCAGTGAGTAGGGTAATAGTCTGTCCGCGTTCGCTTCTGTCACGGCTTCTTCAATCTGCGAAGTGTAATTCCCAGGCGCTTCGCCCGCCTCTCTCCTATGGGGTTTCTCTTGTTCGCAAGATTATCGATTCCCCCCAGATCATCAATTCGACTCTGTTCGGCGATTTCTCGCTGGAGTTTGCTTCCTTCAACGGCAGTCTTTTTCACGGATTCCTTGTCGCCTGGCGAGAGCCGACCGTCCCGAACGTGCTCATCGAGCCGGCGGTCAATTTCCTCTGATTGCCCGACATACGTCTTGCCTGTTTTTATGTCAACAAATTCGTATATACCGGCGATGATGTTGACGGCGTCATCTGCTTTGTCGATTCCGATAAGAATCTTCCCGGCGATTCCGGCCTCAACGATCGCGCCTCCCGGTACGATCAGGCCAAATATCGTCAAATAGATATTTGCACCGGTAACAACGGCGTCATGGGCAAGCCCTTCGTCGACTACCGGGATATGGCCTCCGCGGGCCCAGAGAGGCACGATACCACCAACGAATTGTCCAGAACGGCACGCCGCGTTTCGCTCATCAAAGTCATCAAAGCATCCTCCGACTGTTGGTACGCCTACACCGGTTGCACCGGAGAATGCATGCTTCAGGCATTTGCGCAATGCCGTAACCGAAGCTTGGAAGCACTTATATTTATCGCAGTCGCTCCACGCACCTTCCAAGCCAAACGGGTCTACCCACCCAAAGGGGTTGCTAAAAACGTATTGATAGAGATTGAGGCCATTAGCGTATCCAATTGGATCTCGCTGCCCCCATCGGCCGAGATGCGGCAGGTAGGTCCGCGCGTAGAAATGATACGTTTCCGTCACCGCGTCGTACCGCTTGCCCGTCCACATGAACGGGTTGCCGTAGGCCGAGTACGTCAGTGAATTGGCGGTGAGCACCTCGTCGCCGCCGCAGATGTTCGCCTTCCACGCCACCGGGTCGCAGCCGGTCTCTGACTGATCGCACGGCTCGCCGCTGGCCGGGCCGTCCGGATCGTGCGGCCGCTCGACTACTACGCGGCCATACGGATCATACGTGTACCGCTCGACGAGCCGGCCCACGTTGTCGGTCAGGGCCACGACGCTGCCCAGCGCATCATGCAGATAATAGTAGAAAATCGGCGGCGTCGGCGGCGGCACGTTCGGCTCCCACGTGTTCGGCATCCCCGCGCCGGTGAAGTCCACCAGCACGATGGGTTCGGGGAACCGCGCCGCGTTGCTCGCAAGCTCACCGACCAAAACCAACCTCCGAAACCGAATGGGTTGCCCTCCGACATTTTGGACCCGCTCTGGCGAACCCGCGCGGCCGGCGTGAGCGTCGCGCCGCTTGCGTCACTTAATCATGTCGTTTGGTACACTCTTCCAGTGCAGTCCTTAAGTTGAGACCCATCTCTCCATCAAATTCCAGGCTTGAATCATTCTTGAGGGCGGTCAAAAGCATACACCCGTCCTTGGTTTCTGGATTAGCGAGGTGAAATAATATTACAACTTGAGTTTGATGTAATATGATACGTTGAGTAGGAGATAACGATTGGCTCGCCAGCCTAATCTCACAGATTCTATACACTTCTACTAAAACGGGGGAGTCAGATTCACTCTGAACAAATGGGCGAACTAATTTGTCTGCCGCACTATAGGGATCGTCTTGAGCCGAAGGGAAGGAAAGCATCAACAGTTTCTCAACGATTTCTGTGGCCGATTTGTTGAATGCAATCGAATCGTTCATTTTCTGCCTGCAAGCGCAAAACAACAACAACCCCGAAATCGTAAACGCAATCCATTGTAGCAACTCAGACTTCGCATTGAATTGCAAAATCACGGCTTTAACCCCTTCTTGTTACCAGCCCTTTTCCCACTCTTATTGCCGGAAGAGGTCGGTGGTTGCGCAGTTGAGACCTCAGACGGATCAGGCAGAACTATGAGCGTACCTCGATATTTCACTCCTCTGAATGACAGGCTGCCCACATCAATGACTGCCTTCAACTTTTCGAAACAGCTCTTGCTGCGTACTGTAACGCAGCCTTCGCTAATTTGCCCCTGGTGAAATCCAAATGTACTTCTACCAGTTTCTGTTTTCTCGGTATATTGAAAATATCCGCTCTTGTCCTTCTTTTGGGGGCACAAATTGTACCACGTTCGTTTGTGCTCCGGATGTTCACGGCTGGTACAAATCAAGTACTCGTTGGGTGGCGTAGGACCACCTGTCTTGTTGGGGTCTCTTTCACCTGACTTTATTGTCTTACATGTGACTTCTTGGTCGCCATTCTTACATGTGACTTCATAAGTCGCATTATTGACCCAACAAATTGTCGCTCCGGGCGGATCGCCCGCAGGGCCGATAGGCCGGGGACGTTGCTCTTCCGGTTCTTGAGTTGTAGGCTGACTTGCAGACTGTGAGGCTTCCGGCGCAGCTGCGAGAAGGCCATACTGATCAATCAAGCCGATCGGGTTTGAACCAACATAAGCATAAAGATTGATTCCATCTTGGTAGGAGATTGGATCGCGTTGCAGCCACCGTCCTAGCCCCGGCGAATACGTACGGTAGTGGAAGTGATACGTCCCCGTCACGGCGTCATACCGCTGGCCCGTCCACATGAATGGATTGCCGTAGGCCGAGTAGGTCAACGCGTTCGCGCCGAGCACGCCACCCCCGCAGACGTTCGCCACCCACTCCACTGGGTCGCAACCTGTCGTGCAGGGATTCGCGTCCGCTGGGCCATCCTGGTCATCTGGCTGCTCGACCACCACGCGCCCATACGGATCATACGTGTACCGCTCGACCAGCCGGCCCACGTTGTCGGTCAGGGCTACGACGCTGCCCAGGGCGTCATGCAGATAATAGTAGAAAATCGGCGGTGTCGGGACCGGCACTTCGGGGTCCCACGTGTTGGGCATCCCCGCGCCGGTGAAGTCCACCATCACGATCGGCTCGGGGAAGCGATTCGCGTCGCCCCACACGAACTCCCGCGCGAGCGGCCAGCCATCGCCGCAGCCGGTCGCCGTCACGCCGCACTCGCAGGGCGGGGCCGTCTCGCCGCAGGCGTCAGTGCCGGTGCAGCAGGCGTACTCCTGAATCGTCTCCAGGCCGGCGTACACGTGCCGAATCCTCCGTGGAGCCGGGGCGGGCGTCGGCGTCGCGCCATCGTCCCACCGCGTGCCCAAGGCCTCATCGACGTATTGTATCGTCTCGACCCGGCGGCCGAGGGCGTCGTACTTGAATACATACAACGGGTGCATCCCTTCGTCCGATTCGTCGTGCAGCGGCCCGAACTGGCCGTTCTGGTACGGCCCCGGCTGGCCGTCAAAGTCCCGATGAACCGCGATGACCCGGTTCTCCTCGTCGTACACGAACTCCAGCCCGGCCGGCGGCTCGTTGGTTCCCGGCGGCTCGACGAAGCGGCCCGTCGGATCAAAGGTCAGGCAGCCAGCGAGGTCGTGCGCCGGCGAGACCGAAGAAC